>NZ_JBRIQO010000007.1:0-337963 GCF_052983175.1 Streptosporangium sp. G12 | reverse complement strand
GGGCCGCAACCCCAACTCCGACGGTGTCGAATACGGCCTCCTGCCCTACCGGCCGGGCCTGCTGACACTGCAGCGCTGACCGGTGTGACACCGATCCGGCTCAGACGTTCCTGACGTCCACCGCGAAGGCGTGTGCCGAACCGGGTGAGCGTGCGATCGGCAACAGATGGAGTTGGAGCGGGCGGGCTCGGCGCACGGCCGAGCCCGCCCGTGTCACGTGGAGAGCCCAGATCGTCCCGTCGCCCGAGCGAGAGGGGTCGCCTCGGCGATCGCGACGCGGTACGTCGCCGAGTGGGACGCGTCATCCACCGAAGGGATGCCTCCCGGCGACCCGGCTCCCGTGGCGAGACGTCAGGGAGTGATCCGGTAGATGTGATGGGAGTACTCGGCGGCGAAGGAGTCGGTGAACCTGCCCTGGGCGTCGACGGGGACCGTCCGGTTCTCGAAGAGGACCTCGGCGCGTACGGCCCGCATCCCGCGCGGCAGGGCGAACGTGCGCCTGCCGGGGGCCGCGCCCGCGGCGGGCATCGCGAAGACGTAGTACGAGCCCTGATGGTGTTTCAGCATGGTGTCGAGGCCGGGGCCGAAGCGGTGCGCGTACGACTGGGTGTTCAGCACAGGCGCCAGTTGCCCGATGCGCCGGTTGACCTCGGCCACCGCGGGTCTGACCTTCTTCCCGCACTCCTCGCGCAGGACGTGCTGGGAGTGGCACGGCCCGCCGAAGTTGTGGTTGAAGTAGATGATGCCCCGGGCCTCGTGGATCAGCGAGCTCATGACCGCGCCCGTCACCTGCTGCGGCTGGATGGCCCGAGTGTCGTTCTCGGCCGGCCAGCCGACCTCGACGAAACCGTAGATCGGCTGGCGACGGCCGTCCAGCGCGTCCAGCTCGCGCTGGCGGTCGAGGACGGCGCCGTAGTTGGCGGCCCTGCGGCACCGGGAGGCCGGCAGGGACAGGAAGTTCTTCCCGTCCAGGCAGACGCTCGCGCTGGTGTACCAGTAGACGTCGGACGAGACGACGTCGGTGAAGCGGTTGACGAACGTGGCGGCGTCCGCGTCCCGCTCCCACATCATCACGCCCTTGCCGTAGTTGGCGTAGTGCAGCCTGCCGTCGCCCTTCGGGACCCTTTCCTTTCGGGTGCGCATCACGGTGAAACCGCACCCCTTGTCCTCGGGGACGCACAGGGGGCCCTCGCCGGGGTGGTTTCCGGTCCATCCGGCGTCTCCGGCCTTCGCCCACATGTCGGCCTCGTCGTTGAGCAGCCAGCCCACCGTCTCCCCGCCGTGGCCGGGCAGCGGGACGCTCGTCAGCGCCGACATGCCGTTCTTCCGCACCAGCGCCATGTCGCTGGTCTCGGTCAGCTCCACGTAGGTGTTGATCCCGGCGGCCCGGTCCTTGTCCGCGTCGGACTGGGTGATCACCGACTCGAACCAGACGCCCACCGGGAAGAACGACGGGTTCGTCCAGCCCGCCGCCGCCGGCGCGGCGAACCGCCCGTAGTAGGCGGGGCCGCCCTCCCACGGCACCCGCGCGGCCGTCGCGGGAGGACCCGCGGCCGGCCACGCGCCGGCCGCCCCCGGGAGGGCGCCCGCCGACGCCCGGTCCCGGCTCTCGGGCGCGTCGATCCAGGAGAGCCCGAGCACCGCCACCGCCACCGAGACGGCTCCGCCCCCGACCAGCATCGGCAACGGCCGCCTGGTCCGGCGTCCTGTCGTCTGCCCCTGGTCCTCGGATCTCATGATCACGTCCTCCTCATCGCGGGCCCGGTGACAGCTCGGCGAGCGCCATCAGCTGCGCGGCACGCGACGACCAGGAGGCACCGAGCACGGATCCCCGAATGGTCTCGGCGGGCTGCAGACCTCCGTCGCGCAACGTCTCACGAACAGCGTCCAGGAAAAGGTCGCCGCCGGCGGCGATCCGCACGCGATCGGCATAGTTCGCGAGTTCCTGGAAATCGGTGCTGACCACCGGCAGGCCCAGCGCGAGATACTCCTTGAGCTTGATCGGATTCGAATGCCTGATCCACGGATTGTCCAGCCACGGCATGATCGCGACATCGAATCCCGATCCGTACGCGGGGATGTCCTCGTACGGCCTGAATCCGAGCCAGTGCACGTTCGGATGGCGGGTGAGCCGCTCCATCGGGACGGTCGCGTCGCCGATCAGGACCAGCGAGACGCCGGGCAGCTCGACGGCGATCCGTTCGAGAAGGTCGAAGTCGACGAGATAGTCGTCCAGCGCGCCGAAGAAACCCACCCTCGGGCCGGGGATCGCGCGGAGGTCGGCGGGCTGCTCGCTCTCCGGACGGCGCCGGAAGTGGTCGGTGTCCACACCGTGGTCGAGGAAGTGCGCCCGGTCCCCGGTCACGCCGCTCTCCTCGCCCATCAGTGCGGTGCTGACGTAGACCACGTGGTCGGAACGTTCGAGCAGGCCGCGTTCCAGTGCCTCGATGGTCGGCCGGTCGGACTCGGGGAACGACGAGTGCCGGTCGGAGCGGTTGAACACCAGCGCCCGCCTGCGCATCGGCCGCACCACGTCCCACGCCGTGGGGATGGTCACCATGATCACGGGATGGCGCAGTCCCAGTGCCCGCGAGACGGCCAGCACCTGGGCCCGGACCAGCAGCGCGTTCACCCGCCTGGCCAGCGGCGACCCGTAGAAGGGCAGCGGCAGCGGGGACATCACGTAGAAGCCGGGCAGCTCCCGCAGCGGCCTCCTGACGAGCATCGCGACGCTGCGCAGCTTGCGCCCGACGCGCCGAAGCACCTGCGTGGACCTTCCCGGCATCGGCATGCGCATCCCGATGCTGTTGACCACGAGGACCTTCCTGTGCGCGGCGACCGAGCGCATGAGCTGGAAGTCCGAGTGCGCCCGGTTGTGGTACCACCAGTCCTGCGCCGAGAAGCAGACGTAACCGGGAGAGGCCGCCGTCTCCCGGGCCCGGGAGTCCTCCGTGGTCCGGGAGACGGCGGCCTCCGTGGTCCGGGCCGGGGACGTTCCCTCCTCGCCGGGCAGGAGCGGCCACTCGCGCAGGGGGACCAGCTGGCGCAGGGCGGCCCGGTGCCGCCTCCCGCCCGCCCCGCCCCTGGCGACCGCGCGGACCAGCTCGTTGAGCCCGACGGCCAGCCGCATCAGCTGCCCGCGCGGGCGGCCGTACCGTTCCCGGTGCATCCGGACCCGGTTGGCCGACGACAGCGCCCACAGCCGGCTCGACGTGGACTGCTCGCCACCGAGGTGAACGGCCACGGCACGGGGCTCGTACCGGACGGCGAAGCCCGCCGCCCCCGCCCTGAGCATGTACTCGGTCTCCTCCGAGTACAGGAAGTAGCGCTCGTCGAGGGGGTCCAGGGCGTCCAGGCACGCGCGGGAGATCAACCAGGCCGCGCCGGCCACCCAGTCGACCGTCTGCGGCCTGTCGTAGGCGGCCGGGTCCACGACCAGCTCGCCGAGCGCCGGGATCCGTCCGGCTCTGTGCCCGCCCAGCAGCGCCTCCCCGAGCGCCCTCGTCACGGTGGGGCGCCTGCGCAGGGAGAGGTGGAGCGTCCCCGTCTCGCCGGTGAGGCGGGGTGCGGCAATCCCGGTTCCCGGCAGGGCGAGCGCCTGCCGGAGCAGGAGCACGGAGCCGGGTGCGAGCCGGATGTCGGGGTTCAGCACCAGCACGTCGCAGCCGTCCGCGGCGGCGATGCCCGCGTTCACCCCGGCGGCGAAGCCGGCGTTGCGCCCGTTCTGGATCACCTCGGCCTCGGGCGCGACCTCGCGCACCCGCTCGACGGTGTCGTCGGCCGAGGCGTTGTCCACCACGACGACCCGTGCCGGACCGGCACCGGCCAGTGCCGCGTCGAGCGAGCGCAGGCAGCCCTCGACGACCTTGCCGCTCGAATACGTGACGATCACTACGGCCAGCGGGGGCCGGTCTGGAACAGCCATGTCGGAGCCGTTTCTCGTGAGAGAGGACCGTGGCGGGAAGGTGGTCACGCCGGAGGACGGGGGATCGGCGGCCACCCGGAGCGCCTCGATCCCGGACTCGGGGTCGGCGGTCAGGTGGAGCGCGTCGGACTCGGACGCGGGATCGGCGGCCACGCCCGGTGGCTCGGATTCGGGGTCGGCGGTCACGTGCGGCGCCTCGATGTCAGGCGGGTGCGCAGGGCGCCCGCGAGGAGGGCGACCGCGAACGGCGCGTCGTCGCGCAGGTAGCGGCGGGCCAGGCGGCGCGGTTCCAGGGCGAGCCGGTACAGCCACTCGGCGCCCACCCGCTGGACCGGCCCCGGGGCGCGGCTGAACCGCCCGGCCGCCATGGGGATCCCGGCTCCGCAGCCGAGGTACCAGGCGTCGGGCAGTTTCTCCCTGAGAGCCTCGATGACCCTTTCCTGCTTGGGGAAGCCCAGCCCGACGAGGACGAGGTCGGGTGCGGCGGCGGCCACCCCCTCGACCACCTCGCGGACCCCGTCCGGCGTGCTCTCGAACCCGAAGGGAGGCGAGCAGGTGCCCGCCACGCGCAGCCCCGGGCAGCGTCCGGCGAGGACCCGCGCCGCGTCCTCCGGCACGCCGGGCTCCCCTCCGAGCAGGTAGATCGAGCGGTTCTCGCGCGCGGCCCGTCCGGTCAGGGAGTGCACGAGCGCGGCACCGGTGATCCTGCAGGGGACCGCCGGCCCGGCGAGCCTCGACGCCCAGACCACCGGCATACCGTCGGCGACCACGATCTCGGAGCGGGTGACGAGGTCCGCCAGGGCGGGATCGCGCGTGGCGGCGCGGACGATGTCGACGTTCGCGGTGACGATCGCGCCGCCGCGCCCCCTTCGCCACTCGGCCGCCACGTGGTCGAGAAGCTCCGCCTCGCTGACCGCCATGACCTCGACGGCCCCGACCCGGACGCGCGCGAACCTCGCCCCGGACCTCTCCGGCGGCACCGTACGCACCACCGGCGGGGACGGCCGGTCCGCGGAAGGGACGTCCTCCGGGGTACGCGGACCGGCACCGTTTCCCGCTTCTCCACGGCAGGGAGGCTCCGTACGCCGGCCGGCGCCGTTTCCCGTTTCCCCATGGCCGGGAGGTGCGGGAGTCGTAAAGATGGGCTCATGAGAGTCGAACGCGCCGAGATCGACGATGTCCTGCTCTTCGTCCCCACCCTGCACAGGGACGACCGCGGGCTGTTCACCCGCACCTTCGACGCGGCGCTCGCCGCCGCCCACGGGCTGCGGCCCGAGGCGTTCGTCCAGGACAGCCAGTCGCGGTCCCGGCTGGGGACGGTCAGGGCCCTGCACGGCCGGGGCGGACGGGGGGAGGCCAAGCTCGTCCGGTGCGCCCGCGGGGCCGTGCACGACGTGCTCGTCGACGCCCGGCCGGACTCGCCGACCTTCGGCCGCCAGATGTCGGTGATTCTGGACGATGAGACGTTCGTTCACCTCTACGTTCCTCCTGGCTTGTTGCACGGCTATCAGGCACTGACCGATCAGGCCGACGTCTGCTACCGGATCGACCGGGAGCACGATCCCGCCGAGGACCTCGCCGTCCGCTACGACGACCCCGATCTCGGCATCCGGTGGCCGCTGCCGGTCACCGCGATCAGCGAGCGGGATCTGGCCGCGGGCTCCTGGGCGGATCTGCGCGCCCGGCCGGCCGGGTGACCTTCCCAACGGCCTCGACGGCCTTCTCGCCGACCTCCTCATCGGTCTCCTTCCCGAACTCCCCGGGCTCCCGGGGAGCCCCGGGATCCCCGCCGGACCTCACCGGCGGCCGGATGGCCTGAGCCCTCGGCTGCCGGGTGGCGCGCAGCAGCGAGCCGGCGGCTCCGATGATCAGGAATGACAGGCCCGTCACGGTCGCGAACGAGCGCAGGTCGAACGTGGCCGCCCCGACCAGGGGGACGACCAGGCACGCGGCCAGGGTCAGCCCCAGGTCCCGTACGGCGGGGTCGGAGCTGAGGCGGCGGACGCGCAACGCCGCCCAGATACCGGTCAGGAAGATCCCGGAGAAGGCGGCCAGGCCGATGACCCCGGTCTCCACCAGCGACAGGATGTACTGGTTGTCGAAGATCAGATGCTTGGGCGCGTACCAGGTGCCCAGCCCCCTGCCGACCCAGAAGTGGTTCCCGATCTCGGTGGCCGCCACCGCGTAGTCGTGGGTCCTGTACTGGATGCTCGAATCGCTGGACAGGCTGGTGAACAGCCCGAGAAAGACGCTGATCAGGCCGGGTACGGCCACCTTCATCGCCACCAGGAAACCCACGCCGCCAAGCGCCGCCCACAGCCTCCTGCGCGCAGGCCACCCGGCGACCAGCACCACGCCGACGACGGCGAGCCCGAGGACCGCCGACCGCGACACGGAGAACATCAGCCCGGTGCCGATCAGCGCGCAGCACACCCACCACCGCAGGGAGGGCTCCCCCCGGTCGCGGGCGCCGAACGCGTAGTGCAGCGAGAGAGGAGTGATCATCGCGCAGACGACGCCGAGCTCGATGGGATGTCCCGTGGTGGCCGCGACCCGGCGCAGGGTGTTCCGTTCGAGGATCGCCGGCAGATCCGAGGTGAACCGGAAACCGGGAAAGGCCAGATACTTCGTCAGGTCGAATTCGAGCACGAACTGGAGCGCCGCGATGACCCCGACGGCCGCGCCGGAGATCACGAGACACCTCAGGACGAAGTCCAGCCGCTCCCGGCCCCGGATGCCGTCGCACGCCCCGAGACCGATGCCCACCGTCGCCACGACGAGGACGATGCTGTGGTCGGCCATGTCGAGCTCGTCGGGCGGGAGGTAGGCGGCGCTGGCGTACCCGTAGGTGGCCAGCATCGCCGCGGTGTACACGAACAGCGCGGTGCGTACGGGATTGGGGCCCTTGGCCGCGCCGAGCGTGGTCGTGAGCTGCGCGCAGAACCACCACAGCGCGGCGAAGAGGCCGACCGCGTCGGCGGGCGTGAGCGAGAAGGGCAGGCCGCGGAAGACCAGCCGCGCCGGAGACAGCATCAGGACCACCGCGAACGCGGCGGCGAGGGTGGCCCCGTCGGCACCGCGGAGACCGGGGCGGTCCAGGGAGGCGACGGACACGGGGGCCGGATCCCCGGTGGGGACCTCGGCGCGGACCGTGCCGGAGACCGTGGGTGCCGTACGGGTCACGAGGATTCTCACCGCCGCAGGAGGGAGGGTTCGGCGGGCAGCCCGGGCGCCGGCACGGGCCTCCCGCGTCTCCGCTTCCGGGCGTCCAGGAAGCTCTCCAGGGAGAACACCGCGGCGAGGCTGGCGAGTATCCCGAGAAGCAGTGCGGCGGCGGCCCCGCGCGTCTTCCCCCCGCGCTGGGGTTGCGGCTCCGTCGGCGGCACCATCTCGTCCATCGTGATGTAGGTGGCCAGGGGCGCGTTGAGCTGCCTCTGGCGACCGGCCAGCTCGATCCTCGCGCGGTCCCTGACCCGCGTCACGATGTCCCGCGCCCCGGCCGGCGACCTGCTCGTGCCCTCGATGTACACGAACGGCCCGCCGTCCAGCGCCTCCGGATTGGTGCTGCCGTTGGTGGCCGTGAAGGTGGTGTCACCCTCGGGCCGCACGCCGAGCGACTCCGCCGTCTCCGGCGCGCTGATCACCTGAATGAGGATCGAGGCGGACATGCTCAGGCCCCAGTCGAAGTTCAGCAGGGGGTTGGTCAGCCCGTTGGGACGCTCGGGGTCGCTCGGCAGGCTCCCCCCGGTCGGCGGGATGGTCAGCACGAGCACCGCGTTCGAGACGTAGAGCGTGGGGATCGACGAGTAGACGCCCAGCGCGGCGCCGATGGACAGCAGGAACGCCGGCAGGGCGACGTACCAGCGCCGTAACACGATGAGTACGGTCCCCCAGAAGTCCACGCGTTTCCTCTCGTCTGCCTGTCGCGGTCGCCTGCTCGTCGCCGTCTACTTGTCGTCGTCCACTTGTCGTCCTCGTCCAGGTGTCGCCGAGGGCGCCGGGGACATCGCCTCCACCGGGTACACGGTGATCGGCGGCTCGGTGGCGTCCCTGCCGTCACGGCCTCCACGCCCCCTGCCACCCGCGCGGCTCTTACCGCCCCCGCCGCCCTTACCGTCCTTGCCGGTCACGGGCTCCCCGCCTTCCTCGCCGTCCTCGCCGTCCTCGTGTCCCCGGCCTTTTTCCGGAAGGGCATCAGGATGCGCCTCGTCGGAACGGCCTGCCGAGGGCGTGGCCGTGTCCGTGGCCGTGTCCGTGGCCGCTTCCGTGTCCGGCCGGGGCTCGACGGGTCGCCCGCCACCGGACCTCCGCCGGAACACCCTCCGGCGCTCCACGGCGTACACCGCGCCGAGGCCGAGCAGGACGACGGCGAACGCCGCCCCGCCCGCGGCCTGCCACGTGCCGCTCCGGTCCATCGCGGGGTAGCCGGCGGGCACCACCTCGACGAACCCGATGAAGGTGGAGCGGGGGGCGCCGAGCACCTCCTGCCTGCGGACCAGCTCGGTCCTGAGGCGGAACTGGGTCCTGGCCATGACGGCACGGGTGACCTCGGCGGAGTCGCTCTCCACCTCCAGGTACACGAACGGGCCGTTCATGAGGATGCCCAGCATGCTGGGGTTGGTGCGCCCGTCGTTGATCGTGACCTCGACGGGGCCGTCCTTCACGATGCCCAGTTCCGTCGCGACCGCCTCGGTGTTCATGGACAGGATGAGGATGCCGGCCGTGGTCCTGAGGCCGTCGCTGAACTGCAGCAGCGGGTTGGTCCGCCCCGGCTTCTTGGCCGGGTCCGTCGTTCCTCCCGCGGGGGGCGTGGTCAGCACCATGGAGGCGCTCGACACGTAGCGCGGGGGCACCAGGGAGAAGACGACCACGGCGGCGAGGAGCGCCAGGCCGAACAGCGGAAACCCGACCCGCTTCCTTCTGGCGAGGTCGAGGATGGTCTTCCAGAACTCCACTACGTCGTCCCCGCTCCCCCGAGCGCGCCAGACGCCCAGGACACGATGCGTATTGGTCGCAGCACACGAACTCCTTGTCACTACGGACGTCACCGCAGGCGTCACCACGGACGTCACGGCGTCACGGCGTCACGGCGTCACCCGGTGTGGCGGTGGCCGGGTGCCCGCCGCTCACCCGGCCCCGGTCAGGGCCTCCGCCTCGTACTCCAGCGCCAGCTCCTCCGGCATCGGGTCGAGGTCGGAGGAGCGGACGAAGTCGCGCAGGGTGGTGCCGGTGCACTCCGCGTCCACGTTGCGGGCGCCGCGGCGGGTGCGCACGTCGTCGATGTGCACCGTGCGGAAGTCGATGCTGAAGCGGGTCCTGCCCGAGGTGTTGGGCACCGTGGAGTGCAGCTGGGCGCCGGAGAACACCATGACGCCCCCCGGCTCCGGCACCACCCGCACCTGCGGGTCGAGCACGACGGCCTCCTCGGGGCGGGGCTGGTCCCTGGTGTCGCCGCGCACGTGCTGGGCCGCGGTGAGCCGGCTGGTCCTGTTCCACTCCGCGTAGTCGTAGCGGGCGCTGCCGTTGCGCACCGGGCTGCCGAAGTACTGGGGATGGAAGGCCATCACGTTCTCCGGGACCACCTCGTAGACGGGGATCCACCAGTTGAGCTGGTTGAACGGGGCCGAGTACCAGCAGTCGCGATGCGGATGGAAGGCGTAGGAGATGCCGGAGGTGAGGTAGTCGTGGGAGGTGGAGGTGCGCAGCCGGGGCACGTCGAAGTAGGTGCGGTCCAGGTCGCAGCCCAGTTCCGCGAGCACCGCGGGCAGCAGCTCCTTGCACCGGGGATGATGGATGAACCGGGGCTTGAGCCGGGCGAGCAGGTCGGCGAACTCCTCGACCGGCATGTCGAACTGGGCGGTCTCCGGGTCGCGCTCGCCGAACGCCTCGGCGATCAGTTCCCTGGCGAAGGCGGCCAGCTGGGCGGAGGCGGGCGTCGCCGAGTAGACGAAGACCTGCCCCTGGTAGAGCTGCTCCCTGCGCGTGTCGTCGTCCACCACGCTGTTGGAGAAGACGGTGGTCACGGGGTTCTCCTTTCTGAAATCACTGGTCTTGGGTCGACGGACATCTCTCCCCGCCCACCGGGGACGAGCCCCGAGGCGATGAGCGCGAGCCTGCGGCCCCGGCGGGCCGCGGTGAGCCGCTGGCGGCGCGCGTACATGCCGAGGACGGCCGCGCGGGCACGGCGGCGCTGGTCGGCGGTGAGGTCGGCCTCCCGCAGCCAGCGGAACAGCTCCCCGCACTGCAGAACGCCGGCGCAGCGGGCCCGCCAGGGCGGCACGTCGAGGCGGCGGGCGATCGCCGGCAGGGTGTCGTGCTTCCAGTTGCGGTGGGCGAGGACCTCGGGGACGTGTCCCCACGGCCCGGCCAGCGCGAGCTTCGCCGCGAACACCTCGTCCTCGCGCAGCATGTTGCGCCGCGGGATCCTCGCCAGGGGGTCGCGCCGCAGCGTGCCGTACAGCGGGTCGATGAGCAGGTGGCTCTCGTTGAGCAGCCGCAGCATCTCGGCGAACCGCTCGACCGGGTCGTCCGAGGCCAGCCCGGAGCCGTCGAGGGGGGCGGTGGTGACGGTCCCGTCGGGTTCGGTGTAGGCGACCTGCGTGGTGACCAGGACGAGCCGGTCGTCCTCCGCGAACGCCTGGAGGGACCGGGAGACGCACGCGGGCTCCAGCCGGTCGTCGTCGCCGACCCAGCGGAAGAACGTGCCCGCGACCAGTTCGGTGCTACGGACGAAGTTGTCGAACAGGCCCACGTTCTCCGGGTGCCTGCGGTAGACGATCCGGTGGTCGGTCGCGGCCAGGTCGCGGCAGATCTCCTCGGTGCCGTCCGTGGACGCGTTGTCGGAGATCACCAGCTGGAGGCGCTCGTGATCCTGGCCGAGCACCGAGCGGATCGCGCCCTCGATCCGCCCGGCCCCGTTGCGTACGGGAAGCACGATGGACACCAGCGTGTCGGAGTTCTCCATCCGGTCTCTCCTCTCGCAGATCTCGTAGATCTCTTGAATCTCTTGAATCTCTTGAATCTCGTGGGTCTGACGGGTCTTGCGGGTTCTGTGGACGGTCAGCGGGCGCGGGCCGGGACCACCCGCGCGCCGAGCTGTCTGAGCCGCGCCGCGGGTACGGCGATCAGGAGGTACGCGAGCAGTCCCCCGCCACCGGCCACGCAGAGCTGGACGAGCGCGGAGCCCGCGGTCACCCCGCCCGGCGCGCCACCGACGATCGCCCCACCCGTCAGGCCGCTCGTCAGGCCGGCGAGCGTCACCGTGACGACCGTCGCGACCGCGGCCCCCAGCAGCGGGCGGACGAGGGCGGGCAGGACGGGTGCCAGGCGCACCCCCGCGCGGCTCAGCACCAGGGCCGCCACCGGCAGGGCGACCAGGACACCGGCCAGCGCGTGCCCGATCGCCGCGCCGCGGATGCCGTACCAGTGCGTGCCCGCCCACAGCGCGGGCACCAGCGCCACGGCCCAGCCGAGGTTCATCCACACGGTGGCCCTGGTGGCGCCCGCCGAGGTGAGGATGTCGAAGGCGAGGGAGGTGAGCATCCGCACGACCATCAGGACCGCCAGCAGCGCCAGGACCCCGGCGGCCGGGGCCCACTTCTCGCCGTAGAGGAACGCCACGATCGCCGGGGCCAGCGTGGCGGTCACCACGGCGACCGGCAGGACGAACGCGACCAGCAACGGCACCGAGCGCTGCACCCCCAGCGACAGCGCCTGGGGCCGCTGCTCGGCCAGCCGCGAGAAACTGGGCACGGTGACGTACCGCAGGGCGGTGCCGATCACGCTGGGCACCCAGCTGGAGACGTTGAACGCCAGCAGGTAGAAGCCGAGGGCAACGGGGCCGAGCACGGCGCCGACGATGACGTAGTCGGCGTTCATCAGCACCGCCTCGATGCCGAGCCCCAGGGCCAGCGGCGCCCCGAACCGCAGGAGCCTGACCGCCACCTCCCGGTCGAAGCCGAGGCGGAACGGCAGCCCGGCCCAGGCGAACACCAGCGCGCCGGTGACCGTGTTGGCCGCCACCTGCCCGACGGCGAAGCTGTAGGCGCCCGCGCCGTTCGCGGCGAGCGTGACGGCCACCCCCGCGTTGACCAGCGAACCCGCGATGTTGGCCTTGGTCAGCCTGTCGTGCCCGAACCCGCGCATCAGCGAGCCCGCCCGCACGGCGGTGACGCCGTCGATGAGGATGACCGCGGTGAGCAGCCGGACCACCGGGGTGGCCTCCGCGCTGCCCGCCAGCTCCGCGAAGTACGGGGCCACCACCCAGAAGATCCCGTACATCCCGGTGCTGAACGCCACGGCCATGACCGTCGCCGTCGGCGCCATGTCCTCGACCCTGCCCCGCCACTGCACGGTGGCGGCGATGATGCCGACGTCGTTGACGTGCATGACGAAGGTGGTCGCGGCGAGCGCGATGGCGTAGAGGCCGAAGTCCTCGGGCACGAGCAGCCGGGCGAGCACCAGTCCCATGACGAAGGTGGTCGCCTTCGTCCCCAGGTTGCCCAGAAGACTCCAGCGCAGCCCGCGACCGGCCTTCCTGCCGATCGTCCCGACCTGCTCACCGGCCGTGCCGGTCACACCGGTCGCACCGGCCGAACCGGTTCCGTCGCCCGTCTCGTGGGGCGGCCCGCTCAACGGGGCTCCTCGACGCGTTCGAGCCAGATCTCCCGCCAGAACGGGACGAACTCGCGCGGGCAGCTGACGTTGTACGCGCCCGCGCAGACGACGCCCTCCAGGACGATGCAGGGGTTCTTCATCCGCAGCATCCGGCCGGTCTTCTCGTCCAGGCACCTCTCGACGCGGGCGCTCACCCGCGCGACGTGGCCGCAGTAGCGCGACATCTCCTCCTCGAACCCCATGCCGCGGTTGAGCAGGCCGTCGTTGAGCGTCTTGAGGATCTCCTCCTTGGACTTGACCCTGACGAGCTCTCCCGGCCGCAGGTCCAGGGTGAGCGTCGGGGTGGTGGGCCCGGCCTCGCCCCTGACGAACCCCCAGCGCAGCCCGCCCCTGACCCACAGCCACCTGGGCAGGACGCGCCTGCTCGCCTGCTGGAAGCGGTTGAACAGCCCGACGAGGAACGAGCGCAGCATCCAGGTCACGCCCACGTTCCCGGTGCGCACGTCGGCGACGTACTGCCCGACGTCCTTGAACGGCAGGCAGGTCGGCGCGGCGCGCAGCAGCTCGGTCGCCTGGCAGGAGAAGCGTTCCTCCCCGTCGGGGCCCGGCTCCTTCCTGGTGGCGGCCTGCAGGATCGGCAGCAGGGGCCTGCCCGCGGCGAGACCGTTCTCCGCGGGGGGAGCGGCGGGAGAGGCCGGGTCCACCCGCTTGAGCCAGGACTCCTTCCAGTAGAACTGGCAGGCCGTCTGGCAGCCGCCGTGCGCCTGCCCGTCGCAGCGGGCCCCGGTCAGGTGGACGGCGCGCTCCATCCGCCGCATGCCGCTGCTGCTGATCGTGTCGCAGAGCTTGTGCGCCACCTTGTGCACCGTGAGCCGCCGCCCGCAGAAGGCCAGCATCTCCGGCATGAAGGGCAGCTCGTCCAGCTCCCCCCTCTCGTCCAGCGTGGCCATGATCTCGGCCTCGCCGAGCACCTCCACCGTCTCGCCGACCCGGAGGTTGAGCGCCCCGCCCGCCCTGGAGCCCGCCCGGGAGCCCGTCACGACCTGGAACCGCGTCACAGCGAACACTCCTTGAGAAGTCCCGAACCGCGAAGGGCCCGTGCCGCCTCCGCCACGGCACCGAAGGGAAGATCGGACCGTTCCGCGATGTCCAGGAGGCTGTGCCTCCCGTCGGAGAGGTTCAGCACCCACAACATCGCCATCTGGGCCTCCCTCGCGTCGCTGCGCCCGCCCAGCGACCCGTACAGGCCCCGCCTGCCCAGCTGCGGTTCCCCGTACGGGCTGAGGTTGAGGTAGGCGCGGTTGTCCTCCAGCACCCGGGTGACCTCCCAGCAGGTCTCCAGGGTGTCGGCCATCGCCTCGGGGGAGACGAAGTCCGGGTCGTCGGCGGAGGTGTGATACTCCGGGTAGCCCGCGTACGGGGTCCTGGTGAGCGAGCCGACGGGCAGGTCGAAGCCGGGCGAGCAGAACTGCCGCTCGTCGTAGCCGTACGGGGAGAAGTCCACGACCGTGTGGGGGCGCCCCGAGCTGCGCAGGACGTGCCGCACCGCCCTGTCGATCTCGGCGTCGCCCCGCCTGCTGCGCTTGTACGTCAGCGGGCCGCGGTCTCCCGCGCAGGCCAGCACCAGGCCGTGCCTGATCCGCCCGGCGCGCTCCCGGTTGCGCGCCAGCCAGGTGATCGCGCCGATGGTGCCCGGCGCGAACAGGAAGCGGTAGGTGTACCACGGGTCGGCCCCGGCCAGCCGCCGGGCGAGCCGGACCGCCACCGCGACGCCCGCCAGGTTGTCGTTGGCCAGCGAGGGGTGGCACACGTGGCAGGAGACGAGCACCTCCTCGGCGACCCTGCCGGGCACCACGTGCTCGCCGTAGGTCAGGTGCCCGTCGGCGAGCGTCGAGTCGATCATGACCTCGTACGGCCCGTCGGGGAGACCCTCCAGGGTGTCGTGGGCCAGGCAGAAGCCCCACGTCTCCGCGTAGTAGCTCGTGCGGTACGGGACCAGGGCGGGCTGCTCGGGAAGCGTGTGCAGGTGCCCGCGCAGCTCGTCCAGGGTCATGGTGGCCGACACCGGGACGCTGTAGCCGACCACGTGCAGGTTCGACGCGGCGAAGTCGACGACCCTGGCCCCCGAGGCGTCCTTGACGTACGCGTCGCGGATGTTCCACTCCCTGGGGACCGTCCAGTCGAGGACCTGGGTGCCCGTCGGCACCTCGCGGACCTGCAGGCGGAGGGACTCTCCGACGATCTCCAGGGTGCGGCGCACGCCGTCGCCGGTGATGCTCCTGCAGAGCGGGTAGAGCCGCTCCACGAGGTCCCGCATCTCGCGCGCCTCGTCACCGCTCCCCGCCCCCGGCGCCTCGCCGCCGTCTCCCGCTCCCGGTGCCTCACCGCCGTTCACCGTGCCCGGCGCCTCGTCACCGTTTCCCGCTTCCCGCGCCTCGCCGCCGGTGTCACCCGTCACCGCGCACCGCCCCGCGTGGCCGCAGCGCCCCGTCGACGGTTCCGGCCTCGCGACGGGCCGACAGCCACGCCAGCCTGGTGAAGTGGCGCCGGAAGCCGTCCTCGGTCAGGCCGAACCGCCCGTACGCCTCGGCCAGCTCGACCGCGCCCGCCTTCACCGTCCACAGCGCCCGGTAGCCGGGGAGCGCGTCCCGAATCCGGGAGAAGTCGACCCGGTAGGAGCGCGGGTCGGCCCCGGTCTCCCCGGTGATCACGACCCGGGAGCCGGGCACCGCCTCGGCGACCTCGGCGGCGATCTCCGCCACCGTCACGTTGTTCTCCTCGGTGCCGACGTTGAAGGCCCTGGCGTGGACGGCGTCGCGCGGGGCGGCCAGCGCCATGGCGAAGGCGTTCGCGATGTCGGCGGCGTGCACCAGCGGGCGCCACGGGGTGCCGTCGGACAGCACCCTGACCTCGCCGGACAGGAGCGCGTGGCCGACGAGGTTGTTCAGCACGATGTCCGCGCGCAGCCTGGGCGAGAACCCGAACGCGGTGGCGTTGCGCAGGAACACCGGGCTGAAGTCGTCGTCGGCCAGCTTGAGCAGGTCGTTCTCCACCCGGACCTTGGAGTCGGCGTACGGGGTGACCGGGCGCAGCGGCGCGTCCTCGTCGACCAGGTCCGAGCCGGAGGCGCCGTAGACCGAGCAGGTGGAGGCGTACAGGAACCGGCGCACGCCCGCGTCGCGGGCCAGCCGGGCCAGCCGCACCGAGGCGCGGTGGTTGATGTCGTAGGTCAGCTCGGGCGCCAGCGCGCCCAGCGGGTCGTTGGACAGGGCGGCGAGGTGCACCACCGCGTCCACCCCCGCCAGGACCTCGGGCGTGACGTCCCGCAGGTCGACGGCGTGTCCGGGCGGGTCGTCGGGCGCGGGGCCCAGGACGCATCCGGCGAAGAGCCCGGAGTCGAGCCCGGTCACCTCGTGGCCCGCGGCGGCGAGCACCGGGACCATCACACTCCCCAGGTAGCCCTGGTGCCCGGTCAGCAGCACGCGCATCCGGTTCAGCCTCCAGCCAGGTCGAAGATCAGCTTGTTGACGTGGAACGCCTCGGCGTAGCGGGCGTGGCACTCGATCCCGCGGATGCGGGCCAGCCCCAGGAACGCCTCGCGGTCGAACCAGGAGCGGTGACGCTGGGAGGGGTAGTGGCGGTGCAGCAGGCCCGCCTTCGCCTCGGCCACCTCGGGCGTGAGCGGCTGGTAGGCCGAGGGCCGCCCGAGGTCGCCGTCCCACTTGGCGATCTCGTAGCCGAGCACCTGGTGGTCGCGGAAGGCCGTGGGCACCAGCCTGGCCAGGCCCCGGTGGTCCTGGTGGGCGTCGGCGGGGTTCGGCGCGAGCAGCAGGTCGGGGTCGGTGCGCGCCCGCAGCTCCTCCACCGCCTCCTTCGCCTCCTCCCAGCGCGCGGGCAGCCGCCCGTCGGGCAGTTTGAGCACGGTGAGCCGCAGGTCGGCGCCGGGACAGAACGCGGCCAGCGCGGCACGTTCCTCGTCCTCCCGCTCGGTCCCGCCGCCGGAGAGCACCAGGGCGTCCACCTGGACGCCGGGGCGCGCGGAGCAGAGGGTGAGCAGGCTGCCGCCCGCCCCGATGGCGAGGTCGTCGCAGTGCGCGGCGAGCAGCGCGATCCGGCCCGTTCCGGCCGGCCGGAACCGGATCACGTGACCGTCACCGCCGCGGGCCCGTACCCGGGCGCCGCCTCGCGCTCCGGGACCGTCACGGATCCGGGTACGGGCACCGGCGCCCGCTCGCGCTCCCACAGCGCCCAGGGGCGGTCGCCGCGCGAGTAGGCCTCGTCGAGGGCCACCCGTTCCTTGACCGTGTCGGTCGGCCGCCAGTAGCCGCGGTGCGGGTAGGCGAGCAGCCTGCCGCGCTTGGCCAGCTCGGCGCAGCCGTCCGCGACCAGGTCGCCGCCCTCCGGGATGTGGTCGAAGATCTCCTGGCGGAGCACGAAGTATCCGCCGTTGACCCAGAGCGGCATCTCGCTGACCGGCGTGATCCCGCCGACCGTGCCGCGCTCCCCCAGCTCGATGCAGTGGAAGGTGTCGGCGGGCGGCACCACCATCATCGACGCGCCCGCGCCCGACCGGGTGAAGCGGTCGACGATCTCCGGCAGCGGCGCGTCGGTGAGCACGTCGGCGTAGTTGGCCAGGAAGATCTCCTCGCCGTCCAGGTGGTCGCGGACCCGGCGCAGCCGCTCGCCAATCGGCGACGCGATCCCGGTCTGCACGAACGAGATCGACCACTCGGAGATGTCGGTGGACAACAGCTCGATCCTGCCCCCGCGCAGGACGAAGTCGTTGGACGTCGTCTCCTGGTAGTTCAGGAAGAAGTCCTTGATGTGGTGCGCGCCGTACCCCAGGCAGAGGACGAACTCGGTGTGCCCGAAGTGCGCGTAGTAGCGCATCACATGCCAGATGAGCGGCCGGGGCCCCACGAGTTGCATGGGCTTGGGCACGTCACCGGGGGTGCCGGTGCGCATCCTGGTGCCGTATCCGCCGCAGAAGAGGACGACCTTCACGGGTTCACCTCGACGATCTCCAGGTCGGGGATGGGGAAGACCAGCCGGCCTCCCCAGGCGTGCACGAAGGACAGCTGGCCGACGAGTTCCTCGCGGAGGTTCCACGGCAGGACCAGCACGTAGTCGGGCCGCTCCTCGGCGAGCCGCTCGGGCGGCAGGATCGGCACGCGCGTGCCGGGGGTGAACCTGCCGTGCTTGTACGGGTTGCGGTCGACGGTGAAGGGGAGCAGGTCGGGCCGGATGCCGCAGTGGTTGAGCAGGGTGTTGCCCTTGCCCGGCGCCCCGTAGCCCGCGACGGTCCTGCCCTCGCGGGCGGCGTCGAGCAGGAAGCCCAGCAGGTCCCGCCGCACCCGCGCCACCCGCTCGCCGAACTCGGCGTACCCGGACAGCTCGTGCAGGCCGGCGGCCTTCTCCGCGGCGAGCAGCGCGGCCACCCGCTCGCCCGGCTCGCCGAGCTCGCCGACGATCTCCAGCGGCCTGGCCCACAGCCGGATCGAGCCCCCGTGCGTGGGCAGCGACTCGACGTCCACGAGGGCGAGCCCGCCGGCGGCCAGGGCGCGCCGGGCGGAGGCGACCGTGTAGTACTGGAAGTGCTCGTGGTAGATCGTGTCGTACTGGTTGTGCTCCATCAGGGTGAGCAGGTGCTGGACCTCGATGGAGACCCAGCCGTCGTCGGCCACCAGGGCGCGCAGCCCCCGGGTGAACCCGATGACGTCCGGGATGTGGGCGTAGACGTTGTTGGCCACCACCAGGTCGGCGGGCCCGTGCTCCGCGCGCACCGAGGCGCCGGTCTCCGGGCCGAGGAACGCGGTGAGGGTCGCCACCCCGGCGTCCCTGGCCGCCCGGCCGACGTTCTCCGACGGCTCGATCCCCAGGCACCGGATGCCCCGCTCGACGACGTGCCGCAGCAGGTACCCGTCGTTGCTGGCCACCTCGACCACGAACGACCCGGCCCCCAGCCCGAGCCGGTCGGCCGCCCCGCGCACGAACTCCCGCGCGTGCTCCACCCACGAGGTGGAGTACGAGGAGAAGTAGGCGTACTCGGTGAAGGTCTCCTCCGGCGTGATCATCGGTGGGATCTGCGCCAGCCAGCAGCCGGTGCAGACCCGCAGGTGCAGCGGGTAGGTGACCTCGGGCTCCTCCAGCTGCCGCTCGGTGAGGAACCGCTCGCAGGGCGGTGTCGCCCCGAGGTCGACGACGCTGGCGAGGCTCGTCGAGCCGCACAGCCTGCAGGTTGTCATGAATGCGCTCCCTCGCCGCGTGACGCGGTCCGACGGTTCTCCGACTGGGTCGTTCTCGTGCCGCTAACCCGCCACGAGCACACGGGACTCCCTCAGCGCCTCTCGCCAGTGCCGCATCGGCGGCAGCCCGGCCGCGCGCCGGCCGTCGTCCCCGAGCACGCTGTACGCGGGCCGGGACGCGAGGCGTGGGAAGTCCTTGGAGGAGACCTCGGTCACCCGGGCGGGATCGGCGCCGAGCAGCGCGAAGACCTCCCTGGCCAGGCCGTACCAGCTCGTGTGGCCCGAGTTGGTGGCGTGGTAGACGCCGGGTGGCGCCCCGCTCCCGGCCAGGCCGACGATCCTGGCGGCCAGGTCCCCGGCCCAGGTGGGCTGGCCGAACTGGTCGCCGACGACGTCGGGGGCCGCCCCCTCCCTCTCCAGGCGGGCCATCGTGCGGACGAAGTTGTGGCCGGTCGCCGCGTACAGCCAGGCGGTGCGCACCACGTAGCCGCCGCGCGGCAGCACCTCCAGCACGGCGCGCTCGCCCGCCAGCTTGGTCCTGCCGTACGCGTTGACCGGGCAGGGCCGCGCGTCCTCGGGGTAGGGGTCCGGCGCGGTGCCGTCGAAGACGTAGTCGCTGGAGGGCTGGATCATCCGCGCGCCGGCGCGCCCGCACGCCTCGGCGAGCGCGCGCACCCCGGTGCCGTTGACCGCGAGCGCCTCGTCCTCCCGCGTCTCCGCCTCGTCGACGGCGTTCCACGCGGCGCAGTTCACCACGACGTCGGGGCCGTGGGAGGTGACCAGGCGGCGTACGGCGGACGTGTCGCGAAGGTCCAGCTCCTGCCTGCCGAACGCGAGGACGGGCCGCCCCTCGGCGCGCAGGCGGGCCGTCAGTTCGGTCCCGAGCATGCCGGAGGCACCGATGATCATCCAGCGGGTCATCCGTTCTTCCCTCCCCGCCGCCCGCCCGCCGCACCGGCCGGGCCCCCCGCGTTCACCGCGCCCGCCGGACCGGACGGGCCGGCCGCACCGGGCGGGCCGTCATCCGTCTCCTCCACGGCGGCCTCCCACCAGCCGGGGTTGTCCTCGTACCAGCGGACCGTCTCCGCCAGGCCCTGCTCGAACGACACGGACGGCCGGTAGCCGAGCGCGCGGAGCCGGGAGTCGTCCAGGGAGTAACGGCGGTCGTGCCCCTTGCGGTCGGGGACGCGCTCGACCATGTCCCACCCGGCGCCGCAGGCCTCGAGGAGCCGGGCGGTGAGCTCGAGGTTGCTCAGCTCCGCCGTACCGCCGATGTGGTAGACCTCCCCGCACTCGCCGCGCTCGGCGACGAGGCGGATGCCCGCGCAGTGGTCGTCGACGTGGACCCAGTCGCGGACGTTGCCGCCGTCGCCGTAGAGCGGGACCCTGCGACCTCGCAGGAGGTGGGTGACGAAGCGCGGGATCAGCTTCTCCGGATGCTGGCGAGGACCGTAGTTGTTGCCGCAGCGCGTGATGGAGACCGGCAGTCCGTGGGTGACCGCGTACGCCTGGGCGACCATGTCGCCGCTCGCCTTGGCCGCGGAGTAGGGCGAGCGCGGGCTGAGCGGCGAGCTCTCGTCCCAGGAACCACTCTCGATCGACCCGTACACCTCGTCGGTCGAGACCTGCACCACCCGCGGGGTGCCCGCGTCCAGGCAGGCCTGCATCAGTGCCTGCGTGCCGAGGACGTTGGTCCGTACGAAGTCGGCGGCACCGTCGATCGACCGGTCGACGTGGGACTCGGCGGCGAAGTTGACGACGAGGTCGTGCCCGGGGACCAGGCCGGCCAGGAGCTCGCCGTCGCAGACGTCGCCGTACACGAAGTCGTGGGGTGTCCCCTCCAGGTTGGCCGGGTTTCCCGCGTAGGTGAGCTTGTCGAGGACCGTCACGGCGGTCCCGCTCGCGGCGAGCACACGGGCGAAGTGGGAGCCGATGAACCCGGCACCCCCGGTGACCAGGACCTTCGATGGGGTGGGGGTCGTCCCCCGGTCGGCTGCTGTCATGAGCTGATCTGGACCTTGCTGTGATCGCCCAGCACGAGACGGTGGGCTCTGGGGGTGGTGGGGGCGGGGGTGACCTCGACGTCGTGGCCGATGAGGGACGCCTCGATCCGCGAGACTCCGGCGATCGATGATCTGGGCAGGACGATCGAGTACTCGATCTCGCTGCCGCTGATCGCGCAGCCTGCCGCGATCGAGGTGAAGGGGCCGATGTAGCTGTCCCGGATCCGGGCGCCGGAGCCGATGATCGCGGGCCCGACGACGCGGGACCGCTCGATCGTGGCGCCCTTCTCGACGACCACCCGGCCGATCAGCTGGCTGGCGTCGTCGACCAGGCCGTCCACCCGGGGCTCCAGGGACTCCAGCACCAGCCGGTTGACCTCCAGCATGTCGGTGACGTTGCCGGTGTCCTTCCAGTAGCCGGAGATGACGGAGGACTCGACCCGCCGCCCGTCGGCGATCAGCCAGTGGACGGCGTCGGTGATCTCCAGCTCTCCGCGCCACGAGGGCTTGAGCTCGGCCACCGCCTCGTGGATCGCGGCGGTGAACAGGTAGACACCGACCAGGGCGAGGTCGCTCTTGGGGACGGGCGGCTTCTCCTCCAGCCCGATCACCCGGCCGGCGGCGTCGAGTTCGGCGACTCCGAACTGCCGGGGGTCCCCGACCCTGGTGAGCATGATGTGGGCGGCGGGCCGCTCGCGGGTGAAGCGTTCGACGACGTCGTCGATGCCGCCGACGATGAAGTTGTCGCCGAGATACATGACGAAGTCGTCGTCGCCGAGGTAGTCGCGGGCGACGAGCACCGCGTGGGCCAGGCCCAGCGGCGCCCGCTGGCGGATGTAGGTGACCTCCAGGCCGAACGCGCGGCCGTCGCCGACGGCCGCCTCGATCTCGGCGTGCGTGTCGCCCACGACGATCCCGATCTCTCGGACGCCCGCGGCGGCGATGTCCTCCAGCCCGTAGAAGAGGATGGGCTTGTTGGCGACGGGTACGAGTTGCTTGGCGGAGGTGTGGGTGATCGGCCGCAGCCGGGTGCCCAGCCCTCCGGCGAGCACGAGTGCTTTCACTAGTAGGCCCCTTCTCCGCCGGTCACGGCGCTCCAGGTCTTCCAGAGGATCTGCAGGTCCAGGAAGAGCGACCAGTTCTCGACGTATCGGAGATCCAGGCGGACCGACTCCTCCCAGGTCAGGTCCGAGCGCCCGCTGACCTGCCACAGGCCGGTCATGCCGGGTTTCACGACCAGGCGGCGGCGCACGTCCGCGCCGTACTGCCTGACCTCGTCGGGGAGGGGCGGTCGCGGGCCGACGAGGGACATCTCTCCGCGCAGCACGTTGAGCAGCTGGGGCAGCTCGTCGACGGAGTATCGGCGCAGGAAGGCGCCCACTCGGGTGATTCTTGGATCGTTCCTAATCTTGAACAGGACGCCGTCGAACTCGTTCTCCCGCTCCAGGTCGATCTTGAGGTGCTCCGCGCCGACCACCATCGTGCGAAATTTCACGACGTGGAACTCCACTCCCCCCTTACCTACCCTGACCTGGCGGAAGAGGGCGGGTCCCGGGCTCGTCGCGCGGATCAGCGCGGCGATCACCAGCATCGGCGCGCCCAGTGCCAGGAGGGCCAGGCCCGCCCCCGTCCGGTCGAACAGGCTCTTGGCCAGCCGCCGGGCGCCGCGGAAGTCGGGGTGCTCGACGTGCAGGAGCGGCATGCCGGCGACCGGGCTGATGCTGATGCGCGGGCCGGCCACGTCCATGAGGGCGGGCGCCACGAACAGGTCGGTGCGGGCGTCCTCCAGGCCCCAGGCGAGCCTGCGCAGCGCCGCGCCGTCCAGTTCCGGGCAGGCCAGAACGGCGACGGCGTCGGCGTTGACCTCGGCCACCACCGCGGGGACGTCGGAGAAGCCGCCGAGGACCGGAACCCCGTCGACCTCCACCAGGTCGGGGCCCGCGGGCAGGCACGCGGCGACGACGGTCATGCCGTGGTGCGGCTGCCTGCGCAGCTGCATCACCAGGTCGAGCACCGACTCCCGGTGGCCGACGGCGACCATGTGGCGCATGTAGTCGCCGCGCGAGCGCCTGCGGTGCAGCCGCTTGCGCATCCGGTAACGGAAGAAGAGGGTGAGGGCGAAAGCGAGCGGGAACATCGCCATGACAAAGCTGCGGGCGATCGGAGTTTGCGTGATGTACGCACCGATCGCGACCGCCGCCGTCAGGCCGGCGGCGCCATTGAAAACCGCTCTGAATTCATCCGTTCCCTCACCGTGCGTGCGCTTGCGATAGGCACCACCCGACGCCAGGGCCAGCGGCCAGATCAGGGCGAGGCCCAGCCCGAGCAGGGCCTCCGTCGTGGGGATGAAAGCGCCGAACCACAGCCGGATCCCCAGAACGGTCTCGCAGGCGACCACGGAACACGCGACGTCTCCGGCAAGCAGAATACGGACATAAGAGCGCGTCCAAATGCTTGGAGCAGTGCGTGCAGGACCTTTGAGAAGCCCGAGGACGAGCTCCTCGGTTTCCACTCTCATACCACCCCGTCCCACCCAAGATGCCCGAACGCGACCGGCTAAGGGGCCGCGCGTCTCATTCAATGGTTGACAGAATTCCCTTATGCATCAGGAGCGTGGATACCCAGGGAAATCCTAGTGATCACCAATGAGTAGGGGAATACCGGTTACTGTCCACTATTGGCCGAAGTACGGCAGAGACGGCATCTTGACGGAACGATCCAAACGTGTAAGTTTGACCGCTGCATTTGGAAATAATTAGAAATTAGTCGTATTCGAAATCCGGCAGGGCCGACGGCGGTTCGGGGCTGCGCCACACGACGACGTAATCGTCGCGCGCGGACTCCACCGCCGCACCGAGCCGGTCGAGATCGAAATCCGGGAGATACCGGAGACGGGCGAGGAAGGTCGCGTCGGTCGCCGAGTGGGGCACCACGCACCCCTGGCCCTGCCGATCGAGAAGGATGTACAGGATGTCCGAGTCCGTGTCGCCCACTACCCGCACCTCGACGACGTCCTCCCACGCGAGGGCGTCAACGCTGCCGTCCGCGTAGTGACGGGTCACGCCTTCTTCGGTGACATATACGTAGGAGTCCGGCACTGAGTTGCCGTGCATGGGCGCGATTGTGACGACTTCAGGGCTCCGCGTGCAATAGAGCCATGCAAGTCGGTGCCTAATGATCGCCCCAGCTGTGATCGAGGTGCGCGGCGACCGCCTCCCTGGCGGCCTCCCCGGGACCCCGGCCGATCGCGTCGAGCAGGTCCCGGTGCTCGGCGACCAGCACGTGCCGGTCGGAGTAGACCGCGCGCAGCCTGACCAGGCCGAGCCTGGTCTCGGCGGCCAGCATGCCGTAGAGCCGCTCCAGGCGGGGGCTGCCCACCGCGACGACCAGCGCCTGGTGCAGGGCCATGTGCTCGGCCACCATCTCCGACCAGGGGGCGTCGGCGGGCAGCGCGGCCATCCGCGCCAGCGCCGCGTCGGCCTCCCCGACCCGCCGCCCCGCCAGCGAGGTGGCCGTCAGTTCCTCCAGCGGGCGCCGGACGAACATCAGGTCGTCCAGGTCGGCCACGCTCACCTCGGCCACCTGGGCGCTGCGGTGGCGCTCGCGCCTGAGCAGGCCCTCGTGCACGAGCACGGCGAGCGCCTCGCGGACGGTCGGGCGGGCCACCCCGTACAGGGCCGAGAGCTCCTGCTCCGGCAGCGTGGTGCCCGGCGGGATCTCGCCGGACAACACCCGCCGGCGCAGGGCGTCGGCGAGCGCGCCGACGGCGGAGACGGGATGAAGCGGGAGGGTCACGCCGACGACCCTATTGCCCTCCGGTCCCGGCCTCCCCGATGGACGCGCTCGGGCAGGGAGACCGCGACCAGGCTGGCACCGAGCAGGACGAGCCCGGCGACCGAGGCGGGCGCGAGCCGCTCGCCGAGCACGACGACGCCGAGCAGGGCCGCCACCGCGGGCTCGGCCAGGGCGAGGGTGGCGGCGGTCGCGACCGGGGTCGTGCGCAGCCCCCTGCCGTACAGGAAGTAGGCCAGCGCGGTGGTGGCACAGCCCAGGTAGAGGGCGGTGAGCAGGCCGCGCGGCTCGGCCAGCCAGCCGGTGCCCGTCCACAGCAGGACGGGCGCCATGACGACGGCGGCCCCGCCGAACATCAGCCCCATCACCGCGTCGGAGGGCGCTCCCGCGCCGATCGCCCGCGCCGCGGTGACCGCGTAGAACGCGTACAGCAGGCCGCCGAGCAGCGCGAGCAGGACACCGTCGGCCCGCACCTCGCCTCCCCCGCCGGTGAGCACGGCACAGCCGGCGATCGCCACCGCGGTCGCCCCCGCCCAGCGGCGGCCGGGCCACGCGCGGTCGAGCAGCCAGGACAGCAGCCCGGTGAAGACGGGACCGCTGCCGATGGCGACCACGGTGCCGACGGCCACCCCGGTCCTGCCGACCGCGGCGAAGTAGCACAGCTGGTACGCGGCCACGGCCATCGCCGCCGCCGCGAGCGGGCCCAGACGCGTCCCGAGACCGCGCCCCCGTTCCCGTTCCCGCCCTCCGGGAGAGCCCGCGAGAGAGCCCTCGGGGGAGCCTGCGGAAGAGCTCCCGGGGGAGCCCGTGAGGGAGCCTCCGGGCAGGAGCAGGAGCCGCGCCGCGGGAGCGGTGACGGCCGCGAGGACCAGTCCGCCGATCACCAGGCGGGCGGAGGCCAGGGATACGGGATCGACCCCGCTGACGAGCAGGCCCGCGGTTCCCGCGGTCCCCCAGAGCACGGCGGCTCCGATCACAGCGATTTTCATGGGTCGATTGTAGGCGGATTGTATGACAACTAGACAATTAGGTAAGGAGTGTCCGGCCAGGGGAGAGCGACGAAGACACGCCCGGCACCCCGTTTTCACGGGTTGGCGCGCGGGTAGTTCGGCGAGGTGAGATGTCCGAGTGGCAGCGCGAACCAGCAGTTCAGGGGGCACGGCCGATGGTGATCCAGGATGTCGCCCGCGAGAACGACCGCACGGGCGCCCGCGGCGTGCCCACCGGCGGCGGCCGGAGGCGAGGATGACCACGGTCTCCAGGGGAACGTTCCGCGAGGAGGCGGCCCGCGAGGTCGAGTCCATGATCGGGTCCGCCACGCCGCACCGGCTGGACGGTGTGAAGATCACCACTTCGGCCGAGGCGATGGACGCGATCGCCGAGGCCCTCGACCTGCCCGACCGTTTCGGGCACAACCTCGACGCGCTCTACGACGTGCTGACCGACCTGTCGTGGTTGCCGCCGGGCGAGCACCTGCTGATCTGGTCGGAGCCGTCGGCGCTCCGGGCCGGGGACCGGCCGGCCTACGACGCGATCCGGACCGTTCTCGCCGAGGCGGTCGCCGACGGCGCGACCGGAGGGTCCTTTTTGTCCGTCCTGATCCTGACCGACTGAGCCGTCGCCACGCAGTGGGCGCAGAAGACGCCGTTCCTGCCCTCGGGGCAGCTGCAGTGCCAGTGGAGGGTCCCGTCGACGAGCCGGAACTCGACACACGCGGCGCCGTCGTCGACCTCGGCGGTCACCCGCGGCGGGCCGAACCGGACCAGCTGCACCGCCCCCGCCCTCGCCAGTTCGCCACCGCGAACCAGCGCCGCCTGGTCGGCGCGCTCAGCCTCGGTTCCGATCAGGTCCGCGATCTTCTGCATCGTCGACCCCCCTTCTCTCTAAGAGACGCACGCGAGGAGCCGACGGTTCCGAACGGACAGATCGCGATAAATAGTCTCAATGTGTATCACGTGCACGTCTGGTCCCACGTGACCCACATTGCTATGTTTGGCCATTGTTAACCACGCATCTCAAGGTGTGCGAGGTATTATGGCCAGCCGAAAATACTCAATCAGGGTAAAGATTTTTACCTTACTCCTGGTACCTATTATATCCCTTGTAGTGATTTGGGTATTTGCGGCCAACATCACGGTCCAAGATGGGCAGGAGCTACTCAAGATCCGTGGCGGTTACGAGCAGGTGGTCGTGCCCGCCAGAAAGGTGACCACGGCGCTCCAGCACGAGCGGATGCTGTCGCTGTCCGTCCTGGGAGACGTCGGCGTCTCACGGAGGGAGCTGGACGCCCAGCGCCTGCGGACGAACGGCGCCAGAGCCGAGCTGGAACGGCTGGCCACCGAGGCCCGCCCCGACATCGCCCCCGCCACCTGGGGACGCCTGAGCCGGCTCCTCGCCTCGCTGGACCGGCTCACCGAGATCCGCAGCGGGGTCGACACCCGTACCGAGACCCGGCTGCGGACCCTCGACGCCTACAGCGGGATCATCGCGGCCGCCTTCGACGCCTACGAGAAGATCCGGATATCCGCCGACGTCGAGCTGAGCGATCAGACGCGAGCCGTCGTCATGGTCGGGCGGAGCCGCGAGATGCTCAGCCAGCAGGCCGCGCTGATATCCGGAGCCGTCGTCGAGGGGGCGATGAGCCCCGCGGAGCGCGCGAGGTTCGGCCAGCTGGTCACCGGCCGCAGGCTCCTGTACTCCCTGGGCTTCGACCAGCTCGACACCGAGTTCCAGTCCCTTTACACCCCCCTGCGCGACTCCTCCGGCTACTCCTCGTTCGAGAGGATCGAGGACGCCGTCTCCGCCTCGGCCGTGCCCGAGCCCTCCTGGGCCGGGATCGCCACGCGGCTCTCCGACGACTTCGACAGACGCGCCGGGGACGTCAGCAGGCGCATCAGCGAGCGGTCCATGTCCCTCGCCGGCGACATCATGGTCCGGATCGGCCTGGCCGCGGGGCTCGGCCTGGTCGCGATCGGGCTGTCCGTCTTCGTCTCGGTACGGTTCGGCCGCAGGCTCGCCGGCGAGCTGGTCGGCCTCCAGCAGGCGGCCCTCGACCTCGCGGGCAGGCGGCTGCCGGACGTGGTCCGGCGGCTCCGCCGGGGCGAGGACGTCTGCTCGGAGGCCCCCGAGATCAAGGTCGGCAGCACCGTCGAGGTCGCCGGGGTCGCCGAGGCGTTCTCCTCCGTGCAGCGGACCGCGGTCGAGGCGGCCGTCGGCCAGGCCCGGATGCGCAAGGGCGTCAACAAGGTCTTCGTGAACCTGGCCAGGCGCAGCCAGTCCCTGCTGTACCGGCAACTGGCCATGCTGGAGGCCATGCAGAGGCGGGCCAGCGACCCGGCGACCCTTGAGGACCTCTTCGGCCTGGACCACCTGACCACCCGGATGCGCCGGCACTCCGAGGGCCTGATCATCCTGTCCGGCGCCGCTCCCGGCCGGGGGTGGCGGAACCCGGTCACGATCTACGACGTGGTCCGCGCCGCGGTCGAGGAGGTCGAGGACTACCCGCGCGTGACGATCGGCGTCCCGCACGGCCCGTCCGTGATCGGCGCGGTCGCCACCGACGTGATCCACCTGGTCGCCGAACTGGTCGAGAACGCCGCCATGTTCTCTCCCCCCCACACCTCCGTACGCGTCCACGGCGACCTGGTCGCCAAGGGCTACGCCATCGAGGTCGAGGACAGGGGGCTCGGCATCCCCGCCGAGGAGACGGCGCGGCTCAACGCGCTGCTGGCCGACCCGCCGGAGTTCGACCTGGCCGACAGCGACCGGCTCGGCCTGTTCGTCGTCGCGCAGCTCGCCGCCCGGCACGGCATCCGCGTCTCCCTGCGGCCCTCCCCCTTCGGCGGCACCACGGCGATCGTGATGCTCCCGGGCGAACTGGTGGTCGAACCGGTCGATCCCCGGTTCACCTACTCGGTCGAGGTCGAACGGTTGCCCCCGGACGGCGACCTGCCCAAGCGGGTGCGCCAGACCGTACCCGCCGAGCGGACCGCCGCCGGAGTCCCGGGCGCGGGGACCCGGGAGACCCGCGAGGGCGCCGTCCCGAGCGGCGCGTCCAGGACGCCCCGCGACGGACGGCGGCGCGCCGGGCAGGAGGGTGGACCGTGACAGCGGAGCGTTCGCCCGACCGGTCCGACCGGTTCGATCAGGAGGCCGGCCCGATCGTCCGCCCCTACACGGTGACCCGCGGCCGGACCAGGCCCACGGGAGACCATTTCGACCTGATGGCCGTGGTGGTGGCGGTCAGGGCCCCCCGCCGGGAGCTGCAGCCCGAGCACCTGTCGATCCTGGACGCCTGCCGCGCGCCGATCCCGGTCGTCGAGCTGGCCGCGCGGACCGGCCTGGCGGTCGGGGTGCTCCGGGTGCTCCTCGGCGACCTGCGCGGCAGCGGCCTGATCACCGTACGGCCCCCCGCGCCCCCGTCGGCGGTTCCCCGCGAGAGCCTGCTCCGCGACCTGCTCGCCGGGCTCAGAACCCTCTGATCCCCTACCGCTCAGTCGGTGGCCAGGCGGGCGTGCCGCTCCACGTCGTAGCGGACGCCCTGGTGGCTCAGCTTGGCCCGCTCGATTCCCTCGGACAGGAATCCGGCCCTGGTGGCCACCGCGCAGGAGGCCTCGTTGCCGACCCGATGCCCCAGCTCCAGGCGGAACAGCCCTCGTTCCCCGAACGCCCACCCGGCCATCATCCTGACGGCGGCCACGGCCACGCCCCGTCCCCTGGCGCGCGGGAGCGTCCAGTAGGAGACCCAGCCGGTGCCGTGCGCGTCGATGTTGCTCACCGCGACGTTGCCCACGACCTCGCCGTTGGACACCACGGCGAACGCCCGCGCGTCGTCGCGGAACCCCCAGACCCCCATCCACTCCAGCGCCGCCTGGGCGGTGTCGATGGGCCGGGCCGCCTGCTCCGCCATGTCCGGGGAGCTGAACGCGTCGAGCACGACCGACGTGTCGTCGGGCCGCCATCCGCGCAACTCCACTTCCGTCATCCGTGCAGGGTAACGCCCGGCGACCGGCCCGTGAAGTGCGCCGACGCCGGACCGCTCACCTTCCCCGGCCGGAGAACGGACCGGACAGCGCCGCCCACTGCAGCAGCATGATGGTCTTCGCGTCGGCGATCTCCCCCGAGGCGATCATGCCCAGGGCCTTCGCGAAGGGCAGTTCCACCACCTCGATGTCCTCACCGTCGTCGGCCAGCCCCCCGCCGTCGGAGGTCCGCCGGTCCGCGCTGTACGGGGCGGCGAAGAAGTGGACGCGCTCGGTCACCGAGCCGGGGCTCATGTAGACGTCGAAGACGTGCTCCACCTCCCCGATGTCGTAGCCGGTCTCCTCCGCGGCCTCCCTGCGGATCGCGGTCTCCGGGTCGTCGTCGTCGAGCAGACCCGCCGCCGTCTCCAGCAGGAGCCCGTCGGGGTGGCCGTTCACGTAGACCGGGTAGCGGAACTGCCTGGTCAGCAGCACGGTCGCCCGCTCGGCGTCGTAGAGGAGCACCGTCGCGCCGTTGCCGCGGTCGTAGGTCTCCCGCTGCTCGGTGCTCCAGCCGCCGTCCCTGCGCCGGTAGTCGAACGTCGTTTTGCGCAGCACGTACCAGCTGGACGAGAGCAGCCGCACCTCCCGCACCCGGACCCGGGGGTTGCCGGTCAGATCCAGCCCCTCCCTGTCCAGTCCCGTACGACCCCGCCCATCCGGGACATCCACCCCAGGCACCCCACCCGACACCGGCTCCCCACCCTTCTCTCGACACCGCGCCGGTACGGCCCGCGCGGCCGGGCCGCCGCCCCGGAGGGCGGCGGTCACCCGAGGGACAAGTCTGCACCAGTGGGTGAGAAGGACCGCGAACCGTCACGCGTACGGAAGGTGGAGCGGGAGGTGCGACGGACGCGACGGCGGACGGAGAGGAAAGGCCTCGCCTCACCCCGGGTCGGCGGGAGGCGACGCGTCCGGGGCGGACGGAGACACCGCCGGAGGCTTCGCGTCCGGAACGGAGGCGGCCACGGCCCGCAGCGACGCGGGGACATCGGGGTCGAGGGAGAACGCGCCCGCGAGGCCGGTGATCGTCAGGATCCGTTCCAGGACCCCGTGGACACCGGCCAGTCGCAGGCAGCCCCCCGCCGCGCCCGCGCGCCGCTGGAGTTCCAGCATGGTCCACAGGCCGGTGGAATCGCAGAATCTCAGGCGGGCGACATCGAGGACGAGGTGAAGCGCCCCGTCGTCCAGCTGCGTGACCATGACGTCACGCAGCCGAGGGCTGGACAGCCTGTCCAACTCACCGGCGAGCGCGATCACCGAGACGCCTTCGTGCCTGCGGACCGAGAGATCAAGCCGCGTCGTCATCCTCCACAATCCTTACGCCGGTTGCACCGAGGCTATTTTAAAGATCTTGGTGAGAAGGCGCTCTCCGACCAACCGCAACACGCCCGTAAGCGAATCGCGCCCTGGACATGGGAACCGCCCTGGATCCGGCTCGCGGCTCCCCGATGGGAAGGCTCTCACGTCGGGAAATCGTCCACATCGGATCGGAAGTCACAGATAGATCTAGAACCTGCGGGGCACTCAGCAGCTATGAGCGACGATTCGGAGAGCCGCGACTTCACCGTGAAGGGGTTCGGAGACGAACTTTCGGGACGGCCCAAGACAATGGGAGAGATAGCCGTGAATCTGGCGGTCAGCGAATCACTCGCCAATCACGGCCACCACGCGCTGGTCAACGCCCACGAGGCGGCGGCGAGCAGCCACCAGCTCATGGCCGAGGCGGGTGTGGGCGATGTGGACGAGCATCTGGATCTGGCGCGATGGCACCGCTGGTGCGCCATCGTCGAGGATCAGCTGGCCGACGAGGCGGACCAGCGAACCCCCGCCAGACGGAACAAGCACGACTGAACCCGGCGAGCACATCGGGAAACGGGGACGGGGCGTACCCCCGCACCCCGTATCGGCGGGAGGCGCGGTCACGGTGAGGGTGACCGCGCCTTCCGCCCGCGTGGGAACAGTCGCGGGGAACGTCCGGGAGACGTTCGCGGGAACGTCCGGGAGACGTTCGCGGGAACGTCCGGGAGACGTTCGCGGGAAGGACCGGGAGACGTTCGCGGGAAGGACCGGGGAGAGGCTCGCGGGAAGGCACGGCGGGGCGAAGTGCCGGGTGGGCCACCGGCACCGGGGCCGGGGCCGCGAAGATCGGCCGTCCTGGCTACGCGGCGTTCCGGTTCACGTCCCGCAGCCACCCGCCGTGGGAGGAGCAGACGCCCTGGAGCCCGCCCGACATGCTCACCTTGCCGTCGAAGCACATGACCAGGTGGCCCCTCCCGTTGGGGAAGTTCTCGATGCAGGTGAAAACCTGGCAGGCGCCGTCCGCGGGCGGGTACACCCTGCTCCCCGCGGGACAGAACGTGAATCCGTAGGCGTTGGAAGGCGCGTCGCAGAGCGGGCCGGTCGGGATCACGGAGGGTGACGGCGAAAGGGACGGCGGGGGAGGCGACGGGGGAACCCGCGTAAGTGTCGGCGTGGGCGTGGGCGTGGCGGTGACTGTGGCGGTCGCGGTGACGGTCGCCGTCGCGGTGGCCGTCACGGTCGCGGTGGTGGTCACGGTGGTGGTCACGGTCTCGGTCACCGTGATCGTGGTGGTCACGGCCGGGGTGGTGGGCCGCACGGTGACGGTCACCCGGGGTGCGGGGGTCGTCCGCGCCGGCACTGTCGTCACGGAAACGGAGGAGCTGCCGCTCTTCTTGTAGATGCCGGTACCGAGATACGTTTCGTGCCAGGCCGTCCGCCCGGCACTCACCGACAGGCCGGTGATCACCGTCCGGCACTTCTTCTTCACGCAGACACGTTGTTTCACGGAGAACCGCTTGGCGGTCCCGTATCCGTTCGTCACCTGCACCCTGAGGTAGGACTTGCCGCCGGCCCTCGTCACGGAGGTCCTGACCACCTGCTTGGCCGGCGTCGCGGGAGCGGCGTTCACCCCGCCGTTCACCAACGTGGAAGCGCCGCTCGCCCCCTTGCCCGCCTCCAGGAAGCCTCTGATCGCCTCCCTGCCCGCACTCGCGGTGGGACCTGTGGCGGAGCTCACGGCCGAGGCGGAGAAGGTGTCCCGGACGTCGATGGCCCCCAGCCAGCCGATGACGGCGATCAGGGTGCCAACGGCCGCCACGGACAATATAAAAACTCTCATACCACCACAAATGTCCCGTATGTCAGAATTACTGCAGATAAATAATTTATCAGCACTTATATCACTTCCCTCCGTTGATTTCAGGCGAACGAGATCGTCCCGACGGCACGCCTTTCATCGTGGGAAGGCGCCGGCCGGACACCCGCGAACGGCGCCCGGCGTACGGTCACCTTCGCGGGTGTGACCTGCCGGACGCCACGACGGGCCTCGCGTCAAGGAAGCAACAACCCCCAGTAGAGGGCCCACGGAACGAACATCGCCCCACCGGCGAGCAGGAGGCCGAGCCGTACCCCCTCCTCCCGCGGCACCGAGGCTCGGGCGCGACGCCAGGCCAGCCCGGTGAGGACCGCCGCGACCACGCAGACCACCGCGCAGGCCTGCAGCACCAGCCAGAGCACCGGGCGCCCCGCCAGCACGGGCCCGGGAGCGGCCAGCTTGCCGCCGGTCATCACCAGGTAGAACAGGTAGAGGAACGATCCGAGGACCGCCGCGAGCCCCGAGGCGCCGAGCAGCCGCGCGGCCCCGGTCACCGGAGGTCGCGACCGGCCGCGAAGGCGCCGCACCAGCGCGATCACCGGGTAGGCGGTGAAGGCGACCAGGATCAGCAGCAGGACCGCGAGCTGGACCGGCGCCGACTCCCACGGGGCGGGAGGATCCACCGGCACGGTCCGCGAGGCCTGCACGGGAGCGGGCCCGGACGTTCCCGCCGCCGGCGGCCTGCCCGCCGTGACGTCGCCGACCCAGGAGCCGACGAGGTCCGCGTAGCCGGGGGCGAGTTCGGGCGACCGGGTGACGCCGCCGTCGGGACTCTGGTGGGCGGCATGGTCCGCACCGGGGAGGAAGCGGAACGTGTAGTGCTCGTTGCCCCCCTTCTCCAGCGCCCTGGCGAAGATCGGCGGGCTCTCCTCGGGCGGGGTCAGCAGGTCGTGGGTGCCCCAGATGCCGAGCACCGGCTGGCGTACCGCGGCGATCGTCGGCTCGGGGTCGTAGTACGGCTCGGGGAACATGCCGCCGTCGGCGATCGTCCGGTACAGGTTGAACTCGGCCCGGTCGATCAGCGATCCCGAGACCCCCGCCTTGCGCAGCCCGGCCGCCACGGCCCAGGTCTGCTGCCGCAGCGGCGGCAGCCCGTTGGCGCCCACGAGCACGACGAAGGCGATGTCGCCCGACCGCGCCGCCGCGATGGGGACCACCCAGCCGCCCTCGCTGAGTCCCCACATGCCGACCTTCGCCGGGTCGACGCCCGGCTGGGAGCGGAGCACGGCCAGGGCGGCGAGCGCGTCGTCGGCGAGCAACGAGTAGGACCGTTCGAAGAGCGAGTAGCCCTCCGACCGCTTGTCGTAGATCAGCACGGACATTCCCTGACGGGCGAACGCGACGGCCTCGCCCATCAGCTTCTCGCGGGGCGTGCCGGTGCCCGCGCCGTGCACCAGGACCATGCCGGGACGCGCGGATCCCGCGCCGGTGGGCGAGACGACCGTGCCGCGCATGGGGAGGTTCCCGCCACCGCGGAAACCCACTTCCGTCGCCGCGAGGTCGGGCGGGACGACGGGGGGTGCGGCGCTCGTCGGGGCCGGGGTGGCGAAAGCCGCGGCCGCGGTGACGAGGGCCGGGGCGGTGGCGGGAGCCGCGGGTGTGGCGGCGGCGGCCGCCGGAACCGCGAGCAGGCAGAGGGCGGTGGTGGCGACCACGGCCCGGAGTCCCAAGGAGACCGGGGGGATTCTTCTCATGTACCGAACCTACTCTGCAGAGACTTCTCGGCAAAGCTTTGTCTGCAGATATCGTTCTGCAGGACTAGGCTGCTCCTCATGAAGGATGACGAGCCGTTCCTGCTCGACGACCCCGGGAAGCTCAAGGCCCTCGCCCACCCCATGCGGCGGCTCATGCTGCGCCATCTCAACGTGCACGGTCCCGCGACCTCCACCACGCTCGGTGAGCTGCTCGGCGCGAAGACCGGCACGACGAGCTACCACCTGCGCCAGCTGGAGAAGTACGGCTTCATCGAGGAGGTCCCTGAGCGCTCGACCGGCAGGGAGCGCTGGTGGCGCAAGGCCAGGGGGCCGCGTGACCTGCGGCTTCCCAGGCCCGAACAGCTCGCCCCCGAAGACCGTCCCGCGCTCGCCGAGTTCCACCGGGTCGGCATGGAAGAGGACCGCGAGCTGATCGAGCGGTTCCCCGAGGCCTACCTGCGCGATCCCGAGTGGGCCACCGGATCGCGCGGCCTGGGCCGGATGACCAAGGCCGAGTTCAAGGAGTTCTTCGAGGCCTACGTCGCGCTGCTGATGAAGTACAGCCCCCTGCCCGAGGACGCGTCCCCCGGTGCGCGCCCCATGCACATCCGGCTCTTCGCCATGCCCGCCGACGAGGACTGACGGCGTCCGCCCGGGCCCTGCCGCACAGGGTCCCGGGCCGGCCCCCGGCCCGCGCGCGGGCCCGCGGCCGGCGGGATCGCGGACCCTCCCGCAAATCGGCCGTCCATGACTTTCGACCCATTGACGCCATGTTTCTGACAAGTTAAATTAAGTATAGAAATAAGGCGTTGATTTACCGTTCCCCGTAAGTCGCCCTTCACCTGCAGTTAGCCCTTCCACCCCCCGGATCCGCAGTGGAGACATGCATGAGAGGTCTGTTCCGTCCTGCCGCCTTATGGACTGCCACGGCAGTCGCGGCAGCTCTGCTCGCAGTACCGTCGACCCCCGCCTTCGCCGACACGTTGCTGTCGCAGGGCAAGACCGCGACGGCCTCGTCGTCCGAGAACGCCGGCACCGCCCCGGCCGCCGCGGTCGACGGCAACGCCGGCACCCGCTGGTCCAGTGCCGCCACCGACGCCCAATGGCTCCAGGTGGACCTCGGCGCCTCGACCAGCGTCAACAAGGTCGTGCTGAACTGGGAGGCCGCGTACGCCAGCGGATACAAGATCCAGCTCTCCACGAACGGAACCACGTGGACGGACCTGAAGACCGTCACCGGCGGTGACGGCGGGATCGACACCTGGGACGTCACCGGCACCGGCCGGTACGTCCGGATGCAGGGGGTCACCCGGGCCACCGGCTACGGCTACTCCCTCTGGGAGTTCCAGGTCTTCGGCCCCGACGGCGGCCCCGACCCCGGCGGGCCCTGCGGGACCACCAACGCCGCGCTGAGCAAGACCTACAGCGCCTCCTCGACCGAGAACGCCGGAACCCCCGCGAGCGCCGCCTTCGACGGCAACAACGGGACCCGCTGGGCCAGCGCGGCCAGCGACCCGCAGTGGGTCCAGGTGGACCTCGGCTCGGCGCAGACCCTCTGCAAGATCGACCTGAGGTGGGAGGCCGCGTACGCGAGCGCCTTCAAGCTCCAGGGGTCGACCAACGGCACGACCTGGACCGACCTGAAGACCGTCACCGGCTCCACCGGCGGCGTTCAGTCGCATGACGTGACCGGCTCCGCCCGGTACGTCCGGATGCTGGGCAGTGCGCGAGGCACCGCCTACGGCTACTCACTGTGGGAGTTCGCCGTGTACACCACGTCGAGCGGTCCTGAGATCCCCGGTGGCGGGCCACTGGGCCCGAACGTCCACGTCTTCGATCCGTCGATGTCCAGCGCCACCATCCAGAGCCAGCTCGACGCGGTCTTCACCCAGCAGGAGTCGGCCCAGTTCGGCACCGGGCGCCACGCCTTCCTGTTCAAGCCGGGCACCTACAACGTGAACGCCAAGGTCGGCTTCTACACCTCGATCATCGGTCTGGGCCAGAACCCCGACGACGTCACCCTCAACGGCGTGACCGTCGACGCGGGCTGGTTCAACGGCAACGCGACCCAGAACTTCTGGCGCTCGACGGAGAACCTGTCGGTCCAGCCGCCCGGCGGCACCAACCAGTGGGCCGTCTCCCAGGCCGCGCCGTTCCGCCGCATGCACATCAAGGGCGCGCTGAACCTGGCCCCCACCGGCTACGGCTGGGCCAGCGGCGGCTACATCGCCGACAGCAAGATCGACGGTGCCGTCGGCCCGTACTCGCAGCAGCAGTGGTACACCCGTGACAGCTCCGTCGGCGGCTGGGTCAACGGCGTGTGGAACATGGTCTTCTCCGGGGTGCAGGGCGCCCCCGCGACCAACTTCCTCGACCAGTCCTACACCACGCTGGAGAACACCCCGATCAGCCGCGAGAAGCCGTACCTCTACGTCGACGGCGGCGGTGCCTACCGGGTGTTCGTCCCGGCCAAGCGGACCAACGCGCGCGGCGTGAGCTGGGCGAACGGTTCCACCCCCGGCACCTCGCTCCCGCTCGGCCAGTTCTTCGTCGCCAAGCCCGGCGACTCGGCCGCGACCATCAACGCCGCGCTCGGCCAGGGCCTGCACCTGCTGCTCACCCCCGGCATCTACAACCTGGACCAGCCGATCAACGTGACCCGCGCGAACACCGTCGTCCTCGGCCTCGGTCTCGCGACGATCATCCCGGGCGGCGGCTCCACCGCTGTCAAGGTGGCCGACGTGGACGGCGTGAAGCTCGCCGGCTTCCTCGTCGACGCGGGCCCGCAGAAGTCCGACGTGCTCATCGAGGTCGGCCCGCCGGGGTCGAGCGCGGACCACGCCGCCAACCCGACCACGCTGCAGGACGTCTTCGTCCGCATCGGCGGCGCCTTCGCCGGCAACGCCACCACCAGCGTCGTCGTCAACAGCGACGACGTGATCATTGACCACACGTGGCTGTGGCGCGGTGACCACGGCGAGGGCATCGGCTGGAACGTCAACACCGCCGAGACCGGCCTCATCGTCAACGGCGACGACGTCCTGGCCACCGGCCTGTTCGTCGAGCACTACCGCAAGTACGACGTCGAGTGGTACGGCGAGCGCGGCCGGACGATCTTCTTCCAGAACGAGAAGGCGTACGACCCGCCGAACCAGGCGGCCTACATGAACGGCACCACCAAGGGGTGGGCGGCCTACAAGGTCGGCCCCGCGGTCAACACCCACGAGGGCTGGGGACTCGGCAGCTACGTCTACTTCAACGTCGACCCGACGATCGAGGTGGAGAACGCGTTCGAGACTCCGGTGAAGCCGGGCGTGAAGTTCCACAGCCTGCTCACCGTCTCCCTCGGCGGCAACGGCCGGATCAACCACGTGATCAACGGTGTGGGCGGTCCCGCCTTCGGCACCGCGACGATCCCGTCCAAGCTCGTCTCCTACCCCTGAGGTCCTGAGCCCGCCTGATCAGCGGTGGTCATAGCGCTCTCCTCGCTGATCAGGCGTTCCACCCCACGCCGTGGGTCTCCGCCGCCGCGGAGGCCCACGGCCTCGCCGTTCTCAGGGGGCGGTGGCGCGGTAGCGCAGGCCGTCCATCAGCAGGTCGAGCAGGCGGTGGGCCTGGTCGCGCTGCGCGGGCTCTCCCGCGGCGAGGGACACACCGCCCATGCCCGTGAGCACGTCGACCGGATCGACGTCCGAGCGCACGGTCCCGGCGGCGGCACCCGCCCGGAGCAGCGTCGTCATCGCCTCGACCAGCCGGTCGCGACTCTGCGCGTACGGATTCCCGCCGGACGCGATGACCGCGTGCAACGCGTCGGCCATGCCGCGCTTGGTCGTCATGTAGTCGACGAAGCGATCCATCCAGGTGCGCGTCGCCTCGTCCGGCGGCATCGCCCCCAGCAGGTCCGGCACGACGTCGCACAGCCTGTTCAGCTCGCTGCGGTACGCCTCCTCGATGAGCGCCTCGCGGGTGGGGAAATGGCGGTAGAGCGTGCCGATGCCGACGCCCGCGGCCTTCGCGATCGCGTCGAGCGTCACGTCCGGCCCGTCGTGGGAGAACGCGCGCACGGCGACCTCCAGCAGCCGTTCGCGGTTGCGCCGCGCGTCGGCGCGCAACGGTCGGGGGCCGGTGGCCGACACGGTTTCTCCTCGTCAGTCCCTGCGGACGTGGTAGCCGGCGCGCTGGACGCCGGGGGGGCGACTTGCTAAGCGGAGGAAACTCCACTTACAGTGGTTCGTAGTGGAGGATCCTCCGTTTTCACATCGTACCGGCCGGGCCTCCCCTTCGCACAACCGAGCACATCGCCGAGCACATCGCCGACAGGACAGGCACGATCATGACTGAGACCGCACGTATCAGCACCCCGTTCACCGCCGCGTCCACCGCCGCCGAGGTCGTGGACGGCATCGACCTCACCGGCCGCCGCGCCGTCGTGACCGGCGGAGCGTCCGGCATCGGCATCGAGACGGCGCGGGCGCTCGCCGGGGCGGGCGCGGAGGTGACGCTGGCGGTACGCGACCTCGACGCCGGAGAGCGCACCGCGAACGACATCATCGCGACCACCGGCGGCAAGCAGGTCCTCGTCGCACCGCTGGACCTCGCCGACCAGGCGTCCGTGGCGGCGTTCACGGCCGCGTGGGACGGCCCGCTGCACATCCTCGTCAACAACGCCGGCGTCATGGCGTCGCCCGAGACGCGCACCCCGGAGGGCTGGGAGCTGCAGTTCGCCACCAACCACCTCGGCCACTTCGCGCTCGCCACCGGGCTGCACCGGGCACTCGCGGCGGCCGGCGGCGCCCGCGTCGTGTCGGTCAGTTCGAGCGCGCACCTGCGCTCGCCGGTCGTCTTCGAGGACATCCACTTCAGGGAGCGCGCGTACGAGCCGTGGTCCGCGTACGGGCAGTCCAAGACGGCCAACGTGCTGTTCGGGGTCGAGGCGACGAGGCGCTGGGAGAGCGACGGCATCACCGTCAACGCGCTCATGCCCGGCGGCATCCGGACCAACCTGCAGCGGCACGTCTCCCAGGAGGAGCTCGACCGGGCGATCGCGGCGGCCGCCGGCTCGGGCATCACGTGGAAGACGCCCGAGCAGGGTGCCGCCACGTCCGTGCTGGTCGCGACGTCGCCGCTGCTCGAAGGCGTCGGCGGGCGCTACTTCGAGGACTGCAACGAGGCCGGCTCGAACCTGCCGGGCACCCGCACCGGGGTCGCCGCGTACGCCCTCGACCCCGAGGCGGCCGCCCGTCTCTGGCAGGTGTCCGTCGAGACGCTCACCCCGTGATCCGCGCTTGACCGTCACGACATATCCATGTACCAATGGCAGCCGGCGCGGTTTCCCGTACCGGGGAATAAGAAAAGCAGCCATTAGAATTCACTTATCGTTTTCAGCATGATGTTTTATTGGACCGTCGTCGTGCACGCGTTGTAATTTCGCCACAACGCTTATATCCGAGCCTCACGTTTCGGAGTGAACAATGCACACGACCGACCGTTCGTCGCCCGCGCGCCCCAGGAGCGGGCTCGCCGTCGTCGCCATCTGCTTCTTCACGATCGTCTTCGACGGCTACGACCTGATCGTCTACGGGTCGGTGGTTCCCAGCCTGCTCGGCGACCAGGAGTGGGGTCTCACCCCGGCGCAGGCGGGGGCCATCGGGAGCTACGCCCTGATCGGGATGCTGATCGGCGCGGTCGTGGCGGGCATGATCACCGATGTCGTCGGGCGACGAAAGATCATCCTTGTCAGCATCGCGTGGTTCTCCGTGGCCATGGTGCTGTGCGCCACGGCGTCGTCACCCGAGACCCTCGGCCTGTTCCGCTTCGTCGCGGGTCTCGGCCTCGGAGGTGTCGTACCGACGACGATCGCACTGACCGTCGAATACGCCCCGAGGAACCGGCGCAACCTCTACAACGCGCTCATGTTCTGCGGTTATCCGGTGGGCGGCTGCCTGACCGCGCTGGTGGCCATGGCGCTTCTCGCCGAGCACGGCTGGCGGGTGATGTTCCTGGTCGGAGCCGCGCCCATCGTGCTGATCCTGCCGCTCGCGATCTGGCTGCTTCCCGAGTCGGCGAGCCATCTGCTGGCGCGGGGACGCCGGGCCGAGGCCGAGGCCGTGGCCGCCCGCTACGGGCTGGACCTCGGCGACGGTCGCGACGAGCCCGCCGGGCCGCGCGCGGGGAAGGGTTTCACGCTGCCGTTCCGGCGGGGCTACCTCGCCGCCACCCTTCTCTTCGGAGCGGCCAGTTTCTGCGGCCTGCTGCTGGTCTACGGACTCAACACCTGGCTGCCGCAGATCATGCGCGAGGCCGGCTATCCCCTCGGGCCCTCGCTGCGGTTCCTGCTCGTCCTGAACGTCGGGGCGATCGCCGGCACCATCGTGATGTCGGCCCTCGCCGACAGGATCGGGGCCAAGGCCATCACGGTCTGCGCCTTCCTGGCCGCCACCGTGTCCATCTACCTGATGAGCCTCGACCTGGGCACCGGCCTGCTGATGCTCTGCGTCGCCGTCGCGGGGCTGGGCAGCGTGGGAACCCAGATCCTGGTCAACGGCTACGTGGCGATCTTCTACCCGGCCTCCGGCAGGGGCTCCGCCCTCGGCTGGACGCTCGGCGTGGGCAGGGCCGGCGCGATCGCCGGCCCGCTCCTGGGCGGCTGGCTGCTGGGCTCCGGGCTCGGATTCGCATGGAACTTCTACGGGTTCGTCCTGCCCGCCCTGCTGGGCGCGCTGTTCGTCGCCGCGGTCCCGCGCGTCGCCCGCCACCGGCGGGCGCCGGCCGTCAGGGAGACGCCGGTCGGGGAGACGCCGGTGGAAGGTGACGCGCTCGGCACCATCCCGCCCCAGCGGCGGGCCCACCAGGACGTCATGAGGTGACGGGCCGGACGTCCGCCCGCCGTCAACCGCCGGCGCCGGGGCCCGCGGGAGAACCGGCGGCCCTCTCGGCCCGCCGGAAAGGATCATCCGGCGGGCCACCCCGGCCATCCAGGCGAACGTGAAGGCGATCACCGTCGGGTTCTTGGCGGAGACGAGGATCGACGTCACCAACACCATCGCGGTCCTCAAGACCCAGACCGCCCGCCTGGCGTCACCCGGCGACCGGTGACGCGGTGGGGCCGCCACGAACCGCCGGTGGAACGCGCCTCTCGTACTTTGGGCCGATCCGAAGTGGTGCGTGCTCTCGTACCATGAGGAGGTGCTCCCCCTTGTTCGCTCCGTGTGGGACGAGCCCCGCCCTCCCGACCCGCCGCCGCGGGCGTGGCGGGACTGGGTGCTCGTAGGGGTGCTCGTGCCGATCGCGCTGCTCGAAGGGGTGCTGCGGCCGGACCTTCCGTGGCGGGCCGTCTCGGTGGCGGTCACCGTCGGGCTGATCCCCACGTTGTTGTGGCGCCGGACCAGACCGCTGCCGGTGGTCATGATCGTCTTCGGCGTCACGAGCCTGGCCCCGCTGCTGACGGGCGGCGACTCCGCGGAGACGTACACGATGGCCTATCTGCTGCTCGTGGTGTACTCGCTGTTCCGGTGGGGGTCCGGACGCGAGGCGGTGATCGGGCTGACGATCATGCTCGTCGCGGTTCACCTCTCGATCGTCTTCGACCGCCTCGCCCCCGCCGACGTGGTCGCCGCGTTCGCCGTCATGTTCTCCGCCGTCGCCCTGGGCGGAGCGCTCCGGTACCGGGCGCGGGCGAGGATGCGCGAGCTCGACCAGGTCAAGATGCTCGAACGCGAGCAGCTGGCGCGCGACCTGCACGACATCGTCGCCCACCACGTCTCGGCGATGGCGATCCGCGCCCAGGCCGGCATCGCCACCTCGGCGTCGCGACCGAACGCCGCGACCGAGGCGCTCCACGTGATCGAGGCCGAGGCGTCGCGCGCCCTCGCCGAGATGCGCGCCATGGTCCGCGTCCTGCGCCGGACCCAACCTGCGGAGCTGGCACCCGGCCGGCGCGTCACCGACCTCCGGCAGCTCGCGGGCCGGGGCGGCTCCGGTCCGTCCGTCGACGTGGAGATCCCGGACGACCTCGGCGACCTCCCCCCTTCGGTCGAGGCCGCGATCTACCGCCTCGCCCAGGAGTCGGTCACCAACGCCCGGCGGCACGCCCGCCACGCCACCCGCGTCGAGGTCCGCGTCACCGCCGACGACACGTCGGTGCGCCTGCGCGTGAGCGACGACGGCGACACCGGTTCCGTACGCCCGCCCGCGCCGGGATACGGGCTCATCGGCATGATCGAACGCGCCGAGCTGCTCGGCGGCACCTGCGAGGCCGGCCCGAACCCCGAGCGGGGCTGGACCGTCACCGCCGTACTGCCCCGGGCAGGGGCGACGGCGTGAGCATCCGGGTGCTCGTCGCCGACGACCAGGAAATCGTCCGTACCGGGCTCGCGATGATCCTCGACGCCCAGCCGGACATCGAGGTCGTCGGCGAGGCCGCCGACGGGCGGCGAGCCGTCGAGCTCGCGCGGCGCCTGCGCCCCGACGTGTGCCTGTTCGACATCCGCATGCCCGGCCTCGACGGCATCCAGGCCACCCGCCTCCTCGCCGGGCCGGACGTCGACGATCCCCTCGCCGTCGTCGTCATCACCACGTTCGACCTCGACGAATACGTCTACGCCGCGCTGCGGGCCGGTGCCAGGGGTTTCCTGCTCAAGGACGCCGGCACCGTCATGCTCTCCCAGGCCGTCCACGCCGCCGCCGGCGGTGACGCGCTCATCGCCCCGAGCGTCACCGCGCGGCTGCTCGGCGCCTTCGCCGACGCCGGGCCCACCTCACCCTCGCTGCACCCCGTCGAGGCGCTCACGGACCGGGAGGAACAGATCCTCGTCACCGTGGCACGGGGGCGGACCAACGTCGAGATCGCCGACGAGTTCCACATCTCCCTCAGCACCGTCAAGTCCCACATCGCGAGCCTGATGGCCAAGCTCGGTGCCCGCAACCGCGTCGAGATCGCCATGTGGGCCTACGAGACCAGGCGCCTTCGGAGCTGATCCGGGCGGCGAGGGGAACGGCTCGGACGGTGGCGGCCCGCCGGTGGAACGGCCCGCCCGGAGCCCGCCGATCGTCCATCGATCGGGCGTACTTTCGGCTGATGAGTCCCTCGCGGAGGCCTTCTACCGTGATTCTCATGGCCCGAGACACCCTCGGCGCCACCTGGTCGGCGACGCCACCGATCCACCGGCACCGATCCGTGGGCGTGGCGCCCCGACAGACCCGTACCCACCCGCGATGGATGAGGAGAATGCGTTGAAAGCGTTCGTCCTGCGCTCGTACGGCTCCCCCGACGTCCTCGATCTGACGGAGATCGACACGCCCGTTCCCGGCGACGGCGAGGTGCTCGTCCGGGTGCGCGCCACCTCCGTCAACCCCTACGACTGGCACAACATGAGAGGCGAGCCGTACGTCGCGCGCCTGATGCCCGGCGCCCTGGGGTTTCGCGCCCCGAAGCTCGCCATCCTGGGCGCCGACGTGGCCGGGCAGGTCGAGGCGGTCGGCGCGAACGTGACGGCGTTCCGCCCCGGCGACGAGGTGTTCGCGCTGCTCGAGGAGGGCGGCTTCGCCGAGTACGTGTGCGTCAGGGAGGACAGGCTGGCGCCGAAACCGAAGAACCTGTCGTACGAGCAGGCGGCGGCGGTACCGATGGCGGCGTGCACCGCCCTGCTGGGCCTGCGCGACGACGGACGGATCCAGCCGGGGCACCGGGTCCTCGTCAACGGCGCCTCGGGAGGGGTGGGGACGTTCGCCGTGCAGATCGCCCGCGCGTTCGGCGCGGAGGTCACCGGCGTCTGCGGCACGGGGAACGTGGGCATGGTCCGGTCGATCGGCGCCGACAAGGTCATCGACTACACCAAGGAGGACTTCACCCGGGACGAGCGGCGCTACGACCTCCTGCTGGACGTCGCGGGGGGCCGCCCGGTGTCGGCCTGCCGCCGGACGTTGACTCCCAAAGGGGCCTACGTCATCGTCGGCGGGCCGGGCGGCCGATGGCTGCGACCCGTCGGTCACATGTTCTCGGCCCTCGCGACCGCGCCGTTCGTGTCCCAGCGGACGGCCAGGACGGACGTGGTCCATTACACGGAGAACAAGAGGAACCTGGTGACGCTGACCGAGCTCATCGAGGCCGGGAAGGTCACCCCGGTCATCGATCGGCTCTACCCGTTCGAGGAGATCCGGACGGCCGTCGAATACCAGGAGAAGGGGCACGTGCCGGGAAAGGTCGTCATCAAACTCTGAGACGACGGACCCGCCGCGCGTACGACGACCGTCTTGGGGCGCGGCCCGCAGGCGGCCCGCCTCCGCGGTTCGCGGGGTGGCGGCCCACCCGGCGGAGCTCGCCGCCGCCGGCGCATCCGGCACCCCGAAGTATGCTGGGCGCCCGTGCGGAACCGAGCACGGACGATCAACGATCATGGATGCGACCGTCACCACCTGCGGGACCACGGTCGCGAGCGGCATCGGCCGGACCATAAGGACGGCCGGAGCGAATCGGCCGGACCGTGGAGACGGCCGGAGCAAGAGGTGGACCGGCATGACGGCCAGCGGGATCTCGGACCCGGAACTCACCCTCGGCGCCCAGTCCGGGGACGTCGCGGCGCTGGGGCTGCTGCTGGAGCGCCACCGGGCGGGCATGCGCGCGGTGGCGCTGAGCCTGCTGGGGCACGGGCCGGACGCGGACGACGCCGTACAGGACGCGGCGCTGGTCGCGCTCCGGCGGATCGGCGACGTCCGGGACCCCGCCGCGGTGGGACCGTGGCTGCGGATGATCGTCCGCAACGCGTGCCGGACGCGTCTCCGGTCCGCCCACGACACCCGGTTCCTCGACGAGCTCGCGCTGCCCTCCCCGGACGCGACCCCCGAGCAGGCACTGGAGCGGCACGCGCTGCGCGACTGGGTCTGGCGGGCGATCGAGGAACTGCCCCCGCCCGTCCGGACGGCCGTCATGCTGCGGCACTTCAGCAGTCGCGTCACGTCCTACCAGGAGATAGCGGCGGCCTGCGCGGTACCGGTGGGCACGGTTCGCAGCCGGCTCAGTCAGGGGAGGGCCAAGCTGGCCGAGGCCCTGCGGGCGACCGCGGACTCGGCGCACGGCGACGCCGCCGAGCTGGCCGCGGCGAGCCGGCGGGAGGCCCTGGAGACCCTGGAGGCGGCCGCGCGGGGGAGGTTCGCCGAGGTCCTGGCCGAACGGTGGTCGCCGGAGGTCGCGCTGCTCGTCGGGGAGCGCCCGACGATCGGGCACGACTTCCTGCTCAGGGGAATGGAGGGCGATCTGGAGGCCGGGGTCCGCCAGCACCTCGCCCACGTGGTCGCCAGCCGTGACATCACCATCTGGGAGATGGACATCGTCAATCCGGTGGATAACCCGGAACACTGCCCGCCCGCCGTGACCTGGCTCATGTCCCTCGACAAGGGGCGGGTCCACCAGCTGCGGCTCTACCATCCGCGGCCCTCAGGAACGGCCCTTCACGATCCACGGCCCTCCGGACCGGCCTGAGCACGGAACGGCGGCTCCACCCGCGGCTGCGGCTGTGACCACGATCACAGGGACCGGATCGAACTTACCCGCCGCCCCCGCGTCCTGTCGGTGTCAGTGACGACACCACACGACCGGAGATCCCATGAACGCCCTCGACACGAACCCGCTGTCGCCCGGCACCCACGCCGTCGACCTGAACGGCATCGTCCAGCGCTACCACGTCCACGGCACCGGACCGGTGTGCCTGGCACACTCCGGTGGCCCCGGCGTGCTCTGGGAGTACATGAGGATGCCGGCGGTGGAGCGGCACCTGACCGTGGTGTACGTGGAGCCGATCGGCACGGGCGGATCGGGCCGCCTCGAGACGCACCCCCACGGCTACACGCGAGACCGCTACGCGGAGGCCCTCGACGACCTGATCGACCACCTCGCGCTTCCGAAGGTGTACCTCCTCGGCCACTCGCACGGCGGTTTCGTGGTGCAGCACTACGCCCTGCGCCACGCCGATCGGCTCGCCGGGATCGTCCTGTACGACAGCGCACCGGTCACCGGGGCCGAGCACTTCGCCGAGGCCATGCGCAACATGGAGGAGTTCACCCGGAGGAACGCGGGCAATCCCGAGCTCCAGGGAGTCCTCGACGCCTTCCGGTCGATCCCCGCCATCTCGAACGACGAGGAGTTCACCGCCACGATCCGCGGGCTGCTCCCGGCCTACTTCGCCGACTACTGGGGGCGCGCGGAGGAGTTCGCGCCCCTGCGGGCCACGGTGAGCGGATCACACATCTCGGGTCTCGACGAGCATCTGGCCCCCGACGTCATCGACGACCGGGAGCTGCTGGGGGCGATCACCACACCGACCCTGGTGATCACCGGCCGGTACGACGTCATCTGCGGGGTGCGCTGGGCACACGAACTCGACAAGCTGATCCCCGGCTCCGAACTGCTCATCCTGGAGAACAGCGGCCACTTCGGCCACCTCGAGGAGCCCGAGGACTTCGCCCGCGCGGTCGCCGGCTTCGCCGCGTCCACCGCGGCGTGACAGGCCGACGGGCCTGCTCATAACCGCGAAAAGACCCGCTCGAAGATGATGCGCGGGTCACGGAACGCGATCACCTACCACCGGCGCGGTGCGCGCAGAAAGCCACGGCCCTGCGCGATATCCGCCTCTTCTCGTACTCCCCTGATCGATCGGTCCTTCGGAACCCCGTTTCGAAGGACCGATCACGGACGTCACATCTCGTGCCGATGAGGAGTTTTGGACGCGGGGATTTCGACCCTGGCCCGAGCGGTCGGCCGCCGGCCTGTGCTGAGACTTCCCGCACGGTGGCGTCGACACCGGCCGTACGACATCGAAGGACGCACCAACCAACAGCATCTCTACCCGTCAGCACTGGTAGATGCCCTCCTGGGCTCTTTCATCGAATGGCGTCCACTCGTCATGTCGCGCCGTGCCGTCACATAAAGGAACTCGGCGAAGGCATGCGTCAACTCCATCCCGGTCAACCCTTCGAGAAAAAGGAATTGTCCTTGAGGATTTACTTCAAGCCAAACGGGCTCGCCGTCGCAAATCTTTAAATCGAATATTCCCATTCTAAGATTTAACAATTCGAGCACTCGGTGAAGGCGTTCAATCGTGACCGGATCGAGGGTTGTGGGCGTGAAGGGCACATCAAGGTTCGGACGCCAATCCAAATCTTGAGACTCGATCTCAACGGCGTATGTGTCGGAGCCGCAGCAGAGGACTCTGAGGTGCCGACTTCCAGGTACGTACTCTTGGAAGATGGTCGGACAAAGTCGCAGGGCATCCGAATGAAGCAGATGCTCACGCGTGACCTTCATTGTCAGCAGCTGTTCATGTCTGGATGCTCGAACCGGCTTCATGATGGCGTTTCCACTGACGGCCTCATAGAAACGCATGATCTCTTCAGGATCCTGCGAGACCAAGGTCCGAGGGACCTTGAAACCGGCCAAGCCGGCGGCGCGGAGCTGTACGAGCTTATTCTCGGCTCTGCGTGTGGCGTCAGGATCACTTACCCAAGTACCCGAGAATTCCACATCGAGGAGGCCATGCAGGGTTGCGGTACAGCTCTGATTGACGACGTCCACATATGCGTCAGCAGCGAGGTCGCTGATTCCGTTTTGCGGAAGATTTGCTCGTCGATACCAGATCACGTTTATATCCGCAACCGCAATACTTCCACCACCCCGCGTAGGAAGCACACACAGATCTCCGGGGGTGGTCGACCAAGTGAGGCCGGCTCGGTGACCGGAAAAAGAATCGATCTCGACCACATCACAGTCGACATTAAAGAACTCGCACATCCTGCGTTGAACTGCGAGCGCGTGCAAGTCATTTGTGCATGAAAGAATGACTGCCTTCGGTCTGCCGCTACGGGTGTTCAAGAAAGTCGCATTCGTCGATGCTGTTGTTACCGCACCATGAGTATGTTGCCGAACCTGTCGCTTTGAGCGTGAACGCGTCAGTGACGTTACCGATCCCGACGTTTTGCATCATGTAACTTTCCCACTCGGCCAAGCGGTCACCCGTAACCGTCTCGAACCGGGTCGGCTGGAACATGAAGACAACGGGAATGCGACCATCGGCCTGACTCTCTCCCGCACCACCGCTGAAGGCCATGTAAGCCCGCTCTCCTGCTGGTAGGAACTTGATTTCTGTTACCGGTTTCCGTTGGTCACCACGGAGCCCAGTCACAATCATCGGGCGCTTCCCCGCCCGGGCAGAAAGAAATCGTATGAGTGCCGGTCGCTTTGAGCGCGAACGTGTCAGTGACGTTACCCATCCCGACGTTTTGCATCATGTAACTTTCCCACTCGGCCAAGCGGTCACCCGTAACCGTCTCGAACCGGGTCGGCTGGAACATGAAGACAACAGGAATGCGACCATCGGCCTGACCTTCTACGGCAGCACTGTCCCCAGAGTCCACATCAACACCTTTCTTATGGAATTTTGAATGACAAATCAGGTGCGATGGGCTGGTGTACTACCCCGGGATCCAGTCGCAGTCGTCTGGATAAGGTTCGCTGCCCGGACAAAAGGAGGTCGTACGTGTTCCAGCGGCTTTGAGCGCGAACGCATCAGCGATGTTGCCAAGCCCGACGTTTTGCATCATGTGACTTTCCCACTCGGCCAAGCGGTCACCCGTAACCGTCTCGAACCGGGTCGGCTGGAACATGAAGACAACGGGAATGCGGACTTCAGCCCGATCTTCTCCCGTCGTACCACCGTCTGAAGTCACAGCAGACCTCCAGCGTGATCGAAGAGCGACACCGCGCTCACTGAGGGCAGCGTAACTCGGCTCTTCATGCACCGCCAGACCCACTTCCGGGAATTCCAGTCGCTGACCACTGAATTGGAGAGTAGGTATTTGTCCGTTATGTTCCCAACCAATAGGAATTCGTGGCTTTTCGTAACACCAACCCTCCAGACAAGGTCAACTGTCCCCGGACCGCATCGCATCACCACACCGACCCTGGTGATCACCGGCCGGTACGACGTCATCTGCGGGGTGCGCTGGGCACACGAACTCGACAAGCTGATCCCCGGCTCCGAACTGCTCATCCTGGAGAACAGCGGCCACTTCGGCCACCTCGAGGAGCCCGAGGACTTCGCCCGCGCGGTCGCCGGCTTCGCCGCGTCCACCGCGGCGTGACAGGCCGACGGGCCTGCCGTGCCGCGGCCTGAGCCACCGGGGCCGGGCGGGACGGGGTCCCGCCCGGCCCTCCGGTTCCTTGAGCACCGGGTTGAGGTCGGCCGGCTCGATGGCCGGTCGACGACCGGGCCTTGAGCTCGGCGAAAACGACCTCATCCTCGCCGGTCGCCCGCGAACCGCGAGCGTGCCCGGCCACCGTGCCCCCGCGTCCGTGGCCGGGCATCCCCTACTCGGCCGAGGGCGCCACCGGCTCGGAGTCGGTCCAGCCGGCCTCCAGCACCACCTCGGTGCCGTTGTTCCCGCCCGGCACGCCGGCGTTCAGGAAGGCCAGCACCATCGAGGTGTCCGGATCGATGATCAACCTGTTCGGGGTGGACCGGTCGTACAGGCCGGGGAACGCGATCGCGACGCCCGGTCTGCCTCGCGGGTCCCTGGTGGGGCCCTCCACCCGCACGAAGGGCAGCGCCGCCAGCGCCCGGTACGCGGCGCCCCGCACCTCCGGAGAGGCGGGCAGCTCGTACAGCAGCGACGCCAACGCCATCGGCAGGTGGTCCTCCGCGGAGCGCTCGACCCCGACACGGATGGCCTCCAGCGTCCGGTTCCTCAGAGCCTCGGGGTCGGCGGGCAGCGCTCCGATCTCTTCCAGAGTCAGCCGCTCGCCGCCGAACCGGAACTTCATCTTGTCCTTGTACGAGCCCAGATGCCCTTCGCCTGGCGAGGTGGAGAAGGCGCCGTACTCCATCTTCCCCTCGCCCGGCGAGATGGAGGAGTCACCGCGCTCCGCCTTCCATTCGGTCGGCGAGCCGTCGCGGCGCCACGCCTCCACGTCGAGGGGGCGCGTGGCCAGCTTCTTGTAGCCGGTCCAGGCCCGGCCCTCCGCGGAGATCCAGTTCTCGGTGATGGTGGAACTCTCCAGTTGGTAGGTGTCGCCCTTCTTGCCGTACGGCCTGGCCCACCGGATCGTGTTCAGCCGCTTGACGTGCCAGTAGGCGCCCTCGGGAGCGGCCTCGGCCTTGGCCGCGGCGGCCAGCAGGATCGAGGGGCCGGACAAGATGGTCGCGCCGATCCGGGGGGCGGGGGAAAGCGCGGGGGTGGAGGTGGCCAGGCCGGGCACGAAGATCACCGCCGCGGCCGCGGCCGCGGCGGCGAGGCCCGCGACACCGGCCTGCCATGGCAGGCGCCGCCTGGTCGCCGCGTGCACGCGTGCCCGCACCCTCTCCTTCACGAACGGGTCGTGGGCGGGCCGGCCGTACAGTTCACGGACCTCGGTGAGTTCATCCATGATCGTCCTTCATCGGGTCGGCGCCCAGAGCGGCGCGGATCTTGGTTCTGGCACGGCTCAGCCGCGAGCCGACCGTGCCGTAGGAGATACCGAGCGCGGCGGCGATCTCCTCGTGGCTCAGTCCCGCCAGGGCCGTCAGGAGCAGCACGTCGCGCTCGCCCCGCCCGAGACGGGCGATGGCCTCGGCGAGCGCGGGTCGCAGGCTCTCTGCGCTGACCTGGGCCGCCACCCGTTCCTCGTGGCCGGGTGAGTCGGCTGGGGGGCCGTACCTGTTCATGGCCCGCAGCGCGCGGATCTCGGCCCTGCGATGCTTACCGACGAGGTTGGTGGCGATGCCGTACAGCCAGGTTCTGACGCCGGCCCTGGCGGGGTCGTATCGCGCTCGCTTGCGGAACGCCGTCAGGAACGTCTCGGCCACCACGTCCTCGGCCTGTCCAGGGCCGAGTCGCTGGGTGACGTAGCCGTGAATCTCGCTGAAGTAGGCGTCGAAGACCGCGGAGAAGTCGTCGAGCGACTGGTCTGGCGGTCGTTCGACCGGCGTGGCTGTCATCGAGAGCCTCTCGGGAGCGAATGTCGGTCATGGGGTATCACCCGATGGGCCGATCTGCTTTCCCGATCGCCGGTAGGGGCAGAGCGCACTGGACGCCTTCGCCCCTCCGGGCTGGTCACCCGTCGGCGCCCTGTGCCAGGGTGGCCGGTATGTTCGCGATCACCGTACTGACAGAGGACGGTCACCGGCACGTCCGGGCGAGTGCCGGGAAACTCGCCGAACTGGTCGACCGGCTGGGCGGTCAGGGCGACAGGTTCCTGGTCGTCCAGCGGATTCCCGACCTGCCCGAGGTCTTCATTCAGGTATGGCACGAGAATGGGGGCGACTACGCGCTGGAACACCGGGGCGGGGCACCCGACCGGCACTTCCAGACCGTACTCGGCAAACCCGAGCCGGTGATCGCGGCCATGACCCGCTGGGCGCGCTCGGAGGACGAATGGGACTCCGGCTTGGACTGGACCCCGTCGGACCTGGACGTCCCCGAACCTCCGCCTCCTCTCGCACTCGACGAGGACGAGCGTAAGGCTCTCGACGCACGCATCCGTGAAGTGATCGTGGGCGGTTACGGGACGCGGGCGCAGCTGGCCGAGATCGCGGAGGACCATCTCGTGTCGGGGAACCGCCGACCGGTCTCTCCCGAACAGGCACGCCGGCTGGTGGACCGGATGTGGCTGGAACGGGTCGAGGAGCAGGCCTCCTGGCAGGGGGAGACGGACCCGGAACGGCTCAGCCGGGCCTTCACCGCCCTGGAGGCCACGGGCGTCACGGCGAGGGAGAACTTCACCTGCTGCCGCACCTGCGGTCAGGCGGAGATCCGGGGGGCGGGCTCACCGGACGCCCGAGGCTACGTCTACTTCCACAGCCAGTGCACGAACTCGGCCGCGGCCGGACACGGGCTGACACTCCTGTACGGCGTGTTCGACGGCTCACCGGACACGACGGCGTCCATCGGGCGAGAGATCGTGACCGCGCTCCAGGCGACCGGCCTTCCGGTGGAGTGGAACGGCGATCCCCGGCAGGCCGTCACCGTCGTCCCCCTCGACTGGCGCAAACGCCTCATCGGCTGAGCACGAACCCGGCCACACCTCGTTCGTCCGTCTCGGACGGGTCAGAGAGGTCGAGCCGGTCATGGGCGGTGACGGCAGGACCCTGACGAGAGAGCGGGCCGATCAGTCCGGCGCCTGCGCGTAGGAGCCGGATGTCAGGTCCTCCAGGACGCCGGGGCGGCGGGGTTCCAGCCGAAGAGCCTCCGGGCCCGCGACGAGTCCAGCGGTGACGAGCGGGTGAGCGTGGCGGCGAACGGTCCCAGCGCCTCGGCCGCCTGCTCAAGGGTGATCGACATGGCACGCGCACCCGTCAGCTCGGCGACGGCCTCGGCGATCCGCCGCATGGGGGTCCGTTCGAGCCCGACGGCGTTGACGACGACCCCGGGCGCGGGGCGCTCCAGCATGGCCAGGTACAGCTCGGCGAGATCGTCGACATGCACCGACTACCACTCGTTGGCGCCCTCCCCGACGTAGGTGACCACGCCCTGCTGCCGGGCGGAGGCCACCATGCCCTGCAACAGCCCGGACCCGCCCCGGCCGTAGACCAGCGAGGCCCGGATCACCATGCCCGCCACGTGGCCGGTGTCCAGGACCTGCCGCTCACCGAGGATCTTGTACGGCTGCGGCGAGGTCCGCGGGTCGACGGGGTGATCCTCGTCCACCGTGACGCCCTGGGTGTCCGGACAGACCAGGCCCGTACTGGTGTAGAGAAACGTCCCCCCTTCGCCCAGTCCGGCCAGCAGCGCCCGCAGGGCGTCGTGCTCGATCTCACCCATCTCCGGGTGGGCGTAATCCACGGCGGTGTGGACCACGGCCTCGGCGTCCGCGGCGCTGTTCGAGGACTTCTCCGCCCTGGCCGGGCAGGAGCGCAACATCATCCGGCGCTACTTCCTGCACCCGGACCCGGAGCATCGGCATTACGGCATGGGCGGCCCGGAGCGGTTCGTCGTCACGGCGGTCAGCTATCTTCGCCTGGCCGTCACCCGCTATCCCGACGATCCGGAGCTGAAGCTCCTGGTGGACGAGCTGGTGGCCGGAAGCGAGGAGTTCGCCCGCCTGTGGAACTCCCACCGGTTCCACATCGAGCGTCACCTGCACCAGACCGTACGGCATCCGCAGGTCGGGCCGATCGAGCTGGACTTCGACGTCCTGACCGTTCCCGACTAGGAGGAGCAGGTGGTCATCTTCACCGCCGATCCCGGGTCTTCCGCCTACCAGTCCCTCCAGCTCCTGAAGGTCGTCGGCACCCAGCGCATGACCGTCGCCGGCTGACCCGCGCGCACCGGCCCGAGGTCGCCGGAAGGAACCGCGAGGCCGGGCCGGCCCACGTCGGCTGACTTCGCCGGTGGTCGGGCCGGCGGCGTGGAAGACTCCGGCGCCGCCGGGACCACGGAAACGGCCGGCCTCGTACCCGGCCCACCAGGTGTCCCGGCATCCGTGGTCCGTGATCGGCGGCCGTCGGGAGCGCGCCCTCACAGGCCTTTGCCCCTGGCGCGGAAGGCCGCCGTCTTGACGCGGTTCTGGCAGGTGGTGCCGCAGAACCGGCGGGTACCGTTGCGGGAGACGTCCACGTAGACCCGGTCGCAGTGCGGCGCCGTGCACACGCCGAGACGGTCGTGGTACTCGCTTCCCAGCACGATCGCGAGACCGGTGGCACAGCTCGCCGCCCAGTCGCCCGCCATGGTGCCACCCGGGCCGTGGAAGTGCAGGTGCCACGGCTCTCCGTCGTGGCGTTCGAGCATCGGCCGTGCCCGGGTCTCCTCAAGGAGATCGTTGACCCGCAGGGCGGCGGCGTCGACGTCTCCCCTCGTGACGGCGTCGAAGACCACGCGCAGCCGCGCCGCGATCTCGACGAGCTCACCGGCCTCCGTCTCGGTGACCTCCCGGTGGTCCGGGTGGCCGGTGCGCAGGCCCTCCGTGGCGGCGGCGGCGAGATCTCGTGGCGGCGGGAAGTCGCGGCCTCGCCTCTCTCCCGGGGTCAGCTCGTTGACCAACCCCACGGCCACCCGAACGATCGCATCAGCGTGACTGTTGAAATCCACTTGACCAGTTACATCCTCGCGTTCTAGCTTGTAACTGTCATAAGGCTATACGACAGTCACAAGGAGACTATGGTGCTCACCCACGATGCCGCACTCGAGTGGATCGCACGCTGGGACCGCCAGCAGGAGGGCTACCTGCCCGACCGCGAGGAGCGCTTCACCGCGCTGATCGACGCCGTCGAGGCGACGGGCCGCCCCGACCCGCTGGTCATCGACCTCGGCTGCGGACCGGGCTCGCTGTCCGCCCGCCTCCTGGAACGGCTGCCCAGGGCGACAGTGATCTCGGTCGACGCGGACCCCCTGCTGCTCGGCCTCGGCCGGGCCGCCTACCCGCACCTCTCCTTCGTCTCCCTCGATCTGCGCACCCCCGGATGGACCGGGTCCCTGGGCCTGGACGGGCCGGCCGACGTCGCGGTGAGCACCACCGCGCTGCACTGGATCTCCGGACCGGACCTCCGGAAGATGTACGCCGAGCTGGCGACCGTGCTGCGTCCGGGCGGCCTCCTGCTCAACGGCGACCACATGGAGACCGACGACACCACTCCGGCCATCGCCCAACTCGAACGCACCGTGCACGACCGGGAGACCCTGCGCACGTTCGCCGGCGGCCACCCCGAGGACTGGCGCCAGTGGTGGGAGGCGGTCGCCGCGGATCCCGCCTTCGCCGAACTCCGCACCGCACGCACCACCGCGGGCGCCGACCATCACGGCTCGGAGTCCTCCCTGCTCTCCGAACACGTCGACGCCCTCCGCGATGCCGGATTCGCCGAGATCGGCACCCTCTGGCAGCGCGGCAACAACCGTCTCCTCTGCGCCGTCCGCGACTGATCCGGCCACCGGCACCCCCGCGGCCCGCCGCCGCCACTGCCCATGGACGAGACCTTCCCGTACCATCCCTGCATGTCCCCTCGCATAGCGGTCATCGTGCTGGCAACCGTGCTCGCCACAGGAGCCGCGCTTCCTCCCCGTTCCGTCCGCGGGGACGTCAACGGGGACGGCGGGGCCGACCTGGTGGTGGGCGGCGCCGGTCCGCTCACGATCCAGCCGCTGAAGGGCAGAGCGGCGGTCCGGGACCAGCGCGCGACCGCGCTGTCGACGGGCGACTTCGACGGTGACGGCCTCGCGGACGTGGCGGTCGGCGCCGGCGGCACGGTCACCGTCCTGTACGGCCGGCGCGCGGACGGCTATGTCGGCCGGACCGGCCGATTCACCCCCGGCCAGGGCGGTGTCCCCCGGCTCGGCACCGGCCACGGCTTCGGCAACGCGCTGACCACCTCCGACCTCAACCGGGACGGCTACACCGACCTCGCCGTGGGGGCGCCGGAGACCACGCTGGACGGCGCGGCGACGCACGGCGGCGCCGCCGTCGTCCTGTACGGCTCCCGCCGCGGTCTCACCTCCTCCGGGGCACTGCGCCTCAGCGAGAACACGCCGGGAGTGGTCGGCTTCAGCCAGCACAGCCGTCTCTTCGGCGCCGCGCTGGCGGCCGGAGACGTGACCGGAGACGGATACAACGACCTGGTGGTCACCGCGCCGTCCGGACGGCCGGGATACGACATCGGCGGGGCCGTCCACGTGTTCAAGGGGTCGGCCAGAGGCGTGACGACCGCCGGAGACACCATGGTGACCAGCGGAAACGTGGACGGCCGCGTCATGGACGCGCAGGCGTGCGCGGGTGGTCCCGACGGTGCCGACAACAAGGCGAACACCGCCAGGTGCACGCGCGAGCCGTTCGGCTGGTCGGTCCGGGTCGGCCGTTTCCACGGCGGCAAGCACGCCGACGTGATCGTCGGAATCGGCACCGGCAGGCTTCTCGTCCTGCGAGGCGGTCCCGCGGGCGTCGACAGGCGCCGGCTGAAGACGCTGGCCCTGCCCGGCATCACCGGGACGAGCGACCCGGCCAACGACCACGCCGGCTCGCTCGCCGCCGGCGACGTCGACAAGGACGGCTACACCGACCTCGTCGCGGGAGCTCGCGGCCGGGGCGAGGTCGCCGTCCTGTACGGCTCCGCCATTGGGCCGCGCCGGCCGGACTGGGTCGGGAAGGGCGGGGCCAACGTGGCGCTGCTCGACGTGGACGGCGACACCGTCCCGGAACTCGCCACCACCGACGGAGGCTCCACCCGGATTCTCTGGATCAAGAACGGCCGGGTCGCCAGGACCACCGCTCTTCCCCTGAAAGGCCGGCTGATCGCGCGCTGACCGGAGTCGACGCCCGAGCCGCGTCACCTGGTCACCCGGCACGCAGGCATCGCCGGCCCAGCACGCCGAACCACAGCATGATCGGCAGATGAAGGGCGTATCCCAGCTGCTCCATCGCGACCGACGGTCCCTGCACGCCGGTCGTCCACGGAAGCGCGACCGCGACCAGCCCCGGGAGCGCGACGAGCGCACCGGCCCGGCGAAGCCCCGCGGGCATCGGGACACCGGTCGCGGTGGCGACGGTGGCCGCGACCCACAACAGCCCGGCCAGGTTGACCATCCACTTGGCGGTGAGAAGTACCGCCGCGGCCACGGCGGCGGCCTCGGGAACGGCGGTCAGCCGGGTCACGGCGAGATTGCCGGCGTCGTGGAGCATGCCCGCCAGCCCGGCGGCCGCCAGCAGCCCGCCGGCGAGCACCACCAGATGCGGTCTGGGCGCCTCGGCCGAGCCGGCGGCCATCACCAGCCCCGCGGCGGTCAGCGCCAGCCAGCCCAGCACGTCGAGGGCGAGCTCGGCCAGGTGCAGCCCGGCGTGCTCGCCCACCGCGGCCAGCGCGGCGGCGGGATCGGACGGATTCAGGGTAAGCCCCGATGGCACCACGACGGCCGCACCGGCGACCATGGCGATGAGCGAGCACAGCAGCAGTACACCGGTGAGCCGGTTTCCAGGGGTCGAGTCGGTCATGGACGGTGACGCTAGAACCCTGACGCAGGGACAAGGTCAACACGAGAGGTCGAGATGTGGCGGATCGGACAACTGGCGCGCATGACCGGCGTCTCGGAGCGCACCCTGCGCCACTACCACCACATCGGGCTGCTCATGCCCGCCACGACGGACCGCGCCACCGGCTACCGCCGGTACGGCGTGGCCGAGCTGTCCCGGCTCGAACACATCCGTGCGCTACGACGTCTCGGCCTGTCGCTGCGTCAGATCCCCGACCTGCTGGACGCGCCCGAGGCACAGGTGCGGCAGGCCGTGGCCGAGGTCCTGACGAGCATCCGGCGTGACATCACCGCCCTGGCCACGACCGCGGCTCACGCGGAGGACCATCTCGCGACGCCGATGTCGATCCTGCCGCAACAGACCACGGTGGGCCCGCGCCACCTGCGCGTATGCCACCTTCGCCTCGATCACCCGGCCGAGCTGGCCACCGTCTGCCCGGCACCGCCCGTGACCCTGCTGACCTGGCTGCTCCGGCCCCCGACCGGTGGATTCGCCGCGGCGGTGACCACGGACCGGGGCGGGGAGCGGCTGGTCCTGCCCGCCCGCGCCGTCGTCCGCGCCGTCGTCCCGCCCGCCGGCGTGATCCAGGCCGGGCAGGACCTGTTCGGCTGGCTGGACCGCCACCACATGGACATCGCCGGCCCCAATGTGGAAGAGCACCTCACGGACGACGACGGTGCGCGGGTCACCGTCCTGGAGATCTCCGTACGTCCGCGCCCGCGCGACCCCGCCGGTTGACGGAGGACCGTCGCGTCAGCGTCGATCGTCGGCGAAGGCCGCACGCGGATCGAGGAGCCGACCTCGCGCGTACTCCTCGTCGAAGGCGTCCGGGCCGAGCGCCTCGACGGCGGCGGCGCGGACCTTGGCGAGGTCGGCCGCGTCGTCAGGATCCGGTACCTGGCCGAGCGACGCGAACGCGCTGTCCGCGACCCCGGCCAGCCGCGCCGCCCGCGCGTGATCGCCCTCGGCCGAGGCGTACGCGGCCCCCGCCACGCAGACGTACGGCACGAAGTCGGCCCAGCCGTTGCGGCACACCCGCTCACGGCCCTCGGCGAACAGCTTCCTCGCCACGTCGAGATTGCCCAGGCCCAGCTCGCAGAACGCGAGGTTGTGATATTCGGAGTTGACCGTCTCGGGCCGGCCGAGCGCCTCGTTGAGGGCGATGCTCTCCCGGTACAGATCCCGAGCACGGAGCAGGTCTCCGGACATGCGCGCCACGGCGGCCAGCACGTGCCTCGGCCGTTCCTCGAGGCCGCGGTCATCGGAGCGCAGCGCGACCGCGAGCGCCTCCCGGGCCCGCGCCTCTCCGCCCGGCAGGTCACCGCCGCGGATGGCGACCCGGGCCAGGCTGTACCGGGCCTCCACCTCGCCCGCCGCGTCACCGGCCGCCTGGGCCCGCTCGATCTCGGCCTCGCTCATACGCACCACGGCGTCGCTCTCACCGCGCCGGAAGGCCGAGCGCACGTTCTCACTGAAGTTCATGAATTCTCTTCCTCGATCGGGCTGTCTCGTCCGTCACCGTGCTTCGAACACGGTCCACTTCTCCACGGGGCGGAAACCCATCGACTCGTAGAGCGGCCGGCCCATCGCGCTGGTGTGCAGGTAGGCCGCGTCCGCTCCGGCCGCGACGCCGTCCAGCAGCACGGTCTCGGTGATCGCCCGGCCCAGGCCACGGCTCCGTGCGGCCGGGACGACGGCGATGTTGAACACGCCGACCACACCGGGGGCCCGGATCCCGAGCCCGGTGCCGGTGGGCCGTCCGGACTCCTCGGCCAGATAGCCGGTGATGGGGTCGGCGTCGAGCACGCCACCGCCCATCAGCGAGCCGAAGACGCCCTCGGGAGCTTCGAAGCCCTGGGTGAGAGCCTCGGTGTAGAGGTCGCTCTCGGCCGCACCGACCTGGCGTACCGGCTTTCGCTCCACCGCGCCGGTCCGGAACACGATGTCGCCCGCGGCACAGGCCAGCAGCCACAGATCACTGCGTTCGACCAGCCCGTGCCGGGCCGCGAGGCCGACGATCTCGTCGCCCGCCTCGCCCCGAACCATGATCGACCATGGCGCGCCCTGCCCGCCGACCTCGGTCGCCATCTCGTCGAGCGACTCGCGATCCGGTTCCGGCGCCGTGTCGTAGGCCGCGTTCAACGTCGCGACGCCCGCGCGGGTCACCGCCGCACGGGCGGTGCCCCGCTCGGCGTACCAGCCCATCGGCGTCACCTCGCAGAGCAACTCGATGGCGTCGAAGTACGCCGCCGCCATCCGATCGGCGGTGGTGTCCATGGCTGTCTCCCTCGTGTTCTCCATGGTCAGCGGCGAGCCGCGAGACTCGTGGCCCGGTAAGAGACGGTACCGGGCGCCGCTCAAGCGACCTGCCGGCGCATCCGGTCAAGGACGGGCTCGGAGACCTCGCACCGATCGCCGTCGAAGACGAGGGAGTGGCCGCGGCCGTCGAGGCCGGCCGCGACGACGCCGAGCCCAAGGCCGAGGCCGAGACCCTCGCCATGCTGCGGGACGCCCTCATGATCGGCTGCTTCCTCGGCGACCCCGATGTCACGCGCCGGATGGCCGACCTGCGCTGAGCGGAAGGCGGGCGTCGTCGCACCGCTCACGAGGTCCGAGCCCCTCCTCCACTAACCCTATACAAAAGGTAGGATTAGTAGGCATACTTGCGGCCGTTTGCCTCGTTCTTCAAGGAGCCCCTTATGCGCCGCGTCGTTGCCCTGTTTGGCGTACTCACCCTGATCGGCAGCCTCACCGCCTGCGGGGGAGGTGAGACGAAGGCCGAGAAGGAACAGCTGCGCGTCGGCTACCAGCGGTTCGGCGGGCAGAGCCTGCTCAAGGCCAGGGGACTCGCTCCGAACGCCTCCTGGTCGCTGTTCGAGAGCGGTCCCGCCCTGACCGAGGCGATCAAGGCCGGCGCCGTCGACATCGGCCAGACGGGCGAGGCCCCGCCGATCTTCGCCGCGGCCGGCGGCACCAAATTCAAGATCATCGCAACCTCCGAGCCGGTGCCGAAGGGCGAGGCCGTCCTGGTCAAGGAGAAGAACGGCTTCACCTCCTTCAAGGACCTCAAGGGCAGGAAGGTCGCGCTCAACAAGGGGTCGAACGTCAACTGGCTGCTGGTCAAGCTGCTCGAGGCCAACGACATGAAGATCACCGACATCGAGGTCCAGTACCTCAAACCGGCCGAGGCCCGTCCCGCGTTCGACAACGACCAGGTCGACGCCTGGATCATCTGGGACCCGTACTTCTCCCTCGCCGAGCAGCCGGGCGTGAAGGTCCTCGCCGACGCCACCGGCCTGGCCAACAACCGCGAGTACCTGCTGGTCTCGCCCGAAGCCCTGCGGAACAAGCCCGACCTGGTACGCGAGTATCTGAAGGTCTACCGCGAGGTCACGGACTGGGGCATCGCCAACTCGGAGGAGCGCGTCAAGCTGCTCGCCCCCGAGCTGAAGATCCCCGAGGACGTCGCCCGCCGCGCCCTGGAGCGCAGCGCCCAGCCACTCGCGCAGGTGGACGCCACGATCGGCGACGAGCTCCAGCAGATCGCGGACGGCTTCGCCGACCTCGCGCTCATTCCCGGCAGGGTCGACGTCAAGAGCCTCATCGACCCGAGCTTCTCGGACGTCCTGAAGTGAGGTTCAGGCCACGGCGGCTGATCACGCCGATCGTGCTCGTCGCCGGGTGGGAGGGTGCCGCGCAGGCCGGCGTCCTCTCGCCCGACAAGCTTCCCCCGCCGAGCGAGATCGCGGCGGCGGCCTGGCGGTTGTCCCTGGACGGATCCCTCGGCCTGCACCTGCTGGAATCCGTGGAGCGGGCCGCCCTCGGGCTGCTCATCGGAGGCTCGCTCGCCCTCGTCCTGGGCGCGCTCGCGGGGTTGCTCCGGATCGGGGACGACCTCGTGGACCCGCCGGTCCAGGCGGCCCGGATGCTGCCGCATCTCGGGCTCGTCCCGCTGCTCATCATCTGGGTGGGCATCGGGGAGTCGCTGAAGGTGTCCCTGGTGGCGCTGGGCGCGTTCTTCCCGGTCTATCTCAACACCTACGCCGGCATCCGCGACATCGACGAGAGGCTGGTCGAGGCCGCCCGGACCTGCGGCCTCACCCAGCTCGAGCGGATCCGGCACGTCGTGCTCCCGGGCGCGATGCCGTCCCTGTTCCTCGGCCTGCGACTGGCGTTCGCCGCGGGCTGGCTCAGCCTCGTCGTCGGGGAGCAGGTCAACGGGCAGAGCGGCCTGGGCTTCATGATGATGGAGGCCCGCGACTTCAGCCAGACGGAGATCGTCGTGCTGGGCCTGGTCGTGTACGCGGCCCTCGGCCTGCTGTCCGACCTGGCGTTGCGCACCGCGGAAAGGAGAACGCTGTCATGGCGGCGCGGCCTGCAAGCGTCATAGCCGCCACCGGGATACGCCGGGTGTTCGCCGGCACGACGGTCCTGGACGGCGTCGACCTGCGGATCGAGCGGGGCGAGGTCGTCGCCCTGCTCGGGGAGAGCGGATCGGGCAAGAGCACGCTCCTGCGGATCCTGGCGGGGCTCGACGAGGAGGCGACCGGCGACTTCACGGCCTCCGGGTCGAAGGCCGTCGTGTTCCAGGAGCACCGGCTGCTGCCGTGGAAACGGGTGGCCGACAACGTGGCGCTGGGCGTCCGCGGCCGGGACGCCCAGGAGCGCGCGACGACAGCGCTCGAGGAGGTGGGGCTGGCCGACCGGCGCGGCGCCTGGCCGTCGGAACTGTCCGGCGGGCAGTCCCAGCGTGTGGCGTTCGCCAGGGCACTGGTCCGCGAGCCGGACCTGCTCCTGCTCGACGAACCCTTCGGCGCGCTCGACGCGCTGACCAGGCTGAAGATGCAGGCTCTGTTCGGCAGGCTCCGCGCCAGGCACGGCTTCGCCGCCCTGCTCGTCACCCACGACGTGGAAGAGGCGCTCCTTCTCGCCGACCGGCTCCTCGTCCTGGACAGGGGCCGCATCGCCGAGGAGATCGAGGTCGATCTCGGCCACCCCCGTTCCGTCGACGTACCCGGCTTCAGCGACCTCCGCCGCCGTCTCCTGGCCCTCCTCCACGTCCCGGCCGACCCCGAGGAACCCAGGCGCGCAGCCCTGTCATGCGCGGGGGACGTCGTTCGGAGGCTAGGTGTACTGACCACAGAGGTTGAGTACGGAGGCGGACTGTGACGGCGGGTGGTGCGCCGCCGTGGGGTGTGACCGATGCCGCGCGGGCGCGGATCGACCCGTCACCCTGCCCGCCCAGCCGGTGCTGAGCGGGCGGTGGCCACGACCTCGGATCTCCGAACGGGATCTCGCGGAATCGACGGGCGTCAGGCCATCACCGACTCCCCACCGGGATAGGTGAAGGACGACCGGGGCGAGTAGAAGCCCCACACGACCTGCAGCGGCTCGGCGGGGCGGAGAGCGTAGACGGAGTGGCTCGGCTCCAGGAACTCCAGTGACACGACCTCGAACGGGTCGACCGGTTCCGCCACGAACGGATAGATCCCGCTGAGCCTCCGCCCGCCGACCTCCGTGATGTAACGCAACTGGCCACGGTTGACCGCCGTGCCGGTGTCGCCGACCCGCGCGGTCGCGCGGATCACCGGCACACCGTCCGACTCGGTCGTCGCGACCAGTTCCCCGTCCCCCACCTCGATCGTGGTACGGCCCGCGGTCGCGGGCACACCTCGGGCGGCCGCGTACTCGCGCACCACCGCACTGGAGTTGAAGTAGTGCGTCCACCAGCGGCCGGGGGTCACACCGTCGGGAGCGTAGGCGTCCTCCAGGTCCGGCCCGATATAGGTGAGCGAGTACGCGCCGAAGCCCGAAGTCTGCTCGGGCCGGTCGACGACGTACTGGTTCATGAAGACCTGGCGGTTGGCCATGGGCTTCAGACCGTCGGGCACCAGGGCCGCGACGGCTTCCGGATCAGCCGGCACCCAGCCGAAGTAGATCATCCGACTGTTGACGACAAGCTGGGGAGCCACGAGTTCGGGCACGGCTTCTCCCTTGTATCGGCGGTATCTATCCGGAACATATGTCACGTTCCAACGGAGGACAATGACCTTGATTTCCCGGAAACCCAGGGGGTTCGCACACTCGATACCGGCACCAACGACCACACCCGCGTCGGCGGAGGGCTCCATCGAGAACGCCTCCCCCGGTCAGTACCGCGCCACGTCACCCTCCGGTATCGCGAACCACACCTTGGCCGCCCGCCGGCCGTACCGGCCGAGGCTCGACGTGACCCCGGCCCACCACCGTGGCACCCAGCAGGCGGTCGTGAAGGAACAGCCCTGCTAGGACGGCCACTTCCCCGGGCCGCACTCTGTTCGGGGGCACGTGATCCCCGGCTCGCTCCAGGAGTCCGGCACCCATGCGGGGTGCGAAGCCGACGCCGATCAAGTATCCGGCCGTCCCCGCGACGGCGCTGAGGACCGTGGCGACGATCAGGTAATCGGCCAGGATCGCGATCGGCCTGCGCCACATCATCCCGGCCTGGGACGCGGCAGGCTCGTCCCCCGTGATGGGCCGCACCGCCCGGGACGCGGCGAACACCAGCGCCGCGGTCACCAGGAGGCACAGCTGGGTGATTCCCCAGGCGTCGGCCACCGCTCCGAACCAACCGGCGCTGAACAGCGGGATCGTCTCGCGGCACATGCCTCGCTCACTGTGCAGCGAGGCGAGAGGCCCGACGGCCGCGTTCAGGACGAGGAGTCCCGCCACCCGCCGGCCCACGGTCGCGGGATCCCCGCGGACGAGACACGCGAGAAATCCGAGGAGGACCACCAGAGCCGGAACCGCCCACCCCGTCGTGATCTCCATGACCGCTTCGAGGTCACCACGGAGCGGGGCGAGCGGTGACAGCGTCGATCCGCTGCTGAACTGGCACACGTACCCGTAGATCTGGGTGGTCTCCCCATGGAGCTGGGCGTACTCCTCAAGGCTGAGTCGCTCGCGCCACAGTTCCCACGTCGGGAAGGCCGTGACAGCTGCGGCCGCCACCCACGCCGACAGCGCTGACCGCGGCAAACGGGAAACCCGCGACACCATGATCCTTCCGCCCCGGGAGCGAAACCCCAGCGGTACTCCGGTGAAGCGCTCCAGATCCTGGCCACCACGGCGATGAGTCGCGAAGTCATCCGGTAGGCGGTGTCAACGCCCGCGATCTTCAGTCTTCGCCGGGACGGACGAACCCGCTCTCGTACGCGAAGGCGATGACCTGTGAGCGGTCGCGCAGCTCCAGCTTGTCCAGCACCCTGCCCAGACGCGTCTTCACGGTGGTCTCCCCGAGATGGAGCCTGGCGGCGATCTCCGAGTTCGACAACCCCCGGCCGACGAGGGCGAACACCTCGGCCTCCCGGCCGGTGAGCCGGTGCCGCTGGGACGCCGGCTTCTCGTGCGTCATCCGCTACGACTTCATGCGCTTCGCACCCACCGTGGAGGTGCGGCCCGCGGAGGTGCGACTCCGACCGATCGGCCGCCTGCGGATGGCCCATTCGGCCACGGCGAGGTTGATCACCCAGCCGGCGGCCACGAGCAGCGCCCTGGGGAACTCACCGGGTGTCCCGAGAATCAGGAACCAGGGCAGGTGGGTCAGCGCCTGCGTACCCGCGCCCAGGCCGATCGCATAACCACGAATCATCCAGGCGCGGTGCCGGGCGATGTCCCGCCGCCGGATCGCGGCGAAGGCGAGAACGATGGACAGGACCATGGCCGAGCCGAACACCAGCCGGATGCCGGCGAGGAGATCACCGTCACCCTCAGGTCGGGGGTAGAACAGGGTCATCCACAGGCCAGAAAGCGCCGCGACGACGCCGCAGAGGACCAGGACCCGCCCGGCGACGCGGTGCCAGCCCGGCCTCCGGCGACGGAAACGGGGAGCGAACTGGAAAGCTCCCAGGATGGTGTACACGCTGACACTGAGGATGTGCAGCACCACGGGCAGGGGTGCCGCGAAGAACCGTGCGTTTCCCGGCGTGATCTCCGTGCCGGCCGTCAGCTCGGTCAGGCGGGCGGCTCCGGCGATCATCGGAACGGCGCCGAGCAGGATCAGCGCGGCGGGCAGGAGCCAACCCGACCCGGCGGAGGGGGTCGTGGCGACTTCGGCACGGGCACGGACGGTGAAAGTCTCCGCTGTCTTCCGCTCATCCGCCGGCCGGCCGCTTCGCGGCGGCTGCGAGGACAGGAGGTGGCCTGTCGGGCTCTCATCGGTCATGGTCCGATCGTGACAACCGGGACGGCGGCGGTTCATCGGGAGAACGGCCTGACCCGAACCGGCCGATCGTCCACTGACAAGGCATACTTTCGGCCGGAGTCCCGCGAGGCCGTGGAGTGGCTCTCCTCAATCCCCACGTCAGCACCGCTGAAGGTGAATGGGAAGCCTGGTATCTCGCGCCACAGCTACCCGGCGCCAACCGTTACAGGTCCTTCTGGGACCTCGCGATGGACGAGCTGCAAAGGCGATACCCGAGTTGATGTCCCATTCGTCGTTGAGCTTCGCCGTCTCGGGCCCTTCGTGGCGGTGGTCATGCGCGTGGGCGGTCGCCGACCGCGACCGGCCGAAGAGCCGCGGCGCGGCCCGCTACCGCCCGACGCGCTGCAGACGGGCTGCAGATGGGCTGCTTTGCCCCTGTGGTGAAGGTCGTCGCCGAAAACGGCTCCGGCCCAAGACCGACACCGGACACACCGGGCGATCAAGGGCCAGGATCTAGCCGAATCCGCAGGTCTACGCCTCGCCGGAGGTCAGGCCGACCGGGCAGCTGACCCCGGTCCCCCCGATCCCGCAGTAACCGCCCGGGTTCTTGTACAAGTACTGCTGGTGATACTCCTCGGCGAAGTAGTACTCCCCCGCCGGGGCGATCTCGGTGGTGATGGGGTCGTAGCCCGACTCGGTGAGCACCTTCTGGTAGGCGTCACGCGAGGTGAGGGCCGACTTCTCCTGCTCGGGCGAGTGGAAGTAGATCGCCGAGCGGTACTGCGTGCCGACGTCGTTGCCCTGGCGCATGCCCTGGGTGGGGTTGTGGGCCTCCCAGAAGACGCGCAGCAGCTCCTCGTACGACACCTTGGCAGGGTCGAAGACGACGCGGACGAGCTCGGTGTGGCCGGTCTGGCCGGTGCAGACCTCCTCGTAGGTCGGGTTCTGGGTGTAGCCACCCGCGTAGCCGACCGAGGTGGTGATCACTCCCGGTGTCTGCCAGAAGATGCGCTCGGCGCCCCAGAAACAGCCGAGGCCGAAGTCGGCGATCTCGCTTCCCTCGGGGTAGGGCGGAGCGAGCGGGGCGTCGAGGACCGCGTGGCGGCCGGGTGCCGTGATCCGCGTGGGGCGGCCCGGGAGCGCGTTCTCCGGGGACACCATCGTCGTCTTGTCCTTGCCGAACAACCAGCCCATTGTGAACCTCCTCCTGACACGTTCTCACCAGGAGGCAACCACGCGCGACCTTCCCGTGTTCCCGTAAGCCCCGCTTAACAGAGCAGAAAGCACTACTAAATTGTATTAAACCTAGTAAGGAGCGAGGATAGGCGTCATGCCTGAAACGCGCCGTGGAGTCCTGTACGGCATCGCCGCCTACAGCATGTGGGGCCTGTTCCCGCTGTACTGGCCGCTCCTGAAGCCCTCGGCCGCCCTGGAGATCCTGGCGCACCGCATCGCGTGGTCCCTGGTCGCCGTCGTCGCCATCCTGGCGGTACGGCGCCACTGGTCCTGGTTCCGCGAGCTCCTGCGCACTCCAGGGAAGCTCGGCCTCCTCGTCCTGGCAGCGGTGATCATCACGGTCAACTGGGGCGTCTACATCTACGCCGTCAACAGCGGGCACGTGGTCGAGGGCGCGCTCGGTTACTTCATCAACCCGCTGGTCAGCGTGCTCTTCGGGGTGTTCCTGCTGAAGGAGCGGCTGCGGCGGTGGCAGTGGGTCGCGGTGGGGCTGGGCACGGCGGCGGTGGTCATCCTGACCGTCGACTACGGGCGTCCGCCGTGGATCGCGCTGGTGCTGGCCGTCAGCTTCGGCACGTACGGGCTGGTCAAGAAGACCGCGGGGGTGGGCGCGGCGGAGAGCATGACGGTCGAGACGCTGGTGCTGCTGCTGCCCGCGCTGGGCTACCTGGCGTACCTGGGACAGCAGGGGACGAGCACGTTCGGCAACGCGGGGGCGGGCCACGCGCTCCTGCTGGCCGGGGCGGGCGTGGTCACCGCCGTCCCGCTGCTCTGCTTCACCGCCTCCGCGATCCGGGTGCCACTCACCACGATCGGCCTGCTGCAGTACATCGCCCCGCTGCTGCAGTTCCTGTGCGGCGTGTTCGTCATAGGGGAGGTCATGCCGCCCAGTCGCTGGCTGGGGTTCGGTGTCATCTGGCTGGCGTTGTCGGTCTTCACCTGGGACAGCCTCCGGACGGCCGCTCAGGCCCGCCGGACGGCTCCCGACTCCGTTCCCGTACAAGAACCCGCGTAAGACCCCATAGCGCCACATGGTGGCGCCAGGGGCCGTGGAGGGCCGCGTCAAGGCGACCGGGTCGGTCAGGAGCCGCGGACGGCGAGGACCAGCGGGGTGAGGTCCGGGTCGACGCCGGCCTGCTCCAGGGCCGCGGCCAGCGAGCGCTCGTAGGTGGGCGTGGCCCCGGCCAGCCGGGCCCGGCCCTCGTCGGTGATCACCGAGTAGACGCCGCGGCGGTCGTCCGAGCAGAGGTCGCGCCGGGTCATCCCGGCCTCCTCGAGGCGGGCGACGAGGCGGGTCACCGAGCTCTGGTTGAGCCCCACGGCCTCGGCGAGTTCCTGCATGCGCATGCAGCCGGCGGGAGCGGTGGCGAGCCGTCCCAGCGCGCGGTACTCCGACAGCCCGAGGCCGTGTCCGCGCTGGAGGGCCTTGGTCAACTCCGCCTCCACGCGCGCGTGCAAGAGGGCGAAACGATCCCACGACATGGTGATTCCTCCTGGAGTGTTCTATCGGCAGGAGTCTACATGCACATACAATATTTGCTTTTACATGCAATAAACATCATGGAAGACATACGAAAAACCCGGTCAGACCGGGTGGGTGAGCCGGATGATCATGCCTGCGGTGGCCGGCCGGAACGCTTCACGACGTGGTCGCACGACTCCAGGCTAACGGGGCCGGCCGGACCACTGCACGAGGTGGTCGCACACCGCCTGGCGGGCGATGGCCGGCCGGACAACCCACGAATGATCACACGGCACCGAGAAGACGGTGCCGGGCAGGCGGTGGTCAGCCGGAACGCTCCACCACGTAGTCGCACAGTGCCAGATAGGCGGAGCGGGCCGGGATGTCGGGAAGGCTCATCAGATCCTGGCGGGCGCGGTCGGCCCAGGCGAGCAGCTCGGCGCGGGCACGTCCCATGGCGGGGTCGGCGCGGAGCAGACCCAAGGTCTCCTCGATGTCCTCCTCCGCCACCGGACCGGCCAGCAGCTCGCGCAGGCGGGCGCTCTCGGGGGCGTCCGAGGCGAGGACGTAGAGCACCGGCAGGGTCCGGACGCCCTCGCGCAGGTCGGTTCCGGGGGTCTTGCCCGACTCGATCGTCTCCGAGGCGACGTCCAGCAGGTCGTCGCCGAGCTGCCACGCCACCCCGATCGCCTCGCAGGCCCGGGTCAGCCGCTCGACCACCTCGGGCGAGGCGCCGCTGAGCATGGCGCCGAACCGGCCGGAGGTGGCGATCAGCGAACCGGTCTTGTCGGCCAGCACCCCGATGTAGTGGGCCACCGGATCGTCGCCGGGGCGGGGGCCGACGGTCTCGCGGATCTGGCCGCGCACCAGGCGGGAGAACGTCTGGGCCTGGATCCTGATGACGTCGGCACCGAGGTCCGCGAGGATCTCCGACGCCTGGGCGAACAGGTAGTCGCCGGTCAGGATGGCCACGGTGTTGTCCCAGCGGGCGTTCGCCGACGGGGAGCCCCGGCGGACCGGGGCCTCGTCCATCACGTCGTCGTGGTAGAGCGTCGCCAGGTGGGTCAGCTCGATCACCACGGCCCCGGGCACCACACCCGCGGCCTGCGGCGAGCCGAACTGGGCGGCGAGCAGGGCCAGCATGGCCCGGAACCTCTTGCCGCCGGCCTCGATGAGGTGCTTGGACGCCTCCGTGACGAAGGCGTCCTCGCTCTGCACCGAGGACCGCAGCAGCTTCTCGACCTCTGCCAGTCCGGTCGCGACGTCCTGCGCCAGCCGCTCGTCGACGAACGGAAGATCAACAACCGGTGGCGCAGCCATGAAACGTTACTCCTCTAGCGAATGAACAGCGCGGACGCAGCCTGATCCGCGAGATCGAGCACCGGCTGCGGGAAGACCCCGAGCACTACCGTAGCCGCTGCCGCGAGGGTGACCACAGCCGAGGTGCCCACCGTGGGTGCCGCGATGGACGGCCCGTCGGCGGCGGGCTCGCTGAAGAACATCAGCACGATGACGCGGACGTAGAAGAACGCCGCGATCGCCGAGCTGACCACACCCACGACGACGAGCGGCAGGGCGTCCCCGGCGACCGCCGCCGAGAAGACGGCGTACTTGCCGAAGAAGCCGCTCGTGAGCGGGATGCCGGCGAAGGCGAGCAGGAAGAAGGCGAAGATGCCCGCCAGGACCGGGGAACGCTTGCCCAGGCCGGCCCACCGGGACAGGTGCCCGGCCTCGCCACCCGCGTCGCGCACCATGGTGACGACCGCGAAGGCGCCGACCGTGGTGAAGCCGTACGCGGCCAGGTAGAACAGGATGGCCGACAGGGCCTGGGCGTTCTGCTCGGCGGCGCCGACCGCGACGATGCCGGTGAGCAGGAAGCCCGCGTGCGCGATCGAGGAGTAGGCGAGCATCCGCTTGATCTCGGTCTGGGTGATGGCCAGGACCGCGCCGACGATCATCGTCAGGATCGCGACGCCCCACATGACCGGCTTCCAGTTCCACTCAAGACCGCCCAGAGCCACCCAGAAGACCCTCATAACGGCTCCGAAGGCCGCGACGAGCACGGTGGAGGCCATCAGGGCGGTGACCGCGGTGGGCGCGCCCTGGTAGACGTCAGGCTTCCACGCCTGGAACGGCGCGGCTCCGATCTTGAAGAGCAGGCCGATGCCGAGCATCGCGGTGCCGATCAGCAGCAGGGTCTCCTGGCCGCTGACCGTGCTGAGCGAGTCGCTGATGGCCCGCAGGTCCACCGACCCGGCGTAGCCGTAGATCAGGGCCATCCCGTACAGGAAGAAGGCCGAGGAGAACGCGCCGAGCAGGAAGTACTTGACCGAGGCCTCCTGCGAGAGCAGGCGGCGACGGCGGGCCAGGCCACAGAGCAGGTACAGCGGCAGGGACATGACCTCGAGGCCGACGAACATGATCAGCAGGTCGTTGGCGGAGGCGAAGAGCAGCATGCCGCCGACGGAGAACAGCAGCAGCGGGTAGACCTCGGTCTGGGCGTACCCGCTGAGGATCGCCTCCTCCTCGTCGGGGCTTCCCGGCACCGCCGCCGCCTGCGCGACGAACTGCTCCTCGTCATTGATCAGGAGCGTGCTGACCAGGGCCAGCACGAGGATGATGCCCCAGATGAACAGGGAGGGACCGTCCACCGCGACCGAGCCCATCGCCGCCGGGGCGTCCGGCAGACCGTTGACGGCGTTGAGCACGGTCATCAGGAACGCGCCGACCAGGGCCAGCAGCGTGAGCGGCATGTGAATCGACTTGCGCAGGTAGCGGGGCGCGAACGCCTCGATCAGCACGCCGATGATGGCCGCGCCGAACACGAGCAGCATCGGCGACAGCAGCGCGTACTCGATCGTCGGGGGTTGGATGATGGCGTCGTTCACTGCCCGGCCCCCTTCTGGTCCGCCACGGCGGGTTTGGGCTGTTCGATGTTGATACTGCTGAGCGTCTTGTCCACCGCGGGGTTGATCACGTCAAGCACCGGCTTGGGATAGAAGCCCAGCACGAGGAGCACCGCGACCAGCGGGGCCACCACGAAGATCTCACGCAGGTTGAGGTCGGGCAGGCCGAGCACCGGCTTCTTCGGGGAGTCGGGCAGGGCCTGCGCCGCCTCCTCGGGGGAACCGGGCACGGCGTACGCCGGCTCCTTCGGGGCGCCGGTCATCATGCGCTGGTACATCCACAGGATGTAGACGGCCGCCAGGACGACACCGCTGGTCGCGATGATCGCCGGGACCGGGTAGCGCTGGTAGGTGCCGAGCAGGACCATGAACTCGCTGACGAACGTGGACAGACCCGGCAGGGAGAGCCCGGACAGGCCGGCGATCAGGAAGGTGCCCGCCAGCAGCGGGGCGACCTTCTGCACGCCTCCGTAGTCGGCGATCTGGCTGGAACCCCGGCGGTAGATCAGGAAGCCGGCGATCAGGAACAGCGCGCCGGTCGAGAAGCCGTGGTTGACCATGTAGAGGGTGGCGCCCGCGCCCGCGTTCGCGGTCATCGCGAAGACGCCCAGCGCGATGAAGCCGAAGTGCGAGATCGAGGTGTAGGCGATCAGGCGCTTCATGTCGGTCTGGCCGATGGCCACGATCGCGCCGTAGACGATGCCCACGACCGCCAGCACGATCACCAGCGGGGTGAAGAACTTCGACGCCTCGGGGAACAGCTCCAGGCAGAAGCGGAGCATCCCGTACGTGCCGACCTTGTCCAGCACGCCCACCAGCAGCACCGCGGCGCCGGCCGGGGCCTGCGCGGCGGCGTCGGGCAGCCAGGTGTGGAACGGCCACAGCGGCGCCTTGACCGCGAACGCGATGAAGAAGCCCGCGAAGAGCCACTTCTGCGTGGTCGGGTCCTGGACGGCCGCGATCAGCTCGGGGAACATGAAGGTGTTCTTCCCGGCGACCACGTAGAGCGCGATCACCGCGACCAGCATGAGCAGGCCGCCGAAGAGCGAGTACAGCAGGAACTTCACGGCCGCGTAGGACCGCTGCGCCCCGCCGTACGACCCGATCATGAAGTACATCGGGATGAGCATGGCTTCGAAGAAGACGTAGAACAGGAAGACGTCGGTCGCCGCGAAGACGCCGATCATCATCGCTTCCAGCACCAGCAGCAGCGCGAAGTAGGTCTTCACCGACCGCTTGGGCGGGGCCGCGGCCCCGGAGCCGTCGGCGTCGTGCCAGGAGGCGAGGATCACGATCGGCACGAGGATCGCCGACAGCGCGATCAGCACCAGGGCGATGCCGTCGACGCCGACGCCGTAGTGGACGCCGAAGCGCGGGATCCACTCGTAGACCTCGGCGAACTGGAAGCGCGTCCCGGAGGCCGGGTCGAACTGCGCCGCCAGGACGCCGGTCAACGCCAGCACGACCAGCGAGACCACCAGGGCCAGCTGCTTGGCGAGCTTGTCACTCTTGACAAGGGAGACACCCACCGCGCCCAGAACGGGCACGGCCATCAGGGTCGAGAGCCAGGGCATCACATGTTCCCTACGTAGAGCAGCGCGCCAACGACCACGGCGGCACCGAAGAGGATGGACAACGCGTAGGACCGCACGTAGCCGGTCTGGATGCGGCGCAGCCGCCCGGAGGTCCCGCCGATCCCCGCCGCCAGGCCGTTGACCAGGCCGTCGATGCCGCGGTTGTCGAAGAACACCGCGATGCGGGCCAGCCACTGGCCGGGGCGCATGAACAGCGCCTCGTTCAGCGCGTCGCCGTACAGGTCACGGCGGGCGAAGGTGGTGACGAACGAGCCGCGCGGGGCGACCCGGGGCACCTCGGCGGCACCGTAGCGGAACCAGGCGAAGACGACGCCGACGGCGACCAGCGCGAGCGTGGCCAGGCCGGGGACGCTGAAGGGGTGGAACTCGGGGAGCTTCGCGGGCGCGCCGACCGCCGGGGCGAGGAACCTCATGAGCCGGTTGTCCAGGACCATGAATGCGCCCAGGAAGATCGAGCCGATCGCCAGCAGGATCAGCGGCACGGTCATCACCGAGGGCGACTCGTGCGGGTGCGCGTCGTCGGCCCAGCGCTTCTTGCCGAAGAAGGTCATGAAGACCATCCGCGACATGTAGAAGCCGGTGATGCCCGCGCCCAGGACCGCGAGCCAGCCCAGGATCGCGTTGTGGTGCATGGCCGTCTCGATGATGCCGTCCTTGGTGAAGTAACCGGACAGCAGCGGGAAGCCGATGATCGCGAGGTAGCCGACGATGAAGGTGACCGCGGTGACCTTCATCACCGAGAACAGCCCGCCGTACTTGCGCATGTCGACCTCGTCGTTCATGGCGTGCATGACCGAGCCCGCCCCGAGGAACATGTTGGCCTTGAAGAAGCCGTGCCCGATGAGGTGCGCGATGGCGAACGCGTAGCCGACCGGGCCGAGGCCCGCGCCGAGCATCATGTAGCCGATCTGCGACATCGTCGAGCCCGCGAGGCCCTTCTTGATGTCGTCCTTGGCGCAACCGATGATCGCACCGGCGAGCAGCGTGGCCACACCGACGATCGTCACGACCAGCTGCGCGGTGGGGGCGGCCTCGAAGAACGCGCCCGAGCGGACGACCAGGTAGACGCCCGCGGTGACCATGGTCGCCGCGTGGATGAGGGCCGAGACCGGGGTCGGGCCCTCCATCGCGTCCAGCAGCCACGACTGCAGCGGCAGCTGGGCCGACTTGCCGCAGGCGCCCAGGAGCAGCAGCAGGCCGATCGCGGTGATCGTGCCCTGCGAGGCGCCGCCGGACTGGAGCGCCCCGTCGACGGTCGCGCCGGACAGCTCGCCGAAGGCGACCGTGCCGAACGTCGTGAAGATCGTGAAGATCGCGATCAGCAGGCCGAAGTCGCCGACGCGGTTGACGATGAAGGCCTTCTTCGCCGCGGCCGCCGCCGAGGGCTTGAACTGCCAGAACCCGATGAGCAGGTACGAGGCCAGGCCCACGCCCTCCCAGCCGATGAACAGGGCGACGTAGTTGTCGGCCAGCACCAGCAGGAGCATCGCCGCGACGAACAGGTTCAGGTAGGCGAAGAACCGGCGCCGGTCGACGTCGTGCGACATGTAGCCGATCGAGTAGATGTGGATCAGCGATCCCACACCGGTGATCAGCAGGGCGAAGCTGATCGACAGCGGGTCGATCAGCAGCCCCATGTCGGCGACGCCGGGGATGAACTGGTAGAGCGGGACACCCTGGCGGCGCTGGGCCTCGGGCAGGCCGAGAATCTCGACGAAGGCGGCGACCGCCACCACGAAGGCGCCCAGGGACATCGCGACGCCGAGGAGGTGACCCCAGCGGTCGGAGCGACGCCCGGCCAGCAGCAGGACCGCGGCGCCGAGCAGCGGGAGTGCGATCATGAGCCAGGAGACTCCGATCACGCCCCCGGAATGCTGGATGATCTCAGCGGGTTCCACGGCCACCTCTTAGTACTTCAGCAGGTTGGCGTCGTCCACCGACGCGGACCTGCGGGTTCGGAAGATCATCACGATGATGGCGAGGCCGATCACGACCTCGGCCGCGGCCACCACCATCACGAAGAACGCGATGATCTGGCCGTCCAGGTTGCCCTGCTGCCTGGCGAAGGTGACGAACGCGAGGTTGCAGGCGTTGAGCATGAGCTCCACGCACATGAACACCACGATCGCGTTGCGCCGCACCAGCACACCGACGGCGCCGATCGCGAACAGCAGCGCGGAGAGCACCAGGTAGTGAGTGGTCACTTGCCGTCCTCCTGCTGGAGTGCCGCGTCCCTCACATGGACGGGCTCGTCGTCCTGGTCGGAGTCACGGCCCTGCGCCGCCTCCTTCTCCAGGACCTGCTTGATGAGCGCCGCCTTCGCCGGGTCGGTCGGCGCGAAGCCGTCCTCGATCTCGTGCCGGGCGAGCACCCGGTTGATGGACTTCTCCGCGACCGTGCCGTCGGGCAGCAGGGCCGGCATGTCGATCGCGTTGTGCAGCGCGTAGGTGCCGGGCCCCGGCAGCGGCGAGGGCTGCGGGCCGGTGAAGCGGGCGCGGGCCAGGTCGCGCTGGGTGGCCTTGGGCCGGACGCGCTCGCGGTGCGCCAGCACCATCGCGCCGAGCGCGGCGGTGATCAGCAGCGCCGAGGTGACCTCGAAGGCGAAGACGTACCTGGTGAAGATGAGCTGCGCCAGCGAGGGCACGTTGCCGCCCGCCCCCTCCACGGCCGTGGCGAGGCCGGTGGGCGGGGCGTAGACGGCGTTGCCGACGCCCAGGGCGAGCAGCGCCGCGAAGGACATGCCCGCGACGAACGCCCACAGACGCTGTCCCCTGATCGTCTCGACCAGCGAGTCGGCGGAGTCGACGCCGACGAGCATCAGGACGAACAGGAAGAGCATCATGACCGCGCCGGTGTAGACGATGATCTGCACCGCGGCGAGGAAGGGGGCGTCCTGGACCGCGTACAGCACGGCCAGCGACAGCATGACGACGCCCAGCATCAGCGCCGAGTAGACCGCCTTGCGGCTGAAGACGAGCCCGAAGGCCGCCCCCACCGAGACGACCGCCAGAACCCAGAACGTGATGGTCTCACCCATTGTTGCGTCCCAGCCGGTAGTAGTCCTCTTCGGTCTCGCCGAGACGCATGGGGTGCGGCGGGACCTCCATGCCGGGGCCGAGCGGCGCGAGCAGCATCTCCTTGGTGTAGATGAGGCTCTCACGGCTGCTGTCGGCGAGGTCGTACTCGTTGGTCATCGTGAGCGCCCGTGTCGGGCAGGCCTCGATGCACAGGCCGCACAGGATGCACCGCAGATAGTTGATCTGGTAGGTGCGCCCGTAGCGCTCACCCGGCGAGAACCGCTCCTCGTCGGTGTTGTCCGCACCCTCGACGAAGATCGCGTCGGCCGGGCAGGCCCAGGCGCACAGCTCGCAGCCGACGCACTTCTCCAGGCCGTCGGGCCAGCGGTTGAGCTGGTGCCGGCCGTGGAAGCGCGGGGCCGTGGGCCGCTGTTCCTCGGGGTAGTTGACCGTCTCGACCTTCTTGAACATCGTGTGGAAGGTCACGCCGAATCCCTTGATGGGATTCAGCCAATCAGTTGCTCCCACTGGGAACCTCCTTGCGCGCTACACCGTGGTAGTGCGGCAGGTCGAGCGGCGGCACCGGGAAGCCACCGGCGGACGGCTCGGCTTGGAGTTGCTCGAACTCGGCCTGGACCTGGGCGGCCCTGGCCTCCTTGCGCCTCTGCAGCACGCTGTCGAAACGCCACCAGATCCCGAAGCAGCCGACCAGCACGGCCGCGAGCACGATGAACACGACCGACTGGTCGACGTTGTCCAGCCGCAGGGCCTTGACCGTGGCGACGAGCATGATCCAGGCCAGGTTGACCGGGATGAGGATCTTCCAGCCGAGGGCCATCAGCTGGTCGTACCTGACACGCGGCAGCGAGGCGCGGCACCAGACGAAGAAGGAGAAGACCAGCACCATCTTGAGGAAGAACCACAGCAGCGGCCACCAGCCGGTGTTGGCCCCGTCCCACATGGAGATCGGCCACGGGGCCCGCCAGCCGCCCATGAACAGGGTGATGGAGACCGCGGAGACCACGAAGACGTTGACGTACTCGGCGAGCATGATGACCGCGAACTTCAACGAGTTGGAGTATTCGGTCTGGAAGCCGCCGACCAGCTCGCCCTCGCCCTCGGGCAGGTCGAAGGGGACCCGGTTGGTCTCGCCCAGCATCGTGATGATGTAGATCAGGAAGGACGGGATCAGCAGGATCATGTACCAGGAGGGCAGCGGGATCTCCAGGCCGCCCAGCGTGAGCACCCCGCCGTTGGCCTGCGCCGCGACGATCTCCGAGGTGGAGAGGGTCCCGGCGAACAGGAAGACGCCGACGAACGACAGGCCCATCGCGATCTCGTACGAGACCACCTGGGCGCTGGCCCGCAGGCCGCCGAGCACCGAGTAGGGGGAGCGCGAGCCCCAGCCGGCCAGCACGATGCCGTACACGCCGATCGAGGCCATCGCGAGCACCAGCAGCACCGCGACCGGCAGGTCGGTGAGCTGCAGCGGCGTCTGCACCCCGAACATCGAGACCATCGGGCCCATCGGGATGACGGAGAAGGCGAGGAAGGCCGGGACCGCCAGGACGACCGGGGCGATGAAGTAGATCACCTTGTCGACGGTCCGGGGCATCAGGTCTTCCTTCAGCCCCATCTTGAGACCGTCGGCCACCGACTGGAGCAACCCGAACTTGCCCGCCCGGTTGGGGCCGTACCGGTTCTGCATGCGGGAGATGAGCTTGCGCTCGAACCACACACCGAACAGCACGCCCAGCATCAGGACGATGAAGATGACGGCGGCCTTGATGATGCTGATCCAGAGCGGGTCCTTGCCGAAGTCGGCGAGGCTCGGATCGGCCGCTAGAAGAGTCCGGGCGTTCATTACCGCTCCTCGTTGGCTTCGCCGGCGGCGCGTGCCTCGCCGGCCGTCGTGCCGGTGGCACGCTCGTCGGACCCGGTGTCAGTGGCCGCGCCGATGCCCGCGACGGTGCTCGCCGAACCCGGCGTGACCGGGCTCGCGGCTGCGGGCGCGACGGAGGCGCCCCCGTTGGACGCGGCGTTCCCGGAGGAGGCGCCGATCGCGACCACGTCACCGGCGACGGCGCGCAGGTCCCGGGTGACCGAGCGGCCCGCGGAGTTGGCCGGCAGCCACACCACCCGGTCGGGCAGGTCCGCGATCCGCACGGGCAGGCTCAGCGAGCCGCGCTCGCTGCTGACGACGATCTCGCCGCCGTCGACCAGGCCCGACTCGGCCGCGGTGGACTCCGACACCAGCGCCTCGGCCCGGCGGGCGGTGCCCGCCAGGTACGGCTCTCCGGCCTGCATGCGGCCGTCGTCGAGCAGCAGGTGCCAGCTGGCCAGCACGGCCTCCCCCGCCTTCGGCCCGGCGGCGGCCCGGCCGGCCGCGTCGGGGGCGGCGGCCCTGGGGCCGCGCCACGCGCCGATCGAGCTGAGCTCGCGGCGGGCGGCGGCGGGGTCGGGCAGGCCGAGGTGCACGTCCATCGCGTCGGCGATCGCGGAGACGACCCGCAGGTCGCTCATGATCCCCGGAACCGGGAGCGCCTCGGCGAAGGTGCGCCCGCGTCCCTCCCAGTCGACGAAGGTGCCCGACTTCTCGGCCACCACGGCGACGGGGAGCACCACGTCGGCGCGGTCGGTGACCGCGCTGGCGCGCTGCTCCAGGCTCACGATGAACGGGGTGTTCTCCAGAGCGAGCAGCGCGGCCTGCGGCGCCGGCAGGTCGTAGGGGTCGACACCGGCGATGACGAGGGCGTCGAGCTCGCCGTCGAGCGCCGCCGCCAGCATGGCGGTGGTGTCGCGGCCCTCGCCCTCGGGCAGGGAGGCGACGTCCCACGCCCTGGCCACCTCGGCGCGGGCGGTCTCGTCGCCGACCGGGCGGCCGATCGGCAGCAGGTTCGGCAGCGCCCCGGCCTCGACGGCCCCGCGCTCACCGGCGCGGCGCGGGATCCAGGCCAGGCGGGCGCCGGTGGAGCCGGCGAGCCGCAGCAGCGCCGACAGCGCGCCCGGCACGGTGGCGAGCCGCTCACCGGCCAGGATGATCGCGCCCGGCTGCCTGATCGCCTCGGCGGCGATCGCGTCCACGCCGGCCAGGTCCTCCAGGACGGCGGTCTCCGAGCCCGGCACCGCCGGGATCAGGGTGCCGCCCATCTTGGCGAGCCCGGGGCCGGCGAACGGCGCGACCGAGAAGACCTTCAGGCCCTTCTTGCGCGCCGCCTTGCGCAGGCGCAGGAAGACGATCGGCGACTCCTCGTCGGGCTCGAAGCCCGCCAGGAGCACCGCGGGCGCCTTCTCCAGGTCGGCGTAGCGGACCTCGATGCCCTTGCCGGCGACGGCGTGCGCCAGGAACCGCGCCTCCTCCTCGGAGTGCGGCCTGGCACGGAAGTCGATGTCGTTGGTGCCGAGAGCGATCCGGGCGAACTTCGCGTACCCGTACGCCTCCTCGACGGTGAGGCGACCGCCGACCAGCACGCCGGCGCGCCCGCGCGCGGCGGACAGGCCCTTGGCGGCCGCGGCGAACGCCTCGGGCCAGGAGGCCGGGACCAGGCGCCCCTCCTCGTCACGGACGAGGGGGGTCTTCAGCCGGTCGGGCTGGGTCGCGTAGGTGAAGGCCCAGCGACCCTTGTCGCAGTTCCACTCCTCGTTGACCTCGGGGTCGTCCCCGGCCAGGCGGCGGGTGACCTTGCCGCGCCGGTGGTCGGTGCGCAGGGAGCAGCCACTCGCGCAGTGCTCGCAGGCGCTGGGTGTGGAGACCAGGTCGAACGGGCGGGCCTGGAAGCGGTACGCGGCACCGGTGAGCGCGCCCACCGGGCAGATCTGCACGGTGTTGCCGGAGAAGTAGGACTCGAACGGGCGGCCGTCGGCGGTGGCGACCTGCTCCTTGGCCCCGCGCTCGAAGAAGTCGATGAGCGGGTCGCCGGCGATCTCGTCGGAGAAGCGGATGCAGCGCGCGCACTGGACGCAGCGCTCGCGGTCGAGCAGCACCTCGGAGGAGAGCGCGACCGGCTTGTCGAAGGTCCGCTTCTTCTCCACGAAGCGGCTCTCGCCCTGGCCGTTGGACATGGCCTGGTTCTGCAGCGGGCACTCGCCGCCCTTGTCGCAGACCGGGCAGTCGAGCGGGTGGTTCAGGAGCAGCAGCTCCATCACGCCGCGCTGCGCCTTCTCGGCGACCGGGGAGGTGAGCTGGGTCTGGACGACCATGCCCTCGGCGACCTCGATCGCGCAGGAGGGCTGCGGCTTGGGGAAGCCGCGGCCGTTGCCGGCGTCGGGGATGTCCACCAGGCACTGGCGGCAGTTGGCGGCCGGTTCCAGCAGCGGGTGGTCGCAGAACCGGGGGATCTGGATGCCGAGCAGCTCGGCCGCCCGGATGATCAGGGTGCCCTTCGGGACGCTCACCTGGAAGCCGTCGATGGTGACGGTGACCAGGTTCACCGGCACCTGCTGCGCCGGGGTGGTGGCTTCGACGGTCATGGCGTCTCCTCCGTCGGCCTCATGACCGAGACGGTGCTGTGCTTGCCGGTTGCCGGGGTCCGCGCGCTCACTGGGCACCCCACACCGTGGACGGGGCGTGATCGAACGGGCAGCCGCCGATCTCGAAGTGCTTGAGGTATTCGTCGCGGAAGTATTTCACCGACGAGTGGATGGGGCTGGTGGCCCCGTCGCCCAGGGCGCAGAAGGAGCGCCCCAGGATGTTGTCGGCGATGTCGGTGATCGTGGTCAGGTCCTCTTCGGTGCCCTGACCCTTCTCCAGCCGCTTGAGCACCTGCTTGAGCCAGTAGGTGCCCTCCCGGCAGGGGGTGCACTTGCCGCACGACTCGTGCGCGTAGAACTCGGTCCAGCGGAGCACGGCGCGCACCACGCAGGTGGTCTCGTCGAAGATCTGCAGGGCCCGGGTGCCGAGCATCGAGCCCTTCGCGCCGACGGACTCGAAGTCCAGCGGGACGTCGAGGTGCTCGTCGGTGAAGATCGGGGTGCTCGACCCGCCGGGGGTCCAGAACTTGAGCCGGTGGCCCTCGCGGATGCCGCCGGACATCTCCAGCAGCTCGCGCAGCGTGATGCCGAGCGGAGCCTCGTACTGACCGGGCGTGGTCACGTGGCCGCTCAGCGAGAAGATGCCGAAGCCCTTGGACTTCTCCGTGCCCATCCCGGCGAACCAGTCGGCGCCGTTGGCGATGATGGAGGGAACACTCGCGACCGACTCGACGTTGTTCACCACTGTCGGCGAGGCGTACAGGCCCGCCACGGCGGGGAAGGGGGGCTTGAGCCGAGGTTGGCCGCGATAGCCCTCCAGCGAGTCGAGCAGCGCCGTCTCCTCGCCACAGATGTAGGCGCCCGCCCCGCTGTGCACGACCAGCTCGAGGTCGAAACCGGAGCCGAACAGGTCGGTGCCGAGATAGCCCTTGGCGTACGCCTCGGCCACGGCCGCCTGCAGGCGGCGCACGACGTGCACGACCTCGCCGCGCACGTAGATGAAGGCGTGGTTGGCCCGGATCGCGTACGCGGTGATGATGACGCCCTCGACCAGCGAGTGCGGGTTGGCCATCATCAGCGGGATGTCCTTGCACGTGCCGGGCTCGGACTCGTCGGCGTTGACCACCAGGTAGTGCGGCTTGCCGTCACCCTGGGGGATGAAGCCCCACTTCATGCCGGTGGGGAAGCCCGCGCCGCCTCGGCCGCGCAGTCCGGAGTCCTTGACGGCCTGGATGACGGCGTCGGGGTCCATGCCCAGCGCCTTCTCGGCCGCCGAGTAGTCGCCGTAGCCCTCCAGGGTGAAGGAGTTGGGCTGGTCCCAGTTCGCGGTCAGAACCGGGGTGAGAGTGGTCACTTCGTCTCCTCGCCTGGCAGCCCGTCGCTCCGTGACGAGGCCGCTCCGTGCCTGCCGGCACGCTCGTTGCGCCCGCACGCGCCGGTCTGACCGGCACGCCCGCTCCTGGTGGCTCCTCGCCGTGGCACGCTCACGCCTCCGGAGCCTTCCATCCCTTGGCCTTGGCGATCTTCAGACCCTCCAGGGAGGGACCGTTCGCCGAGGGGCCGTCGCCGGCCAGGCCGTCGGGCAGGCCCGCGAGCACCCGCGAGGCCTCCTTGAACGTGCAGAGCTTCTTCGGCCCCCGGGTCGGGGAGATCTCCTTGCCGTCCCTGAGGTCGTCGACGAGCTGCTTGGCCGAGGCCGGGGTCTGGTTGTCGAAGAACTCCCAGTTGACCATCATCACCGGGGCGAAGTCGCAGGCGGCGTTGCACTCCAGCCGCTCCAGCGAGACCTTGCCGTCGGGGGTCGTCTCGTCGTGACCGACGCCCGCGTGCTCGGACAGCTCTTCCCAGATCTGGTCGCCGCCCATGACCGCGCAGAGCGTGTTGATGCACACGCCCACGTGGTACTGGCCCATCGGCCTGCGCTTGTACATCGTGTAGAAGGTGGAGACGCCCACGACCTCGGCCTTGCTCAGGCCGAGCATCTCGGCGCAGAACTCGTGGCCGTCGTCGGAGACGTAGCCGTCCTCCGACTGCACCAGGTGCAGCAGGGGCAGCAGGGCCGACCGCGGCTTCGGGTAGCGGCCGATGATCTCCTTGGCGTCGCGCTCCAGGCGCTCCCGCACCTCCGGCGCGTACCCCTTGCTCACGGTCGCGCTCACCTCCTCGCCACCCGCGCGGGCGGCCTCGTTCGAGGGCTCGCCGCCCAGGGCGGTGCTCGTCCCGAGGGCGCTCTCGCCCGTCAGGCCGGTGCCCGTGCTCGCGTCGAGCCTCTCGTCCGCCGCGTTCGCCGACTGGCCGGCCGGGCCCTTGCTGGAGCTCATCGGTCGACACCTCCCATCACCGGGTCGATCGAGGCCACCGCCGAGATGACGTCGGCGACCATGCCGCCCTCACACGTCGCGGGCATGGCCTGCAGGTTCGTGAAGGACGGATCGCGGAAGTGTACGCGGTAGGGGCGGGTTCCGCCGTCGCTGACCACGTGGGCGCCGAGCTCGCCGCGGGGCGACTCGACCGAGGCGTACGCCTGCCCGGCCGGGACCCGGAAACCCTCGGTCACCAGCTTGAAGTGGTGGATCAGCGCCTCCATGGAGCCGCTCATGATGTGCGCGATGTGGTCGGGCGAGTTGCCCAGGCCGTCGGGGCCGAGCGCGAGCTGCGCGGGCCAGCCGATCTTCTTGTCGTCGATCATCACCCGGTCGTTCTTGAGCGGCCCGGAGAGGCGGTCGAGCGCCTGCTCGATGATCTTGAGCGACTCCTCCATCTCGGCCACCCGCACCAGGTAGCGGCCGTAGACGTCGGCGGTCTTCTCCGTCGGGACGTCGAACTCGTAGGTCTCGTAGCCGCAGTAGGGCTGCGACTTGCGCAGGTCCCACGGCAGGCCGGCGGCCCGCAGCATCGGGCCGGTGACGCCCAGCGCCATGCAGCCGGTGAGGTCGAGGTAGGCGACGTCCTTGGTACGGGCCAGGTACACCGGGTTCGCGTCGAGCATCTTGCGCATGTCCTTGATGCGCCCCGGCATGACCTTGAGCAGCTCGCCGACCTTGTCGACGGCGCCGGCGGGCAGGTCGACCGAGACGCCTCCGGGCCGGACGTAGGCCATGTTCATCCGCAGGCCGGTGATGTACTCCATCACGTCGAGCACCATCTCGCGCTCGCGGGACCCGAAGAGGAACGGCGTGGTCGCGCCCAGCTCCATGCCGAAGGTGCCGATGGCCACCATGTGCGAGGAGATCCGGGTGAGCTCCATCATCATCACGCGGATGGCCTGGGCCCGCTCGGGGATCCGGTCGGTGATGCCCAGCAGCCGCTCGACGCCCATGCAGTAGGCGGTCTCGTTGAAGATCGGCGCCAGGTAGTCCATCCGGGTGACGAACGTCGTGCCCTGGGTCCACGTCCGGTATTCGAGGTTCTTCTCGATGCCGGTGTGCAGGTAGCCGATGACCGTGCGGGCCTCGGTGACCGTCTCGCCGTCCAGGTTCAGGACCAGGCGGAGCACGCCGTGCGTGGACGGGTGCTGGGGGCCCATGTTGATGACGAGCTGCTGGTCCTGCTGGCCGGAGAGGGTCTCGACCAGTTCCGTCCAGTCGTTGCCCGAGACGGTGTAGACCTTGCCCTCGGTGGCCTCGTCGTACGCGTCGTACGGGCCGCCGATGGTCTCCTTCGTCTCCTGGTAGGGGACGCTCATGTGTAGGACCTCCTCTGGTCCGGCGCGGGGATCTCGGCGCCGCGGTACTCGACCGGGATGCCGCCGAGCGGGTAGTCCTTGCGCTGGGGGTGACCGTCCCAGTCGTCGGGCATCATGATGCGGGTCAGCGCCGGGTGCCCGTCGAAGACGATGCCGAAGAAGTCCCAGGTCTCGCGCTCGTGCCAGTCGTGGGTCGGGTACACCGAGACCGTGGAGGGGATGTGCCGGTCGTCGTCGGGGCAGGAGACCTCGACGCGCAGGCGGCGGTTGTGCGTGATCGAGCACAGGTGGATCACCGCGTGCAGCTCCTGGCCCACCAGGTGGGGGTAGTGCACGCCGGAGACGCCGAGCGAGAGCTCGAAGCGCAGGGCGGGGTCGTCGCGCAGGACCTTGACGACGTCGAGCAGGCGCTCGCGCCTGACGTGGAAGGTCAGCTCGCCGCGGTCGACCACCACGCGCTCGACGGCGTCGCCGAGATCGCCGCCGAGGGCGCGCTCCAGCTCGTCGGCGACGGTGTCGAAGTAGCCGCCGTACGGGCGGGCGCTGGACAGCTCGGGCTTGCGCCGCACGACGAGGCGGCCGTAGCCGGAGGTGTCGCCGGTGCCCGAGGCGCCGAACATGCCCAGGTGGGCGATCGGCTCCTCCGGAACCTCGGGGAGGTTGTCAGCGGGTTCGCTCGTCATTTGGCGGTCCCCTGGTCGATCAGCGGCAGCGTCCGCAGGGCCTGCAGTTCGAGCTCGTCGATCTGCTTGGCGCGGTGCGCGCCGAACTTCGTGTTCTGGATCTTGTCGTGCAACTTGACGATTGCGTCGATGAGCATCTCGGGCCGCGGCGGGCAGCCGGGCAGGTAGATGTCGACGGGGACGACGTGGTCGACGCCCTGCACGATCGCGTAGTTGTTGAACATGCCGCCGCTGGAGGCGCAGACGCCCATCGCGATGACCCACTTGGGCTCGGCCATCTGGTCGTAGATCTGGCGCAGCACCGGGGCCATCTTCTGCGACAGCCGTCCCGCGACGATCATCAGGTCGGCCTGGCGCGGAGACGCCGAGGCGCGCTCCATGCCGAAGCGCGCCAGGTCGTGCTTGGGACCGCCGGTGGACATCAGCTCGATGGCACAGCAGGCGAGACCGAACGTCGCCGGCCAGACGGAGTTCTTGCGCGCCCAGCCGGCGACCTGCTCGACCGTGCTGAGCATGAACCCGCTCGGAAGTTTCTCTTCAAGACCCATATCTAGTCCCAGTCCAGACCCTTGCGGCGCCACACGTACGCGTAGGCCACGAGCACGGTGACGATGAACAGCAGCATCTCGACCAACCCGAACAGCCCGAGCTGGTCGAACGCGACCGCCCACGGGTAGAGGAAGATGATCTCGATGTCGAACACGATGAACAGCATCGCGGTGACCATGTACTTCAGCGGGAAGCGGCCTCCGCCCACGGGCTGGGGCGTCGGCTCGATGCCGCATTCGTAGGCGTCGAGTTTCGCGCGGTTCCAGCGCTTGGGACCGGTGAAGGGGGCGATCGTCACCGAGAAGATCGCAAATCCCGCCGCGAGAACGGCGAGCACCAGGATGGGTGCGTACAACTCCATCGCTACGCCTCCTCTCCCATCTCCACGCGCGCCGGCGCGTAGCTCTGCGTTGTGGTGTATTTCGAAAGTCTAGGCAGGGCGATCATCGCCCCCGGTTCCAGGTGTCCGGCCCTCGTCGCTCTCATGCCGGTGGCGCCACCTTCGACAGGGCGTTGATGATGCGGTCGGACGCGTCACCCCGCCGGTCGGTGAGATTAGCAAGGAGCTTGAGCGCGAACCGCATCAGGTGGGGGTGCGGCAGCGCGTGACGCGTCGCGAAGTTCATCACACCGCGGTGCCCGATCAGCTCCACGAATCCCCTGCCGAGGGTGAAGTAACCACCGTATGCGTCTTTCAACGTCCGAGGGTAGGCGCGCAGCACGCGCTCCCGCTGCGCGGGGGTGACCCTGCCGAGCGCCTGGACGATCGTCTCGGCGGCGATGTGGCCGGTCTCCATCGCGTACGCGATGCCCTCGCCGTTGAACGGGTTGATCATCCCGCCGGCGTCGCCGACCAGCACCAGGCCCCGCGTGTAGTGCGGCTGGCGGTTGAAGGCCATCGGCAGCGCGGCGCCCCTGATGGGGGTCGTCATGTTCTCCTCGACGTAGCCCCACTCTGGGGGCATGCCCTTCACCCAGCGCTTGAGCAGGTCGCGGTAGTCCATGCCCTTGAAGGACTCGCTGGTGTTCAGCAGCCCCAGGCCCACGTTGGAGGTGCCGTCGCCGACACCGAAGATCCAGCCGTAGCCGGGCAGCAGGGTGTCGCCGTCCCACAGCTCCAGCCAGGTCTCCAGGTAGTCGTCGTCGTGGCGGGGGCTCTCGAAGTACGTCCGCACCGCGACGCCCATCGGGCGGTCCTCGCGCTTGTGCAGCCCCATCGCCAGGGAGATGCGGGTGGAGTTGCCGTCGGCGGCGACCACCAGCCGGGAGCGGTAGGTGACCTCCTCGCCGTCCCGCTTGGCGACCACGCCGACGATGTGCCCGCTGCGGTCGTCGAGGACCGGGGCGGTGACGTTCACCCCCTGCAGCAGGCGGACGCCCGCCTTGACCGCGTTGGCGGCCAGGATCTCGTCGAAGTCCTGGCGGGTGCGCACCAGGCCGAAGTCGGGGAAGCTCGACAGCTCCGGCCAGTCGAGCTCGAAGCGCATCCCGCCGCCGACCACGCGCAGGCCCTTGTTGCGGACCCAGCCGGGGGCGTCGATGTCGATCCCCATCGCGATGAGCTGCTTGACCGCTCGGGGCGTCAGCCCGTCGCCGCAGACCTTCTCGCGGGGGAAGGTGGTCTTCTCGAGCAGCAGGACGTCGAGCCCGGCCTGCGCGAGGTGGAATGCGGTTGTCGAACCGGCGGGCCCGGCGCCGACGACGATGACGTCGGCGTCAGCCTCAGCGACTTTCCGCTGTGTGGCGGCTGGCACGGTCACGGGACCTGTCCTGTCCTACACGCTGTGGGGGCCTCGGAGTGAGGGGCCTTTCGTTCCTTTGTGAAGAGCTTCACAAACTTGTCGGGCCGAAGTCTAACGCCTTTGCGGGGCAAAGTGTCAGGCGGGTGTTGCCCTCGTCGCCAATCTTCCACGCGAGGCGCTACGCGGGCTTGTACGCGCGGTGCAGGGCCACGATTCCCAGGCTCAGGTTGCGCCAGGCGACCCGCTCCCAGCCCGCTCCCTGAATGATCCTCGCCAACCCCGCCTGGTCCGGCCAGGCCCTGATCGACTCCGCCAGATACTCGTAGGAGTCGTCGTTGGAACCGAAGAGCTTCGCGGCCCGCGGCATCAGCTTCATCAGGTACTGCGAGTATACGAGGTCGAACGACCTGGGCGTCGGGTGCGAGAACTCCAGGATCACCAGCCGCGCGCCCGGCCTGGCCACCCGGTACATCTCGCGCAGCGCCCGGCCGGTGTCGTGCACGTTGCGCAGGGCCGTGGAGATCGTCACCGCGTCGAAGACGCCGTCGGCGAAGGGCAGCCGCAACGCGTCGCCCGCGACGAAGCTGACGCCCCGCACCCCGCCCCCGGAGATGCCCGAGCCGCCCCTGCGCCTCACCCCGGTGCTCAGCATGCCGAGCGAGAAGTCGGAGGCGATGGCGCGGGCGCCCAGCGCGGTGAACGCGTCGGTCGACGTACCGGTGCCCGCGCCGAGGTCGAGGACCAGCTCACCGGGGCCCGCGTCGACGGCCGCGGCGGTGGCCTTGCGCCACAGCCGGACCTGGCCCAGGGAGATAACGTCGTTGACGAAGTCGTACCGCCTGGCCGTGCGATCGAACATCGCGGCGACCTCGTGCGGCTGCTTGTCCAGAGAAGCGCGCGTCATGACTCCCACCCTAGGCCCGCCCCGATAGTCCACGGAAAGTAGTCATTCCATCACCCAGAGCATGCTAAAAATTGTCGAATGTTTGCCAGAGCCACTTACCTGCTGGTCGCGGTCCTAACTCTGGTCCCCCCCGGGATCGCCGCCGCCGGCACCACGAAGCACAGCGGGATCGTCTCGGCCGATCCGGCGAACACCACTCCCCACGTGCTCGACGGGATCGTCAACGCCATCGCGCTGGTGGGCGGCACCGTGGTGGTCGGCGGCTCGTTCGGCGAGGTGCGCGAGGCCGGCAGCGCGGGGGCGGCGAGAGTGCTGCCGCGCGCCAACCTCTTCGCCTACGACCTGGCCACCGGCCGGATCCTGCCCGGCTTCGCGCCGCGCCTCGACCGCCCGGTCCAGGCCCTGGCGGCGGGGGTCCGCGGCACCGTCTACGCGGGCGGGCGGTTCACGAGGACCGGCGGCGCGCAGACGCGGGGCCTGGCCCTGCTCCGGCTCTCCGACGGCTCCCCGGTGTCCCGTTTCGGCGCCCAGGTCCGCGGCGGCACGGTCACCGGTCTGGCCAGGCTCGGCCGGCACCTCTACGCGGGCGGCGACTTCACCCACGTCGGCCCCGTCGCCCGTACGGCACTGGCCAGGATCGACGCCGTCACCGGCGAGGCCGACCCGTCCTTCACCATCGAGCCGGGCGCGCCCCGGGGAGGCAGGACCAGGGTCCACGCGATCTCCCTCAGCCACGGCAGGCTCGCGGTCGGCGGCGACTTCACCACGCTCGGCGGCCTGCCGCGGGCCCAGCTCGGCCTGATCACCGTCACCCCCCCGGCCGTCACCGCGCCGAACGCCACCGCGCCGGACGCCCCGTCGCCGGGTCTCGTCGCCTCACCCGCCGCGGTGGCGCCGTGGCGGACCGACGCCTACCGGGGCCGATGCAGGGCCGACTTCCCCGGCTACGTGCGGGGCCTGGACTTCGCTCCCGACGGGAGCCATCTCGCCGTCGTCACGACCGGCGGGCCCGGGGGGCGGGACAGGATGTGCGACACCGCCGCCCGGTTCGAGACCGGCGTCCCGTTCGAGACCGGCGTGGTGCGCCCGACGTGGGTGAACCACACCGGGGGTGACTCGCTGTACGCGGTGGCGGCGACGGGGGCGGCCGTCTACGTCGGCGGGCACCAGCGCTGGCTGAACAATCCGGACGGCCGCGACTCGGCGGGCCCCGGGGCGGTGGCGCGGCCGGGGATCGGCGCCATCCACCCGCGCACCGGCAGGGCCCTGGCATGGAACCCGACGCGGGACCGCGGAATCGGGATCAAGGCATTCCTCGCGCATCCCGGCGGATTACTGGTTGGTAGTGACACAACTCGCCTTGGTCACGAGTACCATGCCCGAGTCGGCATGTTCCCGTTGCCGATCACTCCCGATTCTTAGTGATTCGCTCGCTCATCGCGTCTCTCTGCTTCGAGAGCAGGACGTAACTGGCCACACCGCTGATCAGGAATGCGGCGATCAGCAGGCCCAGGGGCTCGCGCAGGCCGAGGATATAGAGCACTCCCAGAGTCACGGCCAGCAGACCGGCCCGGGACGCGGTGTAAACGATGACGGGGCGCACGGTGTCAAGGCTACGTCACCTCGCCCGCGCGGCCTCGATCGCGGTGGCCGCACGGGTAACTCTTCGCATCTACTGCGAGCGCTGCTAGTCTTCCCAAGAGATCTGTTTCGTAAAGAAACACCCACGAGAGTCCCAAAAAGGCTCTATCATATAACAATCGGGCAGGCAGTAGATAACAACCCGTGATCTTTGTTGAAAACCACGGATAAATCAGGCTTCGCTCGGCACACTGGTTACCTGTCCGCCCGCTGGCAGGAAGCGGGATGCGAGGGGGAGAGATTGTGGAGAGTAGCAGCGAGCGTCTGCTGACGCCCGGAGAGGTTGCCGCCCTCTTCCGGGTCGACCCAAAGACGGTTACACGCTGGGCCGCGGCAGGCCGTATCAGCAGCATCCGTACCCCCGGAGGGCACCGGCGTTTCCGCGAGTCGGAAGTGCACGCCCTTCTGCGTGGAGAGGACGTCTTGACGGCCGAACGGCCGGCAGGCGAGTCCCCGCGCGTCTGACGACTTAGGACGTCACACCATCGGTGATCCTGCGCGCCTTACCCGGAAGCCGCAGGGTCACCGTGGAGTCGTGTGAGGTACGACACGACACGGACGGTGACCTCCCCCGTCACCGGGCCACCCGCGCCGCCGGGCCCGCCGCGTTCCGCGTCCGGAACCACCCGGCGCGCCCCGGCCCCGATCCCCCGGTACCGGCTCTCCCGCCCGGCCCAAGCCCCCGGCCTCGAAGCCGGCCCAGGCCCCCGCCGCGGCCTCGAAGCCCTTCAGGTCTCCTGCTCGGCCTTGAAGGCCAGGAACTCCCGCTCCAGCTCGTCGTTCTCCTCCAGCCACCGCCGCCGCCGCTCGGCCCACTCCTCCTCGGTGAGCGACTCGGCCAGCCAGCGGTCGTAGTCGGGATCCCCCGGAGAGACCTCCACGTAGGCATTGCCGATCAGACGCCCGTCATCGCTGGCCAGGGTCTGCGGCACGCGCAGGGTCCCGTCAGCGAGTCTGACGACGTACATCCAGATCACCTAGATTCCGTAGCGCCGGTTGAAGAACAACATGACGTTGAGCGCCATTCGCGTGTCGCCGCCCAGCATGTCGACCAGTGCGGGGCGCTGCCGGGAGACGATCGCGGCGAAGGCGTCGGCGAAGAACTCCTTGCGGCCCAGGTCGCCCGACTGGAGATGGAACCCCGAGGCCAGCGCGGGGACGCACTGGGCGTAGAGGGCGGCGAACTCCGGGGAGTCGGAGACCCAGTCGCCGTGGGGGGCGTCCACGTCGTCCAGGGCGTGCCCGACCTCGTGCATCATCACGTCGGGGGTGGGCGAGGGCCGGTCTCCCACCACGATCTTGCGGTCGCCGTACGCCCCCGCGCACACGTCCCACGTCGCCCGGCCCGAGGGAAGCGGCGCGCCGCGCAGGTATCCCATGTCGTCCAGGTCGGGCACCCCGCCCGCGCCGACGTAGATGCCGTCGAGACCGTCGGCCAGCTTGTCCTTCAGCCCGTCGGGCAGCCTCGCCAGGCTCTCCACAGCCCGTACGACCTCGGGGGGCGGTGTCTCCCTCCGAGAGTCCCACTGGCGGTGCAGGATGCGCTCCAGGCGCCCGCAGTGGCGCAGGCCGTCGCCCAGGTCCGGGGTGTCGGGGGAGTTGGGCTGGGCCCGGGGGCTCTCATCGTCGAGCTCGAAGTCCTTCCAGGTGTACTGCGGCCGGTCGGCCACCGGGGCCGTGACCGTCCCGACCCGGCGCTCGGCCTCGCGGGGGACCTCACGCGGAGCCTCCCTGAGGGCACTCTCCGCACGCGTGGTCGGACCTCGCTGCCACCACCGCCGTCGATGGCGGCCCTTGTCGCCCGAATGTGCCATCACACCCCCTGGGGAAGTGGCAACGGGTCCACGGTACGGGGTCGGACCCTTGCCAGTCATCCGTAACGCGGAGCCGGACCGCAGCAGGCCTCACGATGGCTTACAGTTCGGGCATGCCCCTGCTTGTCGGTCTGGCGATACTCGCCTTCTGGCTTTACTGCCTGTTCGACGTCATCACCACGCCGGACGAGGAGTCCAGGAACCTGCCCAAACTTCTCTGGGTGCTCATCGTGGTGCTGATGCCGATCGCCGGGGGAGCCTTCTGGCTGCTACTCGGTCGGCCGACCGGCCCCAGAGCGCCACGATCGCTCCTGTCCGAGGAAAGGCCGCCGCGCGCCGAGGCCCCGAAAGGCCCCGACGACGACCCCGACTTCCTCAAGGACCTCGACCGCCGCCTGCGCGACGACGACTGAGACGGCGATCGACCGGCCGGTGTGGCCGGTACGGCCGATCGACCGGGAATTCCGGCGCGGAAACCCTCCGGGAATCCGGCGGGAAATCAGCGTGAACTCCGGCGCGGGAATTCGACGGAAAATTCCAGCGTGAAAATTCGGCCCGAGGAAATCTCGGCGTCGAGAATCAGCTCGGTGCCGGGAATCAGCCGGGAACCTCGGCGTAGGAGTGCAGTCCCCCGAGGAAAATGTTCACCCCGACCAGGTTGAACAGCAGGCAGGCGAAGGCGACGAGCTGCACGATCATGGCCGCCTTTCCCTTCCAGCCCGCGGTGGCCCTGGCGTGCAGGTACGCGGCGTAGGCGATCCAGGTGATGAACGCCCAGATCTCCTTGGGGTCCCAGCCCCAGTAACGACCCCACGCCTTGTCCGCCCAGAGCGCCCCGGCGATGACGGCGAAGGTCCAGATCGGGAAGCCGATCACGATGGCCCGGTGCGCGACCCGCTCCAGGTCCCGCCGGGACGGCAGCCGGACCGCGGTGTCCTTCCTGACCAGGTAGAGGATGCCGGAGACTCCGGCCACGATGAACAGCCCGCTGGCGACGATGGCTGCGGACACGTGGATCGCGACCCAGTACGAGTTCAGCGCGGGCACCACGGGGCCGGCCTGCACGTGCAGGTACCGTACGGCGAAACCGAGCCCCAGCGCGGCGGCGACCGTGACGAACGCGCCCAGGAAGCGGACCGGGTAGCGGAGCTGCATGAACAGGAACGCGCTCACCGCCGCGAAGCACATCGCGACCACGAACTCGTACATGTTGCCCCACGGCCACCGGTCCACGGCCAGGCCGCGGGTGAGGAGGGAGGCGAGGTTGGCGGCCCAGCCGAGCCAGCTCAGCCCGACGGCCACCGGTCCCGCCCACACCGCCCAGGCGGGCGGCGCCTTCTCCGCGGGACCGCCCTCGGCGGCGGAGCCGGTGCCGTCCGGGGCGGCGCCCCCGCCGACGGTGGCCAGAACGGGCCGGTCCGCACGGGCCGACGCCCCCGCCGACCGGCCGAAGGCCAGGTCGAGGGCGTAGGCGATCATTGCGGAGACGTAGAGCAGCACCGTCGCCAGGATGAGCTGGTCGCTCAACGTGGCGAGGCCGGCGTCGACCTCAGCGGACATCCTTCACTCCTGAATCGGGAACTCCTGGGTTCAAAGCGGAGACGATCTCGGTGAACTCCTCGCTGAAATCGTCACCCTCGGTGCGCGTGAGGCCACCCACCTCGACCTCGCGGCCCTCGTTGATCCGCACCCACACCCTGCGGCGGCGGACGGTCAGGGTCAGTACGAGACCGACGACGGCGAGGACCGAGGCCACGAGCGCGGGCATCCGGCCCGGGTCGTGGGTGATCTGCAGGGCGATCCACTCCCTGACGCCGGTGAACTCGATCGAGCCCGCGCCGTTCGGGAGGGTGAGCTTCTTGCCGACCGCCAGCGGGTCGGCCTTCATGACCAGCGGCTTCATCTTCTTCAGACTCGCCTGATCGAGCTCGTAGACCGACTGCGGCCGGCCGTCCTTCAGGCCCAGGTCACCGGCGAAGGCGCCGTACACCTGGGCGGTGGGGTTGGCGGCGCCAGGGAAGACCGACACCCACTCGGCGCCCATCGGGACGGTCGTCGGCAGGAAGCCGACGAGGATGCCGAGCTGCTCGGGCTGCGCGTCCGGAACCTTGATCACGCATTCTGAGGTGAAGGTGGCGGGCTGGACGACCAGGCAGGGCACCGGCCCGTCGAAGGCGACCTGGCCCTTGCCGTCGGTGATCCTGAAGGTCGGCGCGTAGCCGTGGTCGATCAGGTAACTCAGCGTGCCGTTGACGTCCAGCGGCTCGTTGACCTTCAGGACGTAGTCGCGCGGGGCGGCGCCCGGGGCGTCCTCGACCTTGAGCCTGGCCTCGTAGTCGAGGGCCTGCCCCGCCTTCTCGCCCTTGGCGATGTAGGTCGCCTGGAAATCGTCGACGGTGAAGGAGAACGGCTCCAGCGACTCGGCGTTCACCTGCTGGCCGGGCATGTAGCGGTCGTAGGCCGCGACCGTGTTGGCGAAGCCCTCGCCCTCCACGACCAGCACGTTGCCCCGGTAGCCGTACAGCGCCCCGGCCCCGACCGCGACCAGCAGGCCGAGCAGGGCCACGTGGAACAGCAGGTTGCCGGTCTCGCGCAGGTAGCCCTTCTCCCCGGCGACCCAGCCGGGACCGGTGGTCACCCGGAACCGCCTGGCGCGCAGCCTCTTGACGGCCTCCTCCACGGTGAGGCCGGCCTCGAAGGAGGCGTGCTGCGGCAGCCTGCTCAGGTTGCGCGGCGCGGCGGGCGGCTTCCTGCGCAGCTCCCGCAGGTGGGTCGCGGTGCGGGGGAGCACGCAGCCGATCAGGGACACGAACAGCAGAAGGTAGATCGCGGCGAACCAGGGCGCCCGGAACACGTCGAACAGCCAGAACCTGTCCAGCCACTCGGCGAGCCGGGGACTGTCGTCGAAGTACTGGGCGACCTTGGCGTCGGAGACGCCGCGCTGCGGCCAGATCGAGCCGGGGATGGAGCCCAGGGCGAACAGGAACAGCAGGATCAGCGCGGTCCGCATCGAGGTGAGCGTCCGCCAGAACCAGCGCGCCCACCCCACGACCCCGAAGCCCGTGGGCCGCCGCGTCTCGCTCACCGCTCGCTCTCCCGTCCTCGGGCCGACGGACACCATCAGATCACCGGCTCGAATCCGCCGACCCAGCCCTGCGTCATCGCGACGAGCTGCTCCCAGAGCCCGGTGACGAGCAGCACGCCGACGACGACCAGCATGACGCCGCCCGCCCGCGTGATCAGCTGCGAGTGCCGGCGCACCGCCTTGAACGTCCTCAGCGCCCTGCTGTACGCCAGCCCGGCCGCCACGAACGGCAGGCCGAGGCCGAGCGCGTACGCGAAGGCGAGTATCGCGCCGCGACCGGCGCTGCCCTCGTTCAGTCCGAGGGTGAGCACGACCCCGAGGGTGGGGCCGATACAGGGGGTCCAGCCCAGGCCGAACACCAGGCCGAGCAGGGGTGCCCCGGCCAGGCCGGCGGCCGGGAGCCGGTGGATGCGGAAGTCGCGCTGCAGACCCGGGACGACCCCCATGAAGGCCAGGCCGAGCACGATCGTGAGGGCGCCCAGCACCCGCGTGATGATCGCGGCGTTGCCGAACAGGGCCGCGCCGAGGCCGCCGAAGAGCGCTCCCCCGGCCACGAACACGGTCGCGAAGCCCAGGACGAACAGCACGACGCCCGCGACCATGCGTCCCCGCCTGGGGTCGGCGCTCATGCCGGTCACGTACGACAGGTAGCCGGGGACCAGCGGCAGCACGCACGGCGACAGGAACGACACCAGCCCGGCCGCGACCGCGATCGGCAGCGCCAGCGCCAGCGAGCCGCTCGCGACGGTGCCCACGAGGTCGGCGTTCATCGCGGGCCCGGCCGTCGCCCGGAGCCGTTATCCCTCATCGCGGACCTTGGTCACGGCGGCGAGGAGGTCGCTGTACTTGACCGCGCCCAGGGCCCTGGCGGCGATCCGGCCCTGGCGGTCGATGATCAGGGTGGAGGGGATGGCGGCGGGCGGGACCGTGCCCTGGAAGGAGAGCGCGACCTTGCCCGGCTGGTCGAAGATGCTCGGGTAACCGGACTGGTGGCTGCGCTCGAACGCGAGCGCGTCGGCCTTGCGGTCCTTGAAGTCGATGCCGAGGAACTCCACGCCGTCGGCCTTCGTCTTGGCGGAGATGTCCTTGAGCACCGGCGCCTCGGCCCGGCAGGGCGCGCACCAGGAGGCCCAGAAGTTGAGCACCACGATCTTGCCCTTGTGGGCCGCGAGGGTCGCGGTGCCCCCGTCGAGGGTCTCCCCCTCCACCTTCGGGGCGACCTTGCGGTCCGCGGCCTGGAACAGGGTGATCTTGCCGTCACCGGCCACGAAGCGGGTGTCGCCGGTCTGCGGCTGCGATCCCTGGGTTCCGGCGCATCCGGCCACGGCGACGAGCAGCGCGGCGGCGGCGAAGGATTGTGCGCGCATGGGTGACGGAGGCTCCCTGTACTACAACCGGTAGAGCAATCACTGTACCGGCGAGGTCAGGCGCCCGGCACAGTGGGGCGTTTGACGAGCGCCGCCGCGGGCTCGCTGTATCCGACGCCGATCAGACGGTTTCCCTCGAAGGAGAAGCTCGTGAGGCTGGCGAGGCCGCACTGCCTGCGGCGCGGATCGTGCGGCAGGCGCCTGCCCTCGGCGGCGAGCCTGACGGTCCAGATCGGGAGCTGGTGGCTGACCATGATCGCCTCATGACCGCGCGCCGCGTCGCGGGCGGTCTCGATCGCGGCCCTCATCCGGCTGACCATGTGGGTGTAGCGCTCCCCCCAGGAGGGGCGGAGCGGGTTCCACAGGTAACGGTAGAAGCGCGGGTTGCGGAAGAGACTGTCACCCTTGCCGAGGGAGAGCCCCTCGAAGATGTTCTCGGCCTCGATGAGCCGCTCGTCGACCGTGACGTCCAGGCCGAAGGTCGCGACGAGCGGCGCCGCCGTCTCCTGGGCCCGCTCCAGCGGCGAGGAGAACAGCGCGGTGACATCTCGTCCGGCGACCGTCTTGGCCACCGTCTCTGCCATCTGCCGGCCGTTGTCGGAGAGGTGGTAGTCGGGAAGCCTGCCGTACAGGACATTGGCGGGATTGTGCACCTCACCGTGGCGCAGGAGGTGAACGACGGTGGTCTCAGGCATAGTGTCGCCAGCCTACCGACAAGTACGGGTTGGTGGTCGGGCAGGTGGGCGACCCGGGTCGGATGGGGCGGGATAGGGTCACCGCGTGAGCCCCCTCGCGCTCGCCCTCGTCCTCTCCTCCGCCGTCGCCCACGCCTGCTGGAACCTGATGAGCAAGCAGGCGGCCGAGGCCGACGGCGTCGTCTTCGTCTGGATGGTGGCCGCCGCCTCCACCCTGGTCTGGACGCCGGTCGCGGTGGGCTACCTCCTCCTCGGCGGTACCGGCCCCTCCTGGACCGGCCTCGGGGTGATCGCCGCGAGCACCACACTGCACCTGGGCTACTTCATGCTGCTGCAGCGCGGCTACCGGCACGGCGACCTGTCGATGGTCTACCCGATCGCCCGCGGTACCGGACCGCTGCTGGCCAGCCTGGTCGCCATCCTGTTCCTGGGCGAGCGGCCGGGCCCCGTCGGCATCGCCGGGATCCTGCTGGTCGGGGTGGGCGTGTTCCTGCTCGGCGCGGCGCGCGGGCCCGGCCGCCGGGACCTGAGCGGGATCGGGTTCGGGCTGGCCACCGGGCTGTTCATCGCGGCGTACACCGTCTGGGACAAGCAGGTCGTCAGCGCCTTCGCGGTCGCGCCGATCCTGCTCAACTACGGCGGCGACCTCGGCCGCGCCCTGGTCCTGACCTCGCCGGTGCTCGGCTCCCGCCGCAGGGGCCTGGTCCTGCCCGTCTGGCACGAGCACCGGGCGCGGGTGCTGGGCGCGGCGGTGCTGATGCCGCTCTCCTACCTCCTGGCGCTGACCGCGTACACGTTCTCGCCGATCAGCGCGGTGGCCCCGGTACGGGAGGTCAGCGTGCTCGTGGCGGTGGTGCTCGGCGGCCGGCTGCTGGCCGAGGGCGACCTGACCCGGCGGCTGCTGGCGGCCTGCGTCATCGTCGGCGGCGTGGTGACGATCGCCCTCGGCTAGCGGCACCGAACCCTAGAAGCCGCCGGAGCCGTCACCCGCAACCATCGAGGTCGCCGGGGAGGCCGTCGCCGGGACCGCCACCGGCCCGGCGGGCTCGGAGACGGGGCCGCGGAAGTCGGCGGAGACGGCCTTCAGCGCCTCGACCGCGGCCCGGATGGCCGGGCGGCGGGCGGCGTCGCTCCGCCAGAGCGCGTAGATCCTGCGCGTCGGGCGCGACCGGATCGGGACGACCCGCACCCCCGGCGGGACGAAGTCGCGGCCCAGCCGGGGAATGATGGCGCATCCCTGCCCCGCCGCGACGAGGGCCATCTGGGTCGGATACTCGTCCGCCATGCAGGTGATGTCCGGCTCCAGCTCGGCCGAGCGCAGCGTGTAGACCAGCCAGTCGTGGCAGACCGTGCCGGGCGAGGAGCTGATCCACTGCTCCCCGGACAGCTCGGCGAGCTCGATCTCGGGACGATCCGCCAGCGGGTGGGACGCGGGCAGGATCACGTCGGCGATGTCGTCGAAGAGCGTGGCCCGGGACAACCCCTCGGGGATCGCCACCGGGCGGTTCATCCAGTCCTGGATCACCGCGAGGTCGAGCTCGCCCCTGGCCACCTCGCGGACCTGCCGCTCCGGCTCGCGCTCCATGAGCTGGAGGCGAAGGTCGGGGTGGCGCGTGCGCAGCAGGGCGAGCGCGGCGGGCATCAGGCCCCGGGCCGCCGTGGGGAAGGCGCCGATGCTCAGCCGCCCCACGACCTCGCCGCGCAGCGCCTCGAAGTCGGCCTCCGCCGTCTCGACCAGCGCGAGGATGCGCTCGGCGTGGTCGGCGAGCAACCCGGCCGCGTCGGTCAGCCGCACGCCGCGCCCGTTGCGCTCCAGCAGGGTCGCGCCGGTCTCCCGCTCCAGCTTGGCCAGCTGCTGGGAGACCGCGGAGGGGGTCACCATGAGCGCCTCGGCCGCCGCACCCACGGAGCCGTAGACGGATACCGCGTGCAGGGCCTTGAGCCGGTTGAGATCCAACATGTAAGCAACCCTAAACGACATGAGCAAGAAAGTCTCACTTGTGCTGAAATATCGTTGGAAACGACGATTAGGGGATGCGTACCCGGCACTTCCTCCTCGCCGTCGCCCTCACCGCCCTCTGGGGCTTCAACTTCGTGGTCATGGAAGTGGGACTCCGGCACTTTCCCCCGCTGCTCTACGTGGCGCTGCGCTTTCTCCTCGCCGCCTTCCCCGCCGTACTGCTCGTCGGCGGCCCCGGGGTGCCCTGGCGCAAGGTGTTCGTGGCCGGGGCGACCCTCGGCATCGGCCAGTACGCCCTGCTGCTGACGGGCATGCGGGCGGGCATGCCCGCCGGGCTGACCTCCCTCGTCGTCCAGGTCCAGGCCGTCTTCACCGCCGTCCTGGCGGTCGCCCTGCTGGGGGAACGGCTCACCCGGCGGCGGATCACCGGCATGGCGGTCGCGTTCGCCGGTCTGGCACTGATCGCCGCCGACCTGGGCACCGGCGGCCCCATCGGCGCGTTCCTGCTGATCGTCGGCGCGGCGTTCTTCTGGAGCGCGGGCAACATCGCGGTCAGGAACGCCGCGCCGCCCGACTCGTTCCGCTTCATGGTCTGGGTCTGCGGGGTCGCGGCCATCCCCATGACGGCCCTGTCCCTGCTGGTCGAAGGGGTTCCCCGGCTGGAGTTCTCGGTGGAGGGCGGCCTGTCGGTGCTCTACGTGTCACTGGTCGCCACCCTCGGCGGCTTCGGCATCTGGGGCTTCCTGCTCCAGCGCTACGACGCCTCGGTGGTCGCCCCGTCCGCCCTGCTCGTCCCGGTCTTCGGCATGTCCTCGGCCGCCCTGTTCACCGGGGAGCCGATCTCCCCCGCCAAACTCGCCGCCGCCGCCCTGATCATCTCCGGAGTCCTCTACGCGAGCACCCGCGCCCGGTCTCTTCCCTCCTCGGTGTCCACTCCTTCCGTTCAGGCCGAAACGGGAGAGAATAGAACGAGGGCAACGGAGATGATATGAGTGAACACATCGAGTGACGGAGACGATGTTACGGTGACCGACGTGAGCGCCGCACTCGACTACTGGCCCGCCCCGCCCCCGTGGGGATGGACCGCCGACGATCTCGACAACCTCCCGGCGGAGGGACCGAACGGCGAACCCGACTTCTTCAAGCACGTCGAACTCATCGATGGAGCTCTCGTCTTCGTGTCCCCCCAGAAACGCTTCCACGAGCGCGTGCTGTTCGGCCTTCGCGTCGTCCTGAACGCCCAGGCTCCTGAGCACGTCGCGGCCGTGATCCAGATGGACGTCAAGCTCGGCCACCGGATGCGCCCCTGCCCTGACGTCGTCGTCGTCGACGCGAAGGCCGCCGATGACGACGCCCGGACGTTCTACACCCCCGGCGAGGTGCACCTCGCCGTCGAGGTGGTCTCTTCCGAGTCCGAGGACCGCGACCGCAAGACCAAGCCCTCCCGCTACGCCGAGGCGGGCATCGCGCACTTCTGGCGGGTGGAGAACAGCGGCGGCTCCCCCGTGGTCTACGTCTACGAACTCGATCCCGCCACCCACGCGTACGCCCTCACCGGCATCCACCACGACCGGCTGACCGTCCCGGTGCCCTTCCCGATCACCATCGACCTCGGCGACCTGCCCAGGTAGGCGCCCGGATCAGCCCATGCCGTCACGGCGCGTTCCCCGTACATCCCGTGAGCACCCACGACGAGCGAGCCCCGGCGAGCGCCCCCTGCGCTCCTTTCCGCACCGGCGCTTCAGCTACGGCGAACAACCCCGAAAACGGCCCCGTACGGATCGCTTCAGCGTCCCAGAGCCCGATGGGCGGCCCGAAAGGAAGCGACTACGGTCCGCAGGACATACGGCGAGACGGGTCGTGTGCGGAGGTGGGTGGGTGCTCCGGGCGGCTTATAAGAATCCGTGACCAGCGCGCCCGCCAGGCCGGAGGCCTGACGCACCGGAGCCGCCACCGACGACGGCCGCCCGGAGCACCCACCCACCGGAGCGCGCATCTACCAAAGCCCCCACCGGAGCCCGAGCCCATCCAAGCCTCTTTAAACGAACACTCGCACCGCTAACCAGAAACAGAAGCGGCGGCCTTCGCGGCGACCGGAAGAGCCTCGGCGATGCGGGAGAGGGCCTCGTCGTCGTGGGCGGAGGACAGGAACCACGCCTCGTACGCCGACGGCGGCAGGTAGACGCCCTGGTCGAGCATGGCGTGGAAGAACGCCCGGTAGGCGGCGGTGTCCTGCTTCTGGGCGGTGGCGAAGTCGGTGACCCGCTCGTCGGTGAAGAAGATCGAGAACAGGCTCCCGGCACGCTGCAGGCGGTGCGGCACCCCGGCCGCGGACAGGGCGTCGGCGGCGGCGCGGCCGATGACCAGCGCCGCGGCGTCGACCCGGTCGTAGACCCCCTCGTCGCAGGCGCGCAGGGTGGCCAGACCGGCCGCGCAGGCCAGCGGATTCCCCGACAGGGTGCCCGCCTGGTAGACCGGCCCCTCCGGCGCGAGGTGGGCCATCACGTCGGCGCGCCCGCCGAACGCGGCGGCGGGCAGTCCGCCGCCCATGACCTTCCCGAAGGTCATGAGGTCGGCGTCGACCGGGTCGAGCCCGTACCAGCCGGACTCCGACACCCGGAAACCGGTGAGCACCTCGTCGACGATCAGCAGCGCGCCGTGCGCGGTGCACAGCTCCCGCAGCGTGGCGTTGAACCCGTCGAGCGGCGGGACGACGCCCATGTTGGCCGGGCACGCCTCGGTGATCACGCACGCGATGTCGGCGCCGAAGGTCCGGAACGCCTCCGTGACCGCCTCGACCGAGTTGTACGGCAGCACCACGGTGTCGGCGGCCGAGGCGCCGGTCACGCCGGGGGTGTCGGGCAGGCCGAAGGTCACCACACCGGAACCGGCCGAGGCGAGGAGGGCGTCGACGTGGCCGTGGTAGCAGCCCGCGAACTTCACGATCTTGGATCGGCCGGTGAACCCGCGAGCCAGCCGCACGGCGGACATGGTGGCCTCGGTACCGGAGCTGACCAGGCGGACCTTCTCCACCGGCTCCACCCGGGCGACGATCTCCTCGGCGAGCTCGACCTCACCGGGGGTCGCCGTACCGAACGAGGTGCCGTCGCGCAGCGCCTCCTGCAGGGCCTCGATGACGGCGGGGTGCCGGTGGCCGAGGATCATCGGCCCCCACGAGCAGACCAGGTCGACGTAGCGGTTGCCGTCGACGTCGGTGATGTAGGGGCCCTGCCCCGAGGTCATGAAGCGCGGCGTCCCGCCGACGGCGCCGAAGGCTCGGACCGGGGAGTTGACGCCCCCGGGGACGATCTCGCGTGCGCGGGCGAACAGGGCCTCGGAGTTATCAGTACGGCTCACGCCCTACAGGGTAGTCACCGCGGGACGAGCCTCCGCCCGTCCCGTACGGCCGCACCCGGCAGGGGACGGCTCACTCGCAGGTGTCGGCGAGCCAGTCGAGGACGCGCAGCGGATCGGGCAGCGGGCGCCCGTCGGGCGGGCGCAGCCACGAGCCGGACCCGCCGGTCGGCAGCAGCGAGGGCGGGGCGAGGACGTAGCTGTCGCGGCAGTGCCAGCGCAGGCCGGGCATCTCGTCGATGGTGGACGGGCCGAAGTCGAGGGCGCAGGTCCACCACTCGTCCTCGTCGTCGGAGGCGTTCCTGGTGGCCACAAAGAACAGGGCCCGGTCGCCGTTGACGGCGACCGGGCCCGAGGTGGCTCCCGCGGAGTCCATGTTCGCGAGGGTGGTGCGCCCCGCGGCGAGCGGTACGTCGAAGACGTCGAACACCCGCCCCGTGGGAAGGACCACGTTCGCCTCGGGCTCGTACCGCCACCAGTTGGTGAGCAGGGTGGGGTCGGTGGTGGCCTGCATCTGCCAGGCCCGCGAGAGCGGGTGGGCTCCCGGGTCGGGACAGCCGACCCGGTCGCACGAACAGGAGCGCGAACCGCCCTTCAGCGGCCTCGCGCCGGGACAGCTCGCCCAGCCCAGAGCGGCGTACTCCAGCACAGAATTGATCATCTGCTTCGGATGAGCATGCCGTCTACTTCGACGAACCATCGGTACCCCGACCATTGTGTCCTCCGTCGTCCGCGCATCCCGCGTGTCATCCGGATGCGATCGACCTGTCCACACTCTGGTCAGTGAAGAACGTCAAATACCCAGGGTCTACGCCACCTGGGACACATCCGCACCGGTTATCGCACTCTAACGCACGCGCTTCTCCACCAAGCGACGAACCTCCAGTTCTCGGCACGTGCCGTCGGTCTCATCTCAGTTTCGCGGCCACCTCGGTCGCCCAGTAGGTGAGGATCATGTCGGCCCCCGCCCTGCGGATCGCGACCAGCGACTCCATGATCGCCCGGTCCCGGTCGATCCAGCCGTTCGCCGCCGCGGCCTCGACCATGGCGTACTCACCGCTGACCTGGTACGCCGCCACCGGGACGTCCACGGCGTCACGCATCTGGCGCAGGATGTCGAGGTAGGCCAGCGCGGGCTTGACCATGACGGCGTCGGCGCCCTCGTCGAGGTCCAGCCGCACCTCGCGCAGCGCCTCGCCGACCGGTCCCGCCGCGTCCTGCTGGTAGGCGTTGCGGTCGCCGAACTGGGGAGCGCACTCGGCCGCCTCGCGGAACGGACCGTAGAACGCCGAGGCGTACTTGACCGAGTACGCCAGGATCGGGATCTGCTCGAAGCCGTCGCCGTCCAGGGCCGCCCTGATCGCCGCGACCTGGCCGTCCATCATGCCGCTCGGCGCGATGACCTGCGACCCGGCCCGTGCCTGGGCCACCGCCGAGGCCGCGTAGCGCTCCAGGGTGGCGTCGTTGTCGACCTCCCCGTCCGGGGTGAGGATGCCGCAGTGCCCGTGGTCGGTGAACTCGTCCAGGCAGGTGTCGGTCATCACCACCAGCGTGTCGCCCACGTCGGCGACCAGGTCGGCGACGGCGCGCTGGACGATTCCCTCGGGGTCGTCGGCGGCCGACCCCCGGCCGTCCTTCACCGCGGGGACGCCGAACAGGATCAGCCCGCCGACCCCGGCCTCGGCGGCCTCGTGGGCGGCCTTGCGCAGCGAGTCGCGGGTGTGCTGGAACACTCCGGGCATCGAGCCGATCGGGTTCGGCTCGGAGATGCCCTCCTTCACGAACATCGGCAGCACCAGCTCCGCCGGGTGCAGCCGGGTTCCGGCCACCATCCTGCGCATCGGTGCCGTACGGCGGAGCCTGCGCGGGCGCGCGACAGGGAACTGGGCCGTCATGCTGTCTCCCCCTCTCCCCGGCCGGTAGGGGAACTGCGGGCCGGAGGAGCTCGGTGTGTGTTCCTGGCTCGCCGCTCGACGCGGCGCGGTGCCGGCCGCGGCATCGATCGACGTGACACGGTGCCGACCGCGACGCCGATCGACGTGACACGGTGCCGACCAGCGTGAAGCGGTGCCGGCCGCGACACCGATCCTCGCGGCGGCGATCACGCCCCGCGGCGCTCGCCGGGGGCGTCGAACGCGGCCTGCCCGCCCATCGTGCGCGGGCGGGCGCCACTCTCAAGGTTACTTGGCGCGGCGCCGGGCTCCCCGCCGGGTCTGCGAGGGCCTGCGAGGGGTGTCCCCCGCCACGACGGCGGCCTGCCGCTGCTTGGCACCATACTCCGCCAGCGCCGCCGCGAGGGCGGAAGCCGAGGGCTTGTCGGCCATCACGTCGACGCGGAGCCCGAACTCCTCGGCGGTCTTGGCGGTCTGCGGGCCGATCACGGCGATGACCGTGACGTTGTGCGGCTTGCCCGCGATGCCCACCAGATTGCGGACGGTGCTCGACGAGGTGAACAGCACCGCGTCGAACCCGCCGCCCTTGATGGCCTCGCGGGTCGGGGCGGGCGGCGGCGCGGCGCGGACGGTCCGGTAGGCGGTCACGTCGTCGCACTCCCAGCCCAGCTCGGTCAGCCCGGCCACGAGCGTCTCGGTCGCGATGTCGGCGCGCGGCAGCAGCACCCGGTTGATCGGGTCGAGCATCGAGTCGTACGGGGGCCACTCGGCCAGCAGGCCCTCCGACGACTGCTCGCCGGACGGCATCAGGTCGGGCTTGACGCCGAAGCTCACCAGCGCCCGCGCGGTGCTGTCGCCCACGGCCGCGACCTTGAGCCCGGCGAACGCGCGGGCGTCCAGGCCGTACTCCTCGAACTTCTCGCGCACGGCCTTGACCGCGTTCGCGCTGGTGAAGGCGACCCACTCGTAGCGTCCGGTGACCAGGCCCTTGATCGCGCGGTCCATCTGCTGCGGGGTGCGCGGCGGCTCGACGGAGATCGTGGGGACCTCCTCGGGCACCGCGCCGTACGAGCGCAGCTGCTCGACCAGGCTGGCCGACTGCTCCTTGGTCCTGGGCACGAGCACCCGCCAGCCGAACAGCGGCTTGGTCTCGAACCACGACAGCCGGTCGCGCATGCCGACGGCCTCGCCGACCACGATCAGCGCGGGCTCGGTCATCCCCGCGTGCTTGAGATCGGGCGCGAGCCGGCCCAGCGTGGTCACCACGGTGTGCTGCTCGGTGGTGGTGCCCGCGCTGCTGACCGCCACGGGCGTCGAGTCGGGACGGCCCGCCGCGATCAGCGCCTTGCCGATCGGGACGGCCTCGGCGACGCCGTTGTAGATCACCAGGGTGCCCGTCCCGGTGGCGTACGCGGACCAGTCGTCGATCTGGGTCGCGTCCACGACCCGGAACTCGGGCACCGACACCGCGGCGGGGATGCCTGCGTAGGTGAGCACCGCCGTCGCCGGCGGCACGCCGGGCACGATCTCGAAGTCCACCTCCGCCTTGGCACAGGCCGCGACCTCCTCGGTGATCGAGGAGAAGAACATCGGGTCGCCCGCGCACAACCGCACGACGCCGCTGCCGCCCTTGGCGGTCTTGACGACCTTCAGCGAGACGGCGCCGTCCTCGGCCACGTCGACGATCTCGACGTCCTCGCGGCAGTGGCGCAGCAGCGGGCCGTACGCCTCCCGGTCGAGGATGACGACGTCCGCCTTGGAAAGCAGGTCGGCGCCACGCAGCGTGAGCAGGCCCTCATCACCGGGACCCGCGCCGACGAAGGCGACGAACCCGGACGGGCGCTCGAAGGTGGTACTTCCGGAGCTCAATGTGCTCGCTCCCCTATCAACGTGCCGGCCCCTTCCGCGATCATCTCGGCCGCGAGGTCGCGGCCGAGATCCATGGGCGCGGAAGAGCTTCCGGCGGTGGACTTGCGCACCGCGCGCCTGCCGTCGACGGCGACGACAGCGGCGGTAAGGATCAGATCGGGCCCGTTCTCGGCCGAGTACGCGCCCACCGGGGCGGCGCACCCCGCCTCCAGGGCGTTGAGCACCGCGCGCTCGGCGGTGACCGCGGCCCGGGTGCGGGCGTCGTCGAGCACGCTCAGCAGCTCGACCAGGTCGGAGCGGTCGGAGCGGCACTCCACGGCCAGCGCCCCCTGGCCCGGGGCGGGCAGCATCTCCTCGACCTCGAAGATCTGGGAGATCTCGGCGTCGCGGCCCAGCCTGCCGAGCCCGGCGGCGGCGAGCACGACGCCCTGCAACTGGCCGGAGGCCACCTTGCCGATGCGGGTGTCGGCGTTGCCGCGGATCGGCACGTAGTCGAGATCAGGACGGATCATCCGGAGCTGGGCGATCCGGCGCGGGGAACCGGTGCCGATCTTCGCGCCGGGCGGCAGGTCGGCCAGCTTGGCGACGCTCACCAGGGCGTCCCTGGGGTCGTCGCGCGGCGGGATCGCCGCGATGACCACGCGCGGGTCGGGCGTGGTGGGCAGGTCCTTCAGCGAGTGCACCGCGAAGTCGATCGCGCCCTCGATCAGCTTGTCGCGCAGCGCGCTGACGAAGACCCCCGTACCGCCGAGCTGCGTGAGGTCGGCCTTGGTCACGTCGCCGAAGGTGGTGACGCCGACCAGTTCGACGGCCACGCCGGTCAGCTCGGTGAGGCGAGCGGCGACCAGGCCCGACTGCGTCGTCGCCATGACGCTCCGCCTGGTCCCCAGCCGGAGCGAAGAAGAAACACCGTTCACAGGCCTGCCTCCTTCTTGCTCGGCTCGGTGTTCCTACCCGGCTCGGCGTCGATCGTCTCGATGCGCCTCACCGCTTCGGGCACCTTCGGGTCAAGATTGAACAGCTCGCGCAGCGCTTCGGCGTAATGATCGCCCGCGGGGGACTCCGCCAGCTGCTTGACGCGCACGGTGGGCTCGTGGAGCAGCTTGTCGACCACGCGCCTGACGGTCTGGCTGACCTCGTCCCTGACGCGTCCCTCAAGATCGGGGACCCGCGCGACGAGCCGTCCGAGCTCCGCCTCGACCACCTGGGCCGCCTTGCTCCGCAGTGCCACCACGGTCGGCGTGACGCGCGCGGCGCGCTCGGCCGACAGGTAGGCGGTGACCTCCTCGGCGACGATGCCGCGCACGGCGGTGACCGCCTCGGCGCGACCGCCGTCGTCGGTGCCGGCGTCGGCCTCGCCCTCCTGCATGGACTCCAGGTCGACCAGCGTCACACCGGGCAGCCGCCGCACGGCGGGGTCGATGTCGTGCGGCAGGGCCAGGTCCAGCAGGAACGTCTCACGGGGGGTCACCATGTCGGCCGTGATGACCACGTCGGTGGCGCCGGTGCAGGAGATGACCAGGTCGGCCTCCGCCAGCTCGGCCGCCAGGTCGCCGAATCCGGCGGCCCTGCCGCCGACCGTCTGCGCCAGCCGCACGGCGCGCTCGTGGGTCCGGTTGACCACCACGATGTCGGTGACGCCCGCCCGCTGCAGGGTCGCGGCCGACAGGGCGCTCATCGAGCCCGCGCCCACCACCAGGGCCCGCTTCCCCTGGAGGGGGCCGAGGGCGCGCTCGGCGAGGGTGAGCCCCACGCCGACGAGGGAGGCACCCGCCCGGTCGATGCCGGTCTCGGTGTGCGAGCGCTTGCCCACCCGCAGTGACTGCTGGACGAGCTCGTTGAGCGTCGGGCCGAGGGTGCCCTCCTCCTGGGCGAGCCTGAGCGCCGAACGCACCTGGCCGAGGATCTGCCCCTCTCCCACGACCATCGAGTCGAGGCCGGAACCAACCGAGAACAGGTGCTCGACGGCACGGTCCTCGTAGTGCACGTAGAGGTGGGAGGCCAGCTGCTCCATGGAAACGCCGGAGTGGGCGCTGAGCAGCCGGGAGAGCGAGGTCACCGCGGCGTGGAACCGGTCGACCTCGGCGTAGATCTCGACCCGGTTGCACGTCGAGACGACCATGCTCTCGGCGACGTGGACGTCCTGCTGGATGTCCTGGAGCAGCTTCACCAGCGAGTCACCGGAGACGGAGACCCGTTCCAGCAGGGCCACCGGTGCCGTCCGGTGGCTCAGGCCGACGACGAGAACGCTCATCGGCCCTCTCCCGCCTTCCGGTCGCCCCGGAAGGAGCCGCGATTTCGAGAGGCTCCCGAGTCCCGGGAGGCCAGGGAGCCACGAGAGGCTCCGGAACCGCGAGAGGAGAGGTGGCCGCCCGGGGCCTGGGCCGCGGCGCTCGCCGCACTACTGGTCACCCTGCTCATGCTCGCCGTACTCGTGCTCGCCGTCTCCGTATTCCTCCTCATACACGCCATCGTCATGGTGATCGTCATGCTCGTCGTGATCTTCCGGGACGTCACGGTCGTCCGGGAAAGCGTCATGGTCGTCCGGGAAGGCCGGGAGATGCCGTGCCCGTCAGCGTGCCCGCCGGCTCGTGCACCGTGCCTGTTCACAAGTCCACCGCCTCGGGCCACTCCTCGGCCATCGCGGGCCCCCCACTCATCCGATCCGCCTTGCGTTGCTCGTGGAACGCCAAGATCTGCAATTCAATCGACAGGTCGACCTTACGGATATCGACGCCTTCCGGCACGGAAAGGACGACGGGGGCGAAGTTCAGGATGCTGGTGACCCCTACGGCGACGACCCGGTCGGCCACCTGCTGGGCCGCCACGGCCGGTGTCGCGAGCACCACGATCGACACTCCCCGCCGCCTTATCACGGCTTCCAGCTCGTCGATGTGCTCCACATTCAATCCCGCGATGTGGTCGCCCACCACTTCGGGGTCCGCGTCGAGCAGCGCCGCGACCCTGAAACCGCGGGAGACGAACCCGCCGTAGTTGGCGAGCGCACGCCCGAGGTTACCCACTCCGACGATGGCGACGGCCCAGTCCTGGGTGAGACCCAGCTCACGGGAGATCTGGTAGATGAGATATTCGACGTCGTAGCCGACCCCCCGGGTGCCGTACGACCCCAGGTGGGAGAGGTCCTTGCGGAGCTTGGCCGAGTTGACGCCCGCCGCGACGGCGAGATCCTCCGAGCTCACGGTCGCCAGGCCACGCTCGGCCATGCCGTTCAGCGCTCGCAGATAGAGCGGCAGCCGGGCGACGGTCGCCTCGGGAATGCCGCGTTCGCGGGCTTGGGACAGACGGCGGATCACGTGCCGGAACTCCAGGGGGACAGGCGGCCGGCGCGGCCCGGACGCGACGGATGACGAGGTGAAACCACTGTCATTCAGGTTAGTCCTTTTGTGAACCGATGCACAAAGTGAGTGTTCACAATCTTGGCCGCGCCCCCCTCCGGTCCGTCGTCCGCCCCCTCACCAGGCCCTGGACCTGCGCGTACGGCGGGCGCGAGCCCCGTCGCCACCGGGCCTTTCCGGCCGCCGGAGTCGATCTTCGCCCCTCGCCGCGAGGACCGGCGCGTCGCCGCGGTTCGGCTACCGTGGCGGTCATGTCACCGCGAGACCATCGCATCACCCTGCTCGGCAAACCCGGTTGCCACCTGTGCGACGACGCGCGGGCGGTGATCGAGCGGGTCGCCGCGGACCTCGGCGTCCCGTGGGAGGAGCGCGACATCACGGCCTCCGAGGAGGACCAGGCCCGCTACTGGGAGATGATCCCGGTCACCCTCGTCGACGGGGTGCAGCACGACTTCTGGCGCGTCGACGAGAACCGCCTGCGCGCCGCCCTCGACGCCTAGCCACCGTCGGCGTCCTCGCCGCCCCGACGCCATCGACGCCCGCGATGCCCTGATGCCCTGATGCCCTCGATGTCCGAAGGACGCTCCCCGCCCGTTGGCGCCGCGGGTGACCACCTGAAACAGGCCACCCGCGCCGCGCTCGCTATCTGAAGGCGGTCGGGAGCGGCATCACCTTCGCGGCGTTCACGGTGAGTTCGATCACATTGGTGGCGAGCACCATCGTCTGGCGCTCGGTGACGAAGCGCTGCGTGTGGGGCTGGCGCTGGTGGTCGCCGTAGGCGACCTCGTCCCGGTAGAGCTCGTAGACGATGCGCTGGAGAGGCGCCGACTTCACCGAGTGGCAGGTGTAGACGAGCGTGTCCGGCTCGGAGCGGCGCACCGCCTCGACGGTCTCCTCCGCGAGCCGGTCGAATCTCTCGCCGGTGCCGTCGAGCAGGGTGAAGACCGTCAGCAGACCGAAGATGCTCGGCGAGGGCCGGTTCGAGCCACCCGGCAGGTCACCGGCCCCACCCGGCGTGCCCGGCCCGCCCGGATACATGGCACCGGTCGAGGGGGTGACGCCGAACGCCTGGTCGTAGCCCTGCGAGCCCCCCCGGTCGTAGCCTCGGGAGCCTCCGCGCCCCTGCTCGGAGCCCGGGGAGGGCGCGCCGCCGAAGGCCTGGTCGGCGGGCATCGGCTGGAGGCTTCCCGACCTGCCGGGACCGGGCACGCCCGGCATGCCGAACTCGCCGGTGCCCGGCCCCGCGGGCCTGCCGAACTCACCGGTCCCCCCGGGCCTGCCGAACTCACCCGTGCCTGTGGGCCTGCCGAACTCGCCGGTGCCCGGGCCTGACGGCCTGCCGGAACCGGGGGCGCCGTGCCTGCCGAACTCGTGAGCCGGGATGTTGTACTCACCGGTCGCCGGGCCGGGCACGCCCGGCATGCCGAACTGGCCGGTGACCGGCGGCGGCTGCCTGCCGGGATCACCGCCGCGCCTGCCGGGGTCACCGCCGGACGGCTGGTCGGCGGGCGGCATGCCGTACTCACCCGCCATGAACATCCCCGTGGCGGGGCCACCGAACCTGTCGTCGGGTGAGGAGGGTTGCTGCTGCCGCATGCGCGCAGCGTAGTCGACGTCCTGCTCACCCGCCCGGTACTCGGCCACGAGGTCACCGAGGCCTGAGCGGCGGGGCGCCTCCTCGGCCAGGGCGCGGGCGGGGGGGCTCTCCGGGGTCACGCGACGGCCGGCGACCTGCACGTCGCGGGGCTCGTACTCGGGGCGGCGCGGCCGCGGGGGGCGGTCCTCCCACTCGTCGTCCGCGTCGTCCGCGTCCTCGTCGTCGTCCTCGTAGGGCGCGAGCGGGCGGAGCATGACGTACCAGACCGCGGCGGCGGTGACGAAGAGCAGGAGCGCGGTGAACATCCCGGACACCGCGAAGCTCACGGCTCCGACGAGGGCGAGGCCGGTGGGGCCGAGCACCAGGAGCGCGTGCATGTTGTCGGCGTCGTAGTCGTCACCGCCGCGCCAGCGGAGGACCGCCAGCAGCAGCCCGCCCAGCAGCACGACCGCGACGATCACATGGACGGCCCCGAGCAGGTAGGCCGGGGGCAGGTTCCAGTGGCGACCGCCCAGCGGGAGGGCCTTGGTGAAGTCCTTCTCCTGCAGGACCGGGTCGACCGCCAGAATCACCGTGGCGATGACGGTGAAGGCGATCCCCAGGAGCCAGGAGGAGAACCTGGCCGTGCCCTTGCGAGCCATCAACTGAATGACCCCGACAGCCAGCCACAGGGGCGCCAGCATGGATCCGGTCAGTTGATAAATACGAAACGTGCCTGTCCCAAATCCGATCAGATAACCGGTGGCGATTACTCCGAGTGAGACGGAGAGAGACGCCGTCGTGATGCTCCAGGCGATCAGCCAGCCCTTGGGCTCACTGCGGAGGCGACTGACGAGAGCACCGGTGGCGATGGCTGCGAGCAATGCACCGGCGAAGGCGATGACAGCGACGAGGACTTCCATGGTGTCTCCAATGCTGCCGGACATTACCCCCCAACCGGTAGCCGAACCCTCGGCCGGCTCCCGGCGCCGGTCTGAAACAACCGACCCCACACCGTATCCGGCGATTACCCCCAGTCACGACGCTTCAAAGTGGATTGTGGAATTTCCACTTCATTTCTAGAGTGATCGAGCACGCCGTACCCCCTCCCCTCAGGGATACCGGATGCCTGAAACGTGGCCGCTCGCCGGGCACCTCCCCACGACAGCCGGGGTAGCCCAGCCCGTCCGCAGTAGTGACCTCACCGTGCGTGAGGATGCCTCCGAAGAACTCCGGAGGCTCGTTTTGCGCGCCAAAACCGGAGATTCGGATGCTTTTGGCACGCTCTACGATCGTTACCTCACCCTGGTGTACCGCTACGTCTACTTCCGGGTCGGCTCACACCCACTGGCCGAGGATCTCACGAGCGAGACCTTTCTCCGCGCGCTCCGCCGGATCACGGACTTCACGTGGCAAGGGCGTGATTTCGGGGCCTGGCTCGTGACCATCGCGAGGAACCTGATCACCGATCACTTCAAGTCCGGCAGGTACCGCCTTGAGGTCACGACCGCCGAGGTGATCGACACCCCGCTCGACGGCCCGCACATCCCGGAGAACGCCGTCGTCACCGCGATGATCAGCGATCGGGTGCTCACCGCCGTCCGCGGCCTCGGCCCCGAGCAGCAGGAGTGCGTGGTGCTGCGCTTCCTGCACGGCATGTCACTGGCGGAGACCGCGCTCATCATGGGCAAGAAGAGCGGCGCCATCAAGGCACTCCAGTTCCGCGCGATCCGCGCCCTGGCCCGCGCGCTGCCCTCGGACCTCAGCTGAGACCGGCCGGCGTCGGCTGTCCTCGGTCCTTCGCCTCCCGGCCGCGGCCGCCACGCCCGAAACAATGTTCCCATGCCGATGTGGCGCAGCGCGTAACCTGCCGTGCCAGGTCGTCGTTAGGCAAGTGACACCGATGGATCATGAGCTGGGGGCGGCAGGGAGCGTTCATGGGGAAGTGGCTGCCCGGATTCTCGCGGAGGTCGCAGGCGCGCATTCAGGACCGCGTGTCACGACTCGGCGCCCGCATGGCGGCCACCCCCGGACCCGAGTTCAACGCCAGGCTCCGCGAGCGGCTCACCCAGTCCCCTCCCGGAGAGGACGTCCCCGAGCAGCGGCCGGTGAGCCCCCGCCACTCCCGGCGAAGGTCCCGTACGGGGCTGTTCCCGCGGTTGCTGAGCATCGCCCTGGTGGCCTCGATGGCGGTATCCGGTATGTGGACCTACCGCTCGATGCCCGGTGACACCCTCTACCCGCTCAAGCGCGCCGCCGAGCGGACGCTGTTCCACCTGAGCAGCGACGACGCCGAGCGGGCCGACCGCTCCTTCGGCTACGCCGAGACCCGTGCCCGCGAGGTCAAGGAGCTCCTGGGCTCGGACGAGGGCGAGGGCGAGGGCGAACGCGAGGAGGTGATCGGGGAGACCCTCCAGGCCATGGAGGACACCACGCGCTCCGCGGTGACCTCCCTGCGGCAGATGCGGCGCCGCGACTCCGCGAGCGCCAAGGAGCTCAAGCGCTTCGTCCAGAAACAGCGCACCCAGATCGCCGGGATGATCCCCAAGATGGGCGCGGAGAACCAGCGCAAGGCCCACGTCTACCTCAACTACATCGAGGGCCTGGCCCCGCCCGAGTAGCCGTTCCGGTACGGGACCGGTCCCACCGTCGTGGACCGCCGCGCACGGGAACCGGGCCGCTCTCCCGTCCCGGACCACGACATCGGAACCCGGCCCCGCCGGACCCGCGCGACGTCGTACGTCGCCAAGACGTCATATCCGGCTCATACCGACGCTACCGATCTCACCCTCTGCCCCGGTTAAGCTGAGGTGCTATGAGGCGGCTACTACGACGGCGGGACGAAGCGGACGCGGCCAGACGGGCGACGGTCGGGGAGGTAGCGGCGGGCGAGGTCGCCGCCGCGGCCGCCGTGGCGATGCCGATGGCCGAGCCCGACCCGGTGGCCGCCGCCTTCTTCGACGTCGACAACACCATGATGCGCGGCGCCTCCATCTACCACTTCGCCCGTGGCCTCGCCTCCCGGGGCCTGTTCACCAGCAAGGATCTGTTCAGGTTCGCGATCGGCCAGGTGGTCTTCCGGATCCGCGGCGACGAGAACCCCGCGCACATCGACGAGGCCAGGGAGACCGCGCTGGCGTTCGTCGCGGGGAGCAAGGTCGAGGAGATCGTCCGGCTCGGTGAGGAGATCTACGACGAGGTGATGGCGGACCGCATCTGGGCGGGCACTCGCGCCATCGCGCAGGCACACCTCGACGCGGGCCAGAGGGTCTGGCTGGTCACCGCGACCCCGGTGGAACTGGCCCGGGTGATCGCCCAGCGCCTCGGCCTGACCGGCGCGCTCGGCACCGTCGCCGAGACCGAGAACGGCGTCTACACCGGCCGCCTGGTCGGCGACCTGCTCCACGGCCCCGCCAAGGCGGAGGCCGTCAAGGCCCTGGCCCGCAGGGAGGGGCTCGACCTGTCGCGCTGCTCCGCCTACAGCGACTCGGCCAACGACCTGCCCCTGCTCTCCCTCGTCGGCCACGCCACCGCGATCAACCCGGACGCCGAGCTGCGCGAGTTCGCCCGGCAGAACAGCTGGGACATCAAGGACTTCCGTACGGGGCGCAAGGCGACCATGATCGGCCTGCCCATCGCGGCGGGTGCCGGAGCCGTCGCGGGCGGCATCGCCGCCGCCGTCGCCCTGCGCCGCCACTACCGCTCCGGCCGCTGACCCTCCGCTCGCGTGCCGGCTCTTCTCTCGGTAGGGCCTCGAAGCTCAGGGAGAGGTGTCTCAGAAAAGGCGTCGGAGAAAGGGCGGGAAGGCGTGGCCGCGCCTGAGCCGGAGCTCGTCGAGCTGCTGCTGGACGACCTCCCTGACCTGGTCGGTGAGGTTGAAGACCAGCATGGGGTCGTCGGCGTCGGCGGGGTCGAGCTCGTCGGTGCGGATCGGCTCGCCGAAGCCGATCATCCATTTGGACGGGAGCGGGACCAGGCCGAGGGGCCCGAGCCAGGGGAACAGCGGCGTGACCGGCAGGTAGGGAAGGCCGAGCACCCTGGCCAGGATCCGCAGGTCACCGATCTTGGGGTAGATCTCCTCCGCGCCCACGATGGCGCAGGGAACGATCGGCACGCCCGCGCGGATGGCGGAGGCGACGAAGCCGCCCCGGCCGAAGCGCTGCAGCCGGTAGCGATCGGAGAACGGCTTGCCGACTCCCTTGAAACCCTCGGGAAAGACGCCGACGACCTCGCCCTTGCGGAGCAGCCGGTCGGCGTCCTCGCGGCAGGCGAGGGTGTGGCCGGTCTTGCGGGACAGGTGGCCGAGCACCGGGAGCCGGTAGACCAGGTCGGCCCCCAGAAGGCGGAGCGCGCGACGTCCGGGATGGTCGTCGTACAGGGCCACCTGCAGCATGAGCCCGTCGAGCGGGAGGGTGCCGGAGTGGTTGGCCACGATCAGGGCTCCGGAGTCGCCGGGCACGTTGTGCATGCCCACGGTCTCGGTGCGGAACCAGTGGCGGTACAGCGGGCGGATCAGCTCCAGCAGCACCCTGTCGGTGAGCTCCGCGTCGAACCCGAACTCGTCGACCTCGTAGTCGCCGGCCACCCGGCGGCGCAGGAAGGCGAGCAGCTCGGCCAGCCGGTGATCGTCGTCTTCCTCGCCGGCCGGCGGCCCGGAGAGAGGCCACCCGGCTTCGGGGACGGGCTCGCCGGACGCTTCCGAGAAGGGCTCATCGGACGGGGCTTCCGGGAAGGGGTCGCCGGGCGCTTCGGAGGAGGGTCCGGCGGACGGGCCGGGGAGGTGCTCGCGGGAGGCGCGGGCCCTGGTGATGGGAATCACCTCGGCGTCCTCGCTCCCGGCCACCGCGTCGCTCATCCCGTCACCGGCCGGGACACCATGTCCATCAGGGCGGCGGGCAGGCCTCCGGCCAGGTCACGCGCACGCAGGAAATCCTCGAAGGCGGCCGCCGTGGAGAACTTCGGTCTCCAGTCGAGCGCCGTGGACAGCGCGGTGGTGTCGACCACGCGTCCGTGACACATCAGGCGGAGTTGCTCGGGGGAGAACCCGACCAGTCCCGCGCTCCGGGCGAGGTCGCCCATGAAGCGGAAGACGGGAGAGGGGACGGGCATCGGGAGCAGGCCCGCCCTGCGCGCGCACTGCGACAGGAGCAGCACGCCGTCTCCGGCCACGTTGAACGTGCCGGGGTGGTCCTCCATCGCCATCCGCCGCAGCACCTCGACCGCGTCGTCCTCGTGGACGAACTGCAGCCGCGGGTCGAACCCGAGCACGGTCGGCAGGACGGGCTGGGTGAAGTAACGCGTCAGCGGCGAGTCGACGCCGGGTCCCATGAAGTTGGCGAACCTGAGCGTCGACACGGCCACGTCGCGGCGCCGCCTGGCGAAGCCCCGGACGTAGCCCTCCACCTCGGAGGCGTCCTTGGCGTAGCCACGGCTCGGCGGCTCTCCCGGCTCGGCGTCCTCGGTGAAGACCGCGGGGTCGTGCGGGGAGGAACCGTAGACGGCGGTGGTCGAGCGCACGACGACGCGGCGGACCGTCGCGGACCGCTGACAGGCACCGAGCAACTGCATGGTGCCGATGACGTTGTGCTCCTTCATGAGCGCGCGGCCGCCGCTCCTGGGAGGAGCGCTCACCAGACTCATGTGAACGACGGTGTCGATGTCGGCGGCCGCGATCACCTGGGCGATGTCGGGGCTGCGCAGGTCGACGCGGACGAACTCCGTCCGGCCGAGAGGTACGCCGCCATCACGTGAGAGCGAGGGCGGCGACACCGTATCCACTCCGATGACCCGGTCGATGTCCGGGTCATCCGCGAGAACGCTCGCCACTCGGGCGCCGATGTGGCGCGAGACCCCGGTGACAAGCACGGTGTGGGTCATCGGCGCCTCGCAGATCCGCGCTACTTCTTGTTACGCCGCTGGATGCGGGTCTTCTTGAGAAGCTTGCGGTGCTTCTTCTTCGCCATGCGCTTACGGCGCTTCTTGATCACAGAGCCCACGGGACCCCCAGGTAGCTGGTAGCCGAGATTGTCGAACCGGTGCGCGAGAGCACACCGGCACAACAGACTACCGGCGATCCACGGTAGATCGCCCCTAGGGGGACCCCGGGCGCATGAACTCACGACGTGGCGACCACGTCGCTACCCCGACGAGACAGGGACCGGCTCTCCAACGGTCATACCGGAAATCACACCCCGGCCAGACCGGAAGGAGCAGGACCGTGAGCGCCCGGCGCGTCTGGCTCACCTCACGACCGGATCGTTCCCCCCGGTCGCTCGGCTCGACGCGTCGAGCCCACCCTGCCTCAACCTGCCTCGATGTAGGCATCCCTCAGATAATCGTGAACCGCCTGCTCCGGCACCCGGAAGGATCGACCGACCCGGATGGCCGGCAGCTCGCCCGAATGCACGAGTCGGTACACAGTCATCTTGGACACCCTCATGACAGTGGCCACTTCTGCCACCGTCAGGAACTTCACCTCGCTGAGAGGTCTTTCGCCTGCACCCATCGGACGCCTCTTCCGCACGTGTATCCGGGTTATCCCCACTGGTGCCATTGCTCACGCACGTGTACTGCTGTCAGCGTAAGTCGGGACCCCTGTCACGCAAACCCCCTATTTTCTCAGCCCTCGGAGTCTCGCGTCAGCGAAACAGCTGAAATCGCTGGCCAGCAGCCGGACCGTGCCCCTCGCATTGATCTTGGAACGGACCAACTGTCTCCCATTAGAGTCGCCCACAATCACCAAAAAGTTGGCAAACGGTCGGCGAGGTGCGTGGAATGCAGGCGCGAAATGCCTGTATAGGGATGACCTAATTTGCGCATCCCCCGTCTCAGAGGGCCCGTACGACCCTTTCGACCAGGTGGTTCGTCAGCGGTTCGTAATACCTCGGTAGCACGTTGTCATCGAGCGGAACGGTGACCGCGATCTTGCCCTCGGCCTCTCCGACGAAGAGGGCGGGGTCGTTGCTGTCGGCGAATCCGACCGTGAGGATGCCCGCCTCGCCCGCCGCCCCGGCCCAGCCGTGGTCGGCGATCACCAGATCGGGACGGTCCGCGCCCAGTTCGGCGATCATGGCGCGCATCGGGGCGGGGTCGTGGGTGTGCACGAAGGCGCCCTTGTCGTCGAGCATCGCGACGTCGTCCAGATAGCGGATCTTGCGCCTGCGGCCGAACCCGCTGCCCCAGTACGACCAGCCCTCGGCCGGGGCCATCAGGGTCACGCCGCGCGCCCTGAGCATCCGGCCCAGGGCCATGTGGATGGTGAGCAGGCCGGTGGGGTGCCCGGTGGCGATCAGGATCCGAGGGTTCTCCCCCCGGAGCACCCCGGCGATCGTGTCGCCCATCTTCTCGACCGCCTCGATCGTGCGGTCGGGGTCGATGGTGTCCTGCCCCTCCCGATGACGGGGGTCGGCCACGACCCCGGCGGACTTGGCCATCAGCTCCAGCACGTCCCGGTAGGACCAGGCGCCCTCCATCGTCAACCCGAACATGTAGTGCGGGTCACGGTTGGACAGCGACCGGTAGTGGTCCAGGTTGTTCTCCCGGCTGGTCGCCACGTCACCGGCGATCCGGGTACGGACCAGGTGCTCACGAAGCTCAGCGCGCGTCATCGGTTCCTCAGTCCAGTTTGCCGACCGACCATGTGTGCGGACCGTGTGTCACGGGAGGGGATCGAGCCCGTGGAAGGGGAAGACGGCATTCCTTGTCGCCATGATGGCCCGGTCGATCGGGTCTGCTGGGTCATAACCAGCGGAGAAATCGCGAAATTCCGGGTCTCGGCCATCGGTCAGCGTGAGCGGCGCCGTCTGGTTGGTCCGTTCCTTGACGAACGTACGCCATGCCTCCGGAGTGGCGGTCGCGGGATCGAGCGGGTGGCCCGCCACCTCCGCGATCAGGTGGGTCCACGCCCGGGGCACCACCTGCACCAGCTCGTAGCCCCCGCCGCCGGTCACGACCCACCGCCCGCCCGCGGTCTCGTGGGCCAGCTCGTGCAGCGCCGCGTACGCGGCCCGCTGGCCGTCCAGGCTGAGCATGAGGTTGGCCAGCGGATCGAGGGCGTGACTGTCGCAGCCGTGCTGGGTGACCAGGACGTCGGGGGCGAACTCCCGCAGCAGCGGCGGGACCACCGCGTGGAAGGCCCTGAGCCAGCCGCTGTCGCCACATCCGGCGGGCAGGGCCACATTGACCGCGGTGCCCTCCGTGCCGCGCTCCTCGGGGAACCCCGTGCCGGGGAAGAGGGTGCGGGGGCTCTCGTGCAGGCTGACGGTGAGAACCCTGGGGTCGTTGTAGAAGAGCGCCTGTACGCCGTCGCCGTGGTGCACGTCCACGTCCACGTAGGCGACCCTGGACGCCCCCTGGGCCAGCAGCCACGCGATCGCCGCGCCCGGGTCGTTGTAGACGCAGAACCCGCTCGCCCCGGCGGCCATCGCGTGGTGCAGACCTCCGGCGACGTTGACCGCGTGCTCGGCCTCGCCGCTCCACACCGCGCGGGCGGCGGCCAGGCTGGCGCCGGTGATCAGCGCGGACGCCTCGTGCACCCCGGGGAAGGCGGGGTTGTCCGTGGTGCCGAGCCCGTAGGCGAGGTCGGGCCGCCCGGTGGCGGAGACCCGTTTGACGGCCTCGATGTAGTCGCGCTCGTGGACGAGCGCCAGCTCGTCGTCGGTGGCGGGCGCGCAGCCGCTCATCTCCACCTGGTCCAGCACGCCGAGCTCCCTGGCCAGCGCCATGGTCAGCTCGACCCGCACGGGCGCGAGCGGGTGCCCGGGGCCGAAGTCGTACGAGGTGAGCGCATCGTCCCAGACAACCCGCACGGACCGGCTCATGCGCACTCCCTGTCTGGTCGCGACGCCGCGCGTCACGGCCGATCTTCCTGCTCCCGGCTCGACGTTACCGCACGTGTACGGAACGGCGTTTACGCGGCCGTCTCGGAGAACGCACCCGTTTTCATTTGAGTGAAATATCCAGATTTATTGCTATCAACGAGCATGTTTGATGGGCTGCGCAGGAGATCCGGACACCCGCTGGAGGCCGGACATCCCGGCGACGGTCCTACCCCGCAGGGAGACCAGACGGATCAGACGATTCAGACGGAGGAGACCCGGCGCAGTCCCCTGACGGCGGGGACCAGCAGGAGGGCGGCGCACCCGGCGACCGCCACGATCGAGGACCCGGCCAGCAACTGCGGCGCCCCCACCACCCCGGCCACCGGACCGGCGAGCACCTGGCCGACCGGGACGAACAGGGTCGAGCCGGCGACCTCGTACGCGGTGACCCGGTTGAGCGCCTCCGCCGGGACCTGGGTCTGGATGCTCGTGGCCCACATGACCGACCAGAACGCCCACCCGGCGCCGCCGATCACGTGCGCGGCCATGAGGACCGCGGCCGGCGACGCCACGGCGATGGAGAGCGGCTCCAGGGCGAAGCCGAACAGGCCGATCGCGCCGGCCATCAGCGGCCGTCCCGGGCGGACCCGCATGGCGACCAGGCCGCCGACGATGGTGCCCGCGCCGGAGGCGGACATGACCAGGCCGTAGGCGGTCTCGCCGAGCCGCTCGCTGATCAGCACCGAGCCCAGCGGGATCATCGGGCCGAACAGGGTGACCCCGAAGACCGCCCAGACCAGGATCACCGACCACATCCAGGTCCTGGACCGGAACTCCTGCCACCCCTCGCGCAGGTTGCGCCACATCGAGCGCTCGGCGACCGGCCCCGCGACCACCGGCAGGCGCAGGAGGAGCAGGCACACCGCGCTGACGGTGAACCCCGCGGCGTCGATCGCGAAGACGACGCCGACCCCGGAGAGGCCGACGATGGCGCCGGCGACGCCGGGACCGGCCAGCAGCATGATCGACTCGGAGACGCGCAGGGTGGCGTTGGCCTTCTGCACGTCCCGCGCCACGCGCGGGACCGTGCTGGAGACGCCGGGCTGGTACATCGCGGCGGCGACGCCGTTGATCGCGGAGATGACGAGGATCTGCCAGAGGTCCGGCCTGCCGAGGACGAACAGCGCCGCGGCGGCCCCCTGGCTCACCACCCTGACCGTGTCGGCGCCGATCATCATGCGGCGCGGCGTGAACCTGTCGGCGAAGACCCCGCCGAACAGGATGAGCACCGCGAAGGGCGCCATCCACGCGGCCAGCGCCAGCCCCACCCCGGTGGAGCCGTAGCCGAGCCCGCCCACGCCCACCGCCGTCGCGAACGGGACCATCGCGGCCCCGAGCATGGAGACGGACCTGGCGGTGAAGAAGAGCAGGAAGCTCCGCGTCCAGACAGCGGGTTCGTCCTGTTCCCGCCTCCGCCCGTCAGCCGATATCGCCTGCTTCACGATCGCCTCATTCCCCGAAGTTCCGGGAAAATGATGCCGTATGTAGGAAAGTTTCCTAATAGAGGGGTGGCTCGGCCTCCGGCTCAGTTCCTGGCTCAGCTTCCGGCTCGACCCTCGCCCAGCTTCCGGCTCGACCCTCGCCCAGCTTCCGGCTCGGCCCTCGCTCAGCCTGCGGCTCAGCCCTCGGCGAGCTGGCGGCCCCGGTCCCTGGCGGCCTCGATGGCGGCCAGGAAGGCGGCGCGGACGCTGTGCCGCTCCAACTCGGCGATGGCCGCGATGGTGGTGCCGCCCGGCGAGGTGACCGCCTCGCGGAGGATCACCGGGTGCTCCCCCGAGTCACGGAGCATGATCGCCGCCCCGACGATCGACTGGGTGACCATGTCGAGGGCGGCGGCGCGGGGCATGCCGAGCAGGATGCCGGCGTCGACCATCGCCTCGACCAAATAGAAGAAGTAGGCGGGACCGCTGCCCGACAGGGCCGTGGCCGCGTCCTGCTGCGACTCGGGGATGCGCAGCACCTTGCCGACCGGGCTGAACAGGTCCTCGGCCCGCCTGAGATGCTCCTCGGAGGCGTGCGCGCCCGCGGAGATCACGCTCATCGCCTCGTCGACCAGCACCGGCGTGTTGGACATGACCCGGACCACGGGGATGTCGGCGCCGAGCCGCGACTCGACGAACGAGGTCGTGATGCCCGCCGCCGCCGAGACGACCAGGCGGTCGGCCGGGATGTGCCCCGCGATCTCTGCGAGCAGGAACCCCATGTCCTGCGGCTTGACCGCGAGGATGATCGTGTCGGCGTCCTTGGCCGCCTCGGCGTTGGAGGCCACCCGCACGCCGTACCGCTCCGCGAGGGCCTGGCGCCGCTCGGCGCGCCGCGCCGTCGCGATCACGTCGCCCGGCTTGAATCCGGCCCTGAGCAGCCCGGACAGCAGGGCCTCGCCCATCTTGCCGGTGCCAAGAATCGCGATCATGTGAGCACCTCGAAATCGTGGATCGGACCTTCCCGCAGCCTATCGGCCCCGCCATCGTGGGAATCATCCCTTGTGACGGTCGCCGGCGACGCACGACCGTGGACGTCCACCGCCGAGAAGGGAAGGGAGGTCCGGCAGCGCGATGTCGGAGTGTTCTGAACCTCTCCGGACCCCGATCCGTCTTAGGGGTATGCGTATGATCGCGACCTCTATCCTGGCCGGAAGCCTCCTGCTGGCGCCGGGCTGCGGCACCGACCCCAGCGCCACGGTCACCGCCGTCTCCCCCACGCGCCCGGTGAGTCAGGCCACCTCCATTCCCGGCGGCCCCTCCGCGCCGGCGAGCCACGGCGTGGCCCCCCGGGAGGAGCCCACGAGCGGTGCCCCCAAACCGACGAGGCCCGAGGGCCACACCGACAACCCCCGCAAGGTCAGGTGGCTGAAGGCCAAGCCGTCGAAGGACGGCCGGAGCCTGCGGATCACCTGGTGGTCCGGGGTGGAGCCGTGCAACGTGCTCGACCGGGTCACCGTGCGCGAGACCTCCAAGCGGGTGACCGTCACCCTCTGGGAGGGCCCGAGCAGCAAGGTCCAGAACGTCGCCTGCATCGAGATCGCCATCCAGAAGGTGACGACCGTCAAGCTCAAGAAGCCCCTCGGCGCCCGCAAGGTGGTGGACGGCGCCCGCTGACGCGGCGATCCGGCGCGGGAGGGACCGTGCCGGAGCACGCCCCCTCGTGAGCGGTGACCGGGACCGCCCGGTCACCGCCCGGGAACGATCACGCGTGTTCCCTCGTCAGATGGGGTGACGAACACCACCCTGTTTCCCCGGAAAACGGGAATGCCTCCGCGCGGCCGAAGGTTGAGCCCAATAGACTCAAGTCGTTTGACAAACGTCACACGAGGTTCCACTATGAGTCTCATCGACTCAACTTTGACTACAAGGACGTACTCATGGCACGTGCGGTAGGTATCGACCTGGGGACGACCAACTCCGTCGTCTCGATTCTTGAGGGCGGTGAGCCCACCGTCATCGCCAACGCTCAGGGTTCGCGGACCACGCCGTCCGTGGTCGCGTTCGCGAAGAACGGCGAGGTTCTCGTCGGAGAGGTCGCCAAGCGGCAGGCCGTCACCAACGTCGACCGGACGATTCGCTCGGTCAAGCGCGAGATGGGCACCAACTGGTCCGTCGAGATCGACGGCAAGAAGTCCAACCCGCAGCAGATCAGCGCCTTCGTGCTGCAGAAGCTGAAGCAGGACGCCGAAGCCTACCTGGGCGAGAAGATCACCGACGCGGTGATCACCGTTCCCGCCTACTTCAACGACGCCCAGCGCCAGGCCACCCAGGAAGCCGGCACCATCGCCGGCCTGAACGTGCTGCGCATCATCAACGAGCCCACCGCCGCCGCGCTGGCGTACGGCCTCGACAAGGAGAAGGACGAGACCATCCTCGTCTTCGACCTCGGCGGCGGCACCTTCGACGTGTCCCTGCTCGACGTCGGCCAGGAGGACGGCCACGGCTTCGTCGAGGTCAAGGCCACCAGCGGCGACAACCACCTCGGTGGCGACGACTGGGACCAGCGCGTCGTGGACGAGCTGGCCAACCGGTTCAAGAACGCGCACGGCGTCGACCTGACCAAGGACAAGATGGCGCTGCAGCGCCTGCGCGAGGCCGCGGAGAAGGCCAAGATCGAGCTCTCCAGCCAGTCGGAGACCTCCATCAACCTCCCCTACATCACCGCCTCGGCCGAGGGTCCCCTCCACCTGGAGGAGAAGCTCACCCGCGCCGAGTTCCAGCGGATCACCGCCGACCTCCTCGAGCGGTGCAAGGGCCCGTTCAACCAGGTCGTCAAGGACGCCGGGATCAAGGTCTCCGACATCGCCCACGTGGTGCTCGTCGGCGGCTCGACCCGCATGCCCGCCGTGGCCGAGCTCGTCAAGGAGCTGACCGGCGGCCAGGAGCCCAACAAGGGCGTCAACCCGGACGAGGTCGTGGCCATCGGCGCCGCCCTGCAGGCCGGCGTGCTCAAGGGCGAGGTCAAGGACGTCCTGCTGCTCGACGTGACCCCGCTGAGCCTGGGCATCGAGACCAAGGGCGGGATCTTCACCAAGATCATCGAGCGCAACACCACGATCCCGACCAAGCGCTCCGAGGTCTTCACCACGGCCGAGGACAACCAGCCGTCGGTGCAGATCCAGGTCTACCAGGGCGAGCGCGAGATCGCCGCGTACAACAAGAAGCTGGCCACCTTCGAGCTGACCGGCATCGCCCCGGCGCCGCGCGGCATCCCGCAGATCGAGGTCACCTTCGACATCGACGCCAACGGCATCGTCAACGTCTCCGCCAAGGACCTCGGCACCGGCAAGGAGCAGACGATGACGATCACCGGCGGCTCCGCGCTGCCGAAGGACGACATCGAGCGCATGATGCGCGAGGCCGAGTCCTACGCCGAGGAGGACAAGAAGCGCCGCGAAGAGGCCGAGACGCGCAACAACGCCGACTCGCTCGTCTACCAGACCGAGAAGTTCCTCGGCGAGAACGCCGAGAAGGTCCCGGACGACATCAAGAACGAGGTCAACGAGGCCGTCTCCGAGCTCAAGAAGGCTCTGGAGGGCACCGACTCGTCCGTGATCCGCGCCTCCGCGGAGAAGCTCGCCACGGTCAGCCAGAAGATGGGTTCCGCCATCTACGCCCAGGCGCAGGGGTCGGAGACCCCGGCCGGCGCTCCCGACGCGGACGCCGCCGACGGCGGGCAGAAGGCCGACGACGACGTGGTCGAGGCCGAGATCGTGGACGACGAGCCGAAGCGCGACAACGGCGCCAAGTGACGGTCGGAAAGCCGAGGGGAGCACCAGCGTGAGCACGCGCGAGAACGGTTCCGAGGAGGAGCCGGTGATCCGCGACAACCGGAAGATAGACCCGGAGACGGGGCAGGTACGCGAGGCGAGCCCGGCCGAGACCACGGGCCAGAACGACAGGGAGCAGGCGGCCGACCAGCCGTCCTCCCTGGCGTCCGACCTGGCCTCGATCGAGCTGGCCACCCAGCTCGCCGAGCGCACCGCGGACCTGCAGCGCCTTCAGGCCGAGTATTCCAACTATCGCAAGCGGATCGAGCGGGACCGCGTGGCGGTCAAGGAGCAGGCGGTGGCCGGCGTGCTGGCCGAGCTGCTGCCGGTCCTCGACGACATCGGCCGGGCCCGTGACCACGGGGAGCTGACCGGCGGCTTCGCCAAGGTGAGCGAATCGCTGGAGGCGGCCACCGGGAAGCTGGGGCTGAGCACCTTCGGCACCAAGGGCGAGCCGTTCGACCCGATGGTGCACGAGGCCCTGATGCACAGCTACTCCCCCGACGTCACCGAGCCGACCTGCGTGGAGATCCTGCAGCCCGGTTACCGGATCGGCGAGCGAGTGCTCCGCCCCGCGCGCGTCGCGGTCGCGGAGCCAGAAGATCCAGCCGCGGACGACAACTGACACCCCCACATCTGATCTCTGAGAAGGAACGTAGATGAGCACCAAGGACTACCTGGAGAAGGACTACTACGCCGTCCTTGGTGTGCCCAAGACCGCTACGGCCGATGAGATCAAGAAGGCGTACCGGAAGCTGGCCAGGCAGTATCACCCGGACGCCAACCCCGGAAGCTCGACGACCTCCGAGAGCACCGCCAAGTTCAAGGAGGTCTCGGAGGCGTACGACATCCTTTCCGACACCAAGCGCCGCAGGGAGTACGACGAGGCGCGGACGCTGTTCGGATCGGGCGTCGGCGGCTTCCCGGGGGCGGGGGGCGCTCCGCGCGGGGGCGGTTTCCCGTTCGACCTGGGAGACCTGTTCGGGGGGACCGGCCAGCAACAGCAGCAGGGCGGCGCCGGAGAGCGCATCGGCGACATCTTCGGCGGGCTCTTCAACCGGGGCGGCGCGAGCCGCCCCGGGGGGACGGCGAGCAGGGCGCGGCGCGGCCAGGACATCGAGTCCGAGGTCACGCTCTCCTTCTCCGAGGCGGTGGAGGGCACCACGGTGTCGCTCCGCCTGACCAGTTCCTCCGCGTGCACCGGATGCGGAGGCACCGGCGCCAAGGCCGGGACCACCCCGCGGGTCTGCCCGACCTGCGAGGGCACCGGGGCGGCCAGCCGCAACCTCGGCAACTTCGCCTTCTCCGAGCCGTGCCGCGACTGCAAGGGCCGCGGCCTGCTGGTCGACGACCCGTGCCCGGTGTGCGACGGGAGCGGGCGGGGCAAGAGCACCCGTACGATCCAGGCCCGCATCCCCGCGGGGGTCGGCGACAACCAGCGCATCAAGATCAAGGCCAAGGGCGCGCCCGGCGAGAACGGCGGTCCCGCCGGTGACCTCTACGTCCAGATCCACGTCAAGCCGCACCCCGTGTTCGGCAGGACGGGCGAGAACCTGACGGTCACCGTCCCGGTGACCTTCACCGAGGCCGCGCTGGGCGCCGAGATCAAGGTGCCGATCCTGAAGGGGCTGCCGGTCACGCTGCGCATCCCCGAGGGCACCCCGAACGGCCGCACCTTCCGGGTGCGCGGCAGGGGCGTGGCCCGCAAGGACGGCACCAAGGGCGACCTGCTCGCCACGATCGAGGTCCTGGTGCCACAGCAACTGGAGGACAAGGCAAGGGGCGCCCTCGAGGAGTTCCGCGACGCCACCTCGGGTGGTGACCCGCGGGCGGACCTGATCGAACAGGCCAGAAGCGAGTAGCCATGGAAGCCAACTACTTCGATCTGTCGGACGACACACCCGTCTATGTGATCTCGGTGGCCGCCCAGCTGTCAGGTCTGCACCCGCAGACCCTGCGCCAGTACGACCGTCTCGGCCTGGTCAGTCCGGGCCGTACGGCGGGACGCGGACGCCTGTACTCCACCCGCGACATCGTGATGCTCCGCGAGGTGCAGCGGCTCTCCCAGGAGGAGGGCATCAACCTCGCGGGCATCAAGCGAATCCTGACCCTCGAGACGGAGGCCCTGCGCCTGCGCGACGAGAACCACCGCCTGCGCGCGGAGATGAACATGATCCGCGCGCTCATCCAGTACCAGCTGCCCCCCGCCTGAGACTCCGTCCCACGCCTTCAAGGACGCGTCCGTGACCGGGCCCGTGAGAACGCGCCGCGTCACGGTCGCCCCGTGAGGACCCGCCGGGCCGGCGTCGCCATCGGACACAGCACTTTCGAGTGAGGCCTGACAAGCATGGACTACAAGCTCACCCAGAAGAGCCAGGCGGCGGTCTCCTCCGCCATCAGGCGGGCGGCCGCCGAGGGTAACCCCGAGGTCGCCCCGGCCCATCTGTTCACCGCGCTGCTCAGCCAGACCGGCGGCACCGCCGTACCCCTGCTCGAGGCGGTGGGCGCCGACTGGAAGCGGCTGCGCGTCGAGGCGGAGAAGCAGCTCGCGGCCCTGCCGAAGGCGCAGGGCTCCACCGTCAGCGCCCCGTCGAGCTCCCGGCAGCTCCTCACCGCGATGAACACCGCGGCCCAGCGGGCCCGCGGGCTCGAGGACGACTACGTCTCCACCGAGCACCTGCTGGTCGGTCTCGCCACCGACGGCGGTCCCGTCGCCGAGCTGCTCAAGGCGAACGGCGCGAGCCCGAACGCGCTGCTCGACGCCTTCGAGAAGGTACGCGGCCACGCCAGGGTGACCAGCGAGACGCCGGAGGACACCTACCAGGCGCTGGAGAAGTACGGGATCGACCTGACCGAGCGGGCCAGGGCGGGCAAGCTCGACCCGGTGATCGGCCGCGACTCGGAGATCCGGCGCGTCATCCAGGTGCTCAGCCGCCGTACCAAGAACAACCCGGTGCTCATCGGCGAGCCCGGCGTCGGCAAGACCGCGGTGGTGGAGGGGCTGGCCCAGCGGATCGTCGCGGGCGACGTGCCCTCCAGCCTGCGCGACAAGCGCCTGATCGCGCTCGACCTCAGCGCGATGGTCGCCGGCGCCAAGTACCGCGGCGAGTTCGAGGAGCGCCTCAAGGCGGTGCTCGGGGAGATCAAGGAGAGTGACGGCCAGGTCGTCACCTTCATCGACGAGCTGCACACCATGGTCGGCGCGGGTGCCGCCGAGGGCGCGATGGACGCGGGCAACATGCTCAAGCCCATGCTGGCCCGCGGCGAGCTGCGGATGATCGGCGCGACCACGCTGGACGAGTACCGCGAGCGCATCGAGAAGGACCCCGCGCTGGAGCGGCGGTTCCAGCAGGTCTACGTGGGCGAGCCCACCGTCGAGGACACCATCGCCATCCTGCGCGGCCTCAAGGGCCGCTACGAGGCGCACCACCAGGTCCAGATCTCCGACGGCGCGCTCGTGGCCGCCGCCGCGCTCTCCGACCGCTACATCACCTCCCGCTTCCTGCCCGACAAGGCGATCGACCTCGTCGACGAGGCGGCCTCCCGGCTCCGCATGGAGATCGACTCCCGCCCGGTGGAGATCGACCAGCTCCAGCGGAACGTCGACCGGATGAAGATGGAGGAGCTGGCGCTCGCCAAGGAGACCGACGAGGGCAGCCTGCAGCGGCTGGAGCGGCTCCGTAAGGAGCTCGCCGACCGCCAGGAGGACCTCAACGCCCTGGTCGGCCGCTGGGAGCGGGAGAAGGCAGGGCTCAACCGGGTCGGCGACCTGAAGAAGCAGATCGACGAGATGCGCGGCGCCGCCGAGCGCGCGCAGCGCGACGGCGACTTCGAGGCCGCCTCGCGGCTGATGTACGCCGAGGTGCCCAAGCTGGAGGCCGAGCTCGCCGAGGCCAGCAAGGCCGCCCAGCCCGAGGACCCCATGGTCAAGGAGGAGGTCGGCTCCGACGACATCGCCCAGGTGATCTCCTCGTGGACCGGCATCCCCGCGGGCCGGCTGCTCGAGGGCGAGACCAGCAAGCTGCTCCGCATGGAGGAGGAGCTCGGCAGGCGGCTGATCGGCCAGCGGCAGGCGGTCGAGGCGGTCTCCGACGCCGTACGGCGGGCTCGGGCGGGCATCTCCGACCCGGACCGGCCGACCGGCAGCTTCCTCTTCCTCGGCCCGACGGGCGTCGGCAAGACGGAGCTGGCCAAGGCGCTGGCGGACTTCCTGTTCGACGACGAGCGGGCGATGGTCCGCATCGACATGAGCGAGTACGGCGAGAAGCACAGCGTCGCGCGCCTGGTGGGCGCCCCTCCCGGCTACATCGGCTACGAGGAGGGCGGCCAGCTCACCGAGGCCGTGCGGCGCAGGCCCTACGGCGTGGTGCTGCTGGACGAGGTCGAGAAGGCCCACCCGGAGGTCTTCGACATCCTGCTCCAGGTGCTCGACGACGGGCGGCTCACCGACGGGCAGGGCCGGACGGTCGACTTCCGCAACGTGATCCTGATCCTCACCTCCAACATCGGCTCGCAGTTCCTGGTGGACCCGGGCATGGCGAAGGAGGCCCAGCGGACCGCCGTGATGGCCGCGGTCAGGAACGCGTTCAAGCCGGAGTTCCTGAACCGGCTCGACGACGTCATCCAGTTCGACGCGCTCGGCACCGAGGAGCTGTCCAGGATCGTGGACCTGCAGGTGGTCCACCTGGCCAGGCGTCTGACGGACCGGCGGCTCACGCTGACCGTGACCCCGGCGGCGCGCGACTGGCTGGCGCTGACGGGCTACGACCCGCTGTACGGCGCGCGTCCGCTCCGCCGCCTCGTCCAGTCCGCGATCGGCGACAAGCTGGCCAAGGAGGTGCTCTCCGGCGAGGTCCAGGACGGCGACGAGGTGCTGGTCGACCTCGACGAGGCGAGCGACTCCCTGGCCATCGGCCCGGTAAGGACCTGACGGCGACCGGGCCGGGCCCGGTAACGGCCCGATGGCGGGCGGGCGGGGCCCGGTAAGGCCCGGTAATGGCTTGACCACCATTGAGCTAAGCCCGCACCTGGGCGAGACCCCCCTGTTACGTTCGGTTTTCGTCGGATTACCGAACGCAACAGGGGGATGCGCATGTCGAACTCATCACGGAACATCCGAGGGATCCTCGCGATGGCGGTGCTCACGGTCGGCGCCGGCCTGACGATGGTCTCTCCGGCGTCGGCGGAGGTCGCGCCCTGCCCGGAGCAGGGCACGGCGACCGTGCAGGGGGCTCCCGGACCGGTGGAGCCCGCGTGCGAGGAGACCGGCGCCACCGGTACCGCCACGACCCCCGAGGGGGCACAGGCCGCGACCGGTACCGTGGCGCCGCCGGCCACGACCGGCACCGTGGCACCGCCGGCCGCTGACACCGGCGAGATGCCGATGACCGCGGACACCACCGAGACAGCGGGCGGCGCGGAGGCGCCGACGACAGAGACGCCGGCAACGACGACCGACGCTCAGGCGCCGACCACGGAGACGCCGGCAACGACGACCGACGCTCAGGCGCCGACCACGGAGACGCCGGCAACGACGACCGACGCTCAGGCGCCGACCACGGAGACGCCGGCAACGACGACCGACGCTCAGGCGCCGACCACGGAGACGCCGGCAACGACGACCGACGCTCAGGCGCCGACCACGGAGACGCCGGCAACGACGACCGACGCTCAGGCGCCGACCACGGAGACGCCGGCAACGACGACCGACGCTCAGGCGCCGGTGGCCGTCGACGGTGCCGGGGCACCGGTGACCGCGAACATCGGTGAGACGTCCGTGACCGCGGACCGGCTCGCCCGCGTCACCGGCCTGCCCCAGCTCTCCCAGCCCTCCGCCGTGGTCAGCTTCGCCGACGCCGGGGGCGTCGCCGCGGCCACCGGCTCCCACGCGCTGCCCTTCGGGCAGTCGAGCCTTCCCGGCCACGAGTGGACGACCTCGTGGGTGAGCGTCATGGCCGAGGCGCCGGACCTGCCCGGCATGCCGAGCGCTCCCAGCGCTCCCAACGACGGCATCAGCTGGCTGCGGGCCCCGGCGCCCCCGGCCCCGGGTGAGCTCGCCGAGGCGGCGGTCGCGCCGGTCGAGGAGCCCGCGCCCCCGCTGCCCGTTCCCGCCCCGGCGGACGCCGCCACCGAGAACCTGCCGCCGGCCGACCTGCCCAACGTCGACCTGCCCAACGTCGACCTGCCCGCGGCGGAGATGCCCGCGGCGGAAATGCCTGCCGCGGACATGCCCACCGCGAACCTGCCCACGCAGGAGTCGCCGGCCGCCGCACGCCCGGAGACCCCCGCACTGCCGGATGCCCCCGCCGTCGGCGGCACCACGACGGAAGGCACCACGGGCGCTACCGCTGCGGAGGGCGCCACGAGCGGTACCGCGGCGGTTCCCGCCCTTCCCGCGCTGGAGGGGACGCTCCCCGACCTCGACGTGGAGTGATCCTCCGTACGGAGTGAACCTCGACGTGGAGTAAGTGGAGCGGGACGCGCAGGAAGCGGTGGATCGGCCACCGGTCCGCGGACCGGCACGGATCCACCGTGGAACCATCGCAGGGGAGGGCCGTGCCTCACGGGGCACGGCCCTCCCCTTCCGCGTGTGCGGGCCGGCGAGGGCGCCGTCAGTGCGAGGCGTCCAGGAGGGCGTCGAGCTCGTCCTCGGGAAACCCGAGGTCGACGCGGATCCGATAGCGGGTTCTGAGCAGGGCGATGTGCTCGCCGCTGCCCTCCACCGCCCGGTGCGCCCCCTCGGTGGCCCACTCATGGGCCTCCGCCAGGTCGCCGTAGGCGACGAGGGTCTCGGCGACCGTGAGGGCGGTGGCCGCGGTGACGTCACCCGCGGCGCGGATCGCCGCGATCACCTCCCTCGCCTCGTCCGGCCGTTCGAGCTCGAAGAGGGTGTCGGCGATCCCGGCCCGGGGGTCGACGCTCACCTCACCGCCGTCGTCCACCGCCCGCTGGAAGCAGTCGAAGGCCCGGGCGGGCTGCCCGGCCTGCCGCCACTCCTCGGCGGCGAGCACGAGGATCGCCGCCCGTGATATGTCGCCGGACGCGTACGCCTCGACCAGGGCTTCGAGTCGCCGGGCCAGGTCTTCGTGATCGTCGGCCAGAAGTGCCTGCTCAAGCAATCGATCAAGTTGCTCACGTGTCACATGCGCCACATCGCGAGAGTACCGAGCGACGCTCGACCGCGTACGGCCAACGGCAGGTATTGGCCACCTTACCTTGGGCAAACGTACGGCTACGCTACGCGTTTTTCCCCAGCAAAACGGGCATATGAGCGACGAGTCCTGCTAGAGGAGCGTGTCACGGGGAGGAGCCGCGATGGGCATGTCCAAGCAGACATCGTTCACGCTGATGCTCCTCCTGGCCTTCTCGGTGGTCGTTCCCGGGTCCGCCGGATACCTGTCGGTCAAGATGGAGGCGATCGGGCAGGCCCACCGGGAGTTGCTCACCCTGGAGAACCGGATCCGTGCCGAGAGGCTCGCCGCCCGGATCAGGAAGATGGAACGAGCCCCCCGGGACCGGCCTCTCCAGCCGATCATCTCGTCCGGCCGCGAGCCCTGTGACCCTTCCGCGAGGCCCCGCGACGAGCCGGGAACGCGGTCGTCCGGACCCACGGCGGTCGTGCCCGTGCCGGTGGCGGGCACGGAACGGTCACACGAGGGGCGACTGCGCGCGCGGAGACATGTCGAGAGACACCTCGTCCAGGGACAGGAAGCCCGGGAACGGGACGCGCGGGGACAGCGCGCCCGAGGACCGGACACGCGGCGGCCGGACACGGGAGGGCCGGGAGCGTGGTGGCAGGACGTGCGGGAGCCCCGGGCGCAGAGGCTGACGGCGCAGGGGCGCCCCGGGGCGGGGACGACCGGTGAGGCCGTCCCCGTGGAGCGGTGGTCCCAGCTCGAACGCAGGGGCAGGCCGTATCGGGAAGGGGAGGCGCGGGAGGAGCACGTGTTCACCGTGCCGGACGCGGTCGGCGCCGAGAGCGTCCCGGAGGGCACCGGCGCGTCCCCCGGCGAGGATCTCCCGGCCGGAGCTCCTCGGACCGGGACGCGGGCGAACTGACGGCCCGGACCCTCCACCCGGGTGCGCCGGCGACTCTCGACCAGGACACGGGCGAACCGACGGCTCAGGCCCCCGAGGGCTCGCTCCGCCCGGGTGCGCCGGCGACTCTCAGACGGAGACGCGGGCGAACTGACGGTTCAGATAGCCGCGGATCAGGCGCTTGGCCTCGGCCACGATCTCCGGGGCACCGTTCGGATCTCGCCGGAAGGCCAGCTTGAGCACGGCGTCCCCCGCCTCCACCGCGACGAGGACGGCCAGGTCGAACTCCTCGCTGTCGGCCAGCCCGTACTCCTGCAGGAGAAGGCCGCGCAGCCGCCCGGCGATCACCGTGTTGTTCTCGGACCCGGAGTCGAGCAGGTTGAGGTCGACGACGTCGCCGAAGTGCAGGGATCGGAAACCCGGCACGGTCCTGTGCATCTCCACGTACTCGTCGATGATCGCGTCGACCGCGTCCCACCAGCCCGCGTAGTCCTCGGACAGGAAGCGCCTGCCGATCCGGGAGACGAACCCCTCCACGTGGCGCCGGGTCACCGCCTGGGTGAGGGCCCGTTTGTCGGGGAAGAACTGGTAGACCGAACCGATCGCGACCCCCGCGCGCTCGGCGATCCTCGTGGTGGAGAGCGCGTCGTAGCCGATCTCGTCCAGCAGGTCGGCACACGCGTCGAGCATCCGCTCGACGCGTCGCGCGCTTCGTCGTTGGGTGGGTTGACGCCGTAGTGGAGCCTCACCCGGCTCCTCGCAGGAGATGGTGGACACCACCCCATCTTGCCCCTCTGACAGACCGGGGTCAGTGCTTATTCGTCAATCGCGAGATTTCTCCGCCCGCGGTGAGCCGGACGAGCCCGGCCAGGCGGCGGGTGAGCGCCGGGGAGATCCGCGAGAGCGCGTAGCCGATCCTGCCTTCCGCGTTCACCGTGACGACGGGCAGATCGCGGTGGACGGCGCGCAGGATGTGCGCGGCCACCCGCTCGGGCGGGTACCCGCGCGCGGCCAGCGCCCTCCCCGCCGGTTCGCCGGCGACCTCGGCGAGATCGCCGACGTAGGTGGCGTTCCGCGCGATCGCGGTGGAGACGAACCCGGGGCAGATCGTGGAGACCCCGATCCCCTGCCCGGCGAGCTCGGCGCGCAGGCAGTCGCCGAGCATCTTCACGGCCGCCTTCGACGTCGAGTACGCGGGCAGCAGCCTGCTGGGGAGGAAGGCGGCGAGCGAGGCCACGTTCACGATGTGACCGCCCTGTCCGCGCTCGGCCATCTGGGCGGCGAACAGGCGGCAGCCGTGGATGACACCCCACAGGTTCACGTCCAGGGTCCGCCGCCAGTCGTCGACCGAGTGGTCCAGGAACGGGCCCGCCACCGCGATCCCCGCGTTGTTGACCACGATGTCGGGCACGCCGTAGCGGTCCCTGACCAGCCGGGCGAACTCCTCCATCCCCGCGGTGTCCGCGACGTCCACCCGGTGGGCGTGCGCCGTGCCCCCGCTCCCGGCGGTGCCCTCGGCGGCGCGGCGCGCGGCGGCGAGGTCGATGCTCTCGGCGGTGCGGCGCGCGGCGGCGAGGTCGATGTCCGCGCAGATCACCTCGGCGCCGTGCGCGGCGAAGGCGCGGGCGGTGGCCCGCCCGATCCCGCCGCCCGCGCCGGTGACCACCACCAGCCGGCCGTCGTAGGGCCCGCGCTCGCCGGGACGGTCCCTGCGCAGTTCCCTGGAGGGCGGCGCCCCCTCGACGTGCTCGGCGAACTCGGCGATCATGCGGGCGAGCACGCCGGGACGGCTGCGCTGCACCCAGTGGCCGGTGGGGACGCGGCGGTGCCACAGCCTGGGCGTCCAGCGGTGCGCCGAGGCGAGCAGCGCGGAGGAGACGAAAGGATCCCGCGTGGCCTCGACGAGCTGGACGGGTATCCGCGGCGCGGGCGCGGCGGGTGACGCGCCGCGGCCGGTCAGCATGTTGGCCCGGTAGAGGCCGAGACCGTTCAGGCCGTCCCTGACGAGCGTCTCCGCCGGGTGCCCCGGGCGTCCCGGCGCCCGCACCGACCGGTTCACCACGCGCGGCAGCACGGCGCGCAGCACGAGCTCGGGGACGACCGGGACCTGGAAGGCTCCGATGTACCAGGACCGCAGGAGCTGCCCGGCGACCTCGCGCGGCCTGCCGTGCCGCACGAAGCGCGCGGCCTGGTCCAGGTGCGGGCCGCCGACGGAGGTGAAGGAGAGGATCCGCCGCTCGATGTCCGGCCTGCCGATCAGCTGCCAGCCCTGGATGGACCCCCAGTCGTGCCCCACGAGGTGCACCCCCGGCTTGCCCACCGCGTCGAGGACCGCGGTCAGGTCGGCGGCCAGGTGGTCGTAGCCGTAGCCCTCGGTGGTGCGCGGGGCGCCGGAGAGCCCGGCGCCGCGGACGTCGTAGCGGACCACGTGGAAGCGGTCCTCCAGCAGCGTGGCCACCTCGTCCCAGACCCGGTGGGTGTCGGGGTAGCCGTGCACGAGCAGGATGGTCGGGGCCGCGGGGTCCCCCTGCTCGAACAATGCCAGCCGGACGTCACCGGACTCCACCCACCGCATCGCGGCCTCCTGTCGCACGAGGTGTCCGGAACGTTTCCCGTGACCCTGCGAGCTAGCCGGACTGGCCGGGCCTGGCGGCCAGACCGGTGCAGCCGCGCAGCGCCTTCCAGCCCGCGACGGCCTGCTGCCGCCCGGTCCCGGTGAGCGGGACCGGCACTCCGCCCTGGATGGTGGCCGGGGTCCACTGGTCCTTGAGCACCTTGCGGCCGTTGATCGTCAGGGTGAGCACGCCGGTCCTGCCGGTGTCCGGACCCCAGTTGTAGAAGACGAAGTTGCCCAGGCCGTAGCTGACGTAGCTGTTCTTCAGGTATCCGGCGCCGAGCAGGATGTGCGCGTGACCGCCGACGACGACGTCCGCCCCGGCCGCGACCAGCTTGGGCGCCAGGCCGCGCTGCGCCTCGTTGGGGCATTTCTGCAGCTCGGTGCCCCAGTGCAGGTGGACGATCACGGTGTCGGAGTTCTTGCGCGCTTTGCGCACCTCCTGGATCAGCCGCGCCTCGTCCTTGGCCGAGGCGAGACCGCCCTGGTCTCCGGAGGCCGTCCACGCCTGGACGAACTCCGCGTCCAGCACCTGGGTCGCGCCGATGATGGCGACGCGGTTGCCGTTCACGGTCGTCCGCCACGGCTTGTACGCCTCGGCCTCGTTCCTGCCCACGCCCACGACGGGGAACCTGGACCGTTTGATGGCGGCGAGGGAGTCCTTCAGCCCGCTCTGCATGTAGTCCATGCCGTGGTTGTTCGCCAGCGAGGCGACGTCCACCCCGGACGCCTTCAGCGCGGTGAGCGCCGCCGCCGGGGCGCGGAAGGTGTACTGCTTGCCGGGGGCGGGGGTGCCGCCGGTGGTGATCGCGGTCTCGAGGTTCACCATCGCCAGGTCGGAGCGCTTGAGCACCTTGGCGATCGGGCCGAGCGCGGTCTTCGGATCGGCGTTCAGCCGGGTCCGCAACACGCCCTCGAAGTGCACGTCCCCGCCGAAGGAGATGGTGTACGGCCTGCGCTCGGGCGTGGGGGCCTCGGCCGGTTCGGTGGGCTTCTCCACGACGTCGGGGGACGATTCGGGGGCGGCCGACTCGGCTGCGGAGCAGGCCGCGAGGAGCACGGCGGAGGCGGTGATCGCGGCGGCCAGGGCGAGGCGTCGAGCTGTGTACGTGTCCATCGGTATCCGAGGATGCCATCTCATCCACCGCCTGTGTCACAACTCGCCCTACGAGATTCGTTTCCCCAAAACTAGACTGAGTCGTTAATTTGAATCATTCAGGTTTAGGCCGTACGGTGTGGTCATGGAGGACGGGGACCGGCTCAGGCAGGCGGGCCTGCGGGTGACCGCCGCCCGGCTGCCGTTCCAAGACACTCGATGAAGAGAACCCCCGGAGGACCCTCTCTATGAGCACCAGGCCCATCGCCACCACCGACGCGGGAATCCCCGCGCCGAGCGACGAGCACTCGCAGTCGGTGGGCCCGAACGGGCCCCTGCTGCTGCAGGACCACTACCTGATCCAGAAGATGGCCCACTTCAACCGGGAGCGCGTCCCGGAGCGGGTGGTCCACGCCAAGGGCGGCGGCGCGCACGGCGTCCTCCAGATCACCGAGGACGTCAGCCAGTTCACCAAGGCGGGCCTGTTCGCCAAGGGCAGGGAGACCCCGCTCTTCATCCGCTTCTCCTCGGTCGCCGGTGAGCTCGGCAGCCCCGACACCCAGCGTGACCCGCGCGGCTTCGCGCTGAAGTTCTACACCGAAGAGGGCAACTACGACCTCGTCGGCAACAACACGCCGATCTTCTTCATCCGCGACCCGCAGAAGTTCTCCGACTTCATCCACAGTCAGAAGCGCCGCGCCGACACCAACCTGCGCGACCACAACATGCAGTGGGACTTCTGGACGCTCTCGCCGGAGAGCGCCCACCAGGTGACGTTCCTGATGACCGACCGCGGCACGCCCGCGTCCTGGCGCCACATGCACGGCTTCGGCTCGCACACCTTCCTGTGGTACAACGCCGCCGGCGAGAAGTTCTGGGTCAAGTACCACTTCAAGACCGACCAGGGCGTCAGGAACTTCACCGACGCCGAGGCCGGAGCGGTCATCGCGCAGGACGCCGACTTCCACATCCGCGACCTGCACACCGCGATCGCGAACGGCGACCACCCGTCCTGGACGGTGAACGTCCAGGTCATGCCGTTCGAGGCCGCCGCCGACTACCGGTTCAACCCGTTCGACCTGACCAAGGTGTGGCCGCACTCCGACTACCCCGAGATCACGATCGGCAGGTTCGTCCTGAACCGCAACCCGGCGAACTACTTCGCCGAGGTCGAGCAGTCGAGCTTCGAGCCGTCCAACCTGGTGCCGGGCATCGGCCCGTCCCCGGACAAGATGCTCCAGGGCCGCCTGTTCTCCTACCCGGACGCCCACCGCTACCGCATCGGCGTCAACTACCAGCAGCTGCCGATCAACGCGCCGAAGGCTCCCGTCCACAGCTACAACAAGGACGGCCAGATGCGCTTCGGCAACACGGGCGACCCCGTCTACGCCCCCAACAGCGTCGGCGGCCCCGCGGCCGACCCGGCGCGGTACGAGGGCGAGCACTACCAGGTGACCGGTGAGATCATCCGCTCCGCCTACACCCTGCACCGCGAGGACGACGACTTCGTCCAGCCCCGCGCCCTGTGGGAGAACGTCCTGTCCGACACCGACCGCTCCCACCTGGTGAGCAACGTCGTCGGCCACGCCTCCGCCCCGGAGGTCACCGCCGAGATGAAGAGGCGCGTCGCCGAGTACTGGACGAACGTGCACAAGGACCTCGGCCAGAGCGTCGCCCGGGGCCTCGGCGTCACCGCCGAGTAGTCACGGCCTCTCCTTGTACGGTTCGCGTCTCCCGGAGACGCGGGCCGTACGGCTGTCCTACGGCCTTCCGCACCTGTCCCCGGAAACACGAAAGGGGGCTGTCCCGCCGTTGGGCAAGCCCCCGGTCCTGGAAGAACGGTCACTCAGAGATCGAAGTCTCCGCCCTTCACCGCCGCGACGAACGCGATCCACCCGGGCCCGCCGAAGACCAGCACCGGTCCGCCCCTGTCCTTGCTGTCCCTGACCGCGAACCCCCGGCCGGGCAGGTGAGCCACCTCGACACAGTTACCGTTGAGCCCGCTCCGCCGACTTTTCTTCCAGATCACTCCAGACACGTCAATATCAGACACAACTCACCCCTTCTCCCATGAGGGACCATAAGGCACCTTAAGGATGAAGGCGTGACGAAGAAGTTGCAAGGCATTAAGCGCGTCTAGATAGGACACCGTATCCTGCAAGGTCTCCCGGTGTGCGATGATTCTCCCCTGCTCGACCGGCGGGCCGTCAATCCATCCGGCGGGCAGAAGCGATGAAAAACGCGATAACCACAGCGGGGCGGCTCTTGTTCTCTTGGGTGAGTGCCAGGGCCGCTTCCTGCTACATGTCGAACTCTCCGTCCTTCACCCCCCCGACGAAAGAGTTCCAGGCGCCGGGAGCGAAAGTGAGAATGGGACCGGACAGGTCCTTGCTGTCACGGACCCCCACACGCCCCCCGGCCAGCCTGGCCACTTCGACACAGTTGCCACTGGCGGCGCTCAGGGCGCTCTTCTTCCAGATCACATCATTGTGATTATTCGCGTTTATCATTTTTCCCGAAAACTTTCCAAAAATTCCCGGAAACGACGGAATGGCGGTGGGTGACAACCTGCCGCTACCTGTTCCAGTACTTGATTGTTTTTTTGATCAGCTCCTGTGACGCCACCTCGTCAAGGGCACGTTCCAGCAGGTGTCCGAAGGCACGCTCATACGCGTAGACCGTTTCCGCGTCCTCGACGAACTGCCCACCGGGGAGAGATTCCTCGTAGACGACATCGGGAAAGTCGGAAAACGCCAAATGCAGAAACGCGCCGGTGGACACCGGTGGCGGAACGTCCTGGGGAAGGATCCTCATCTCCACGTGCTCCAGCTCCGAGACCTTGATCAGATGCACGAGCTGGTCCCGCATGACGCGGGCGTCGCCGTACTGGTTCTTCAGCACGGATTCGTGGAACACGCTCACATGGACCAGCGGGTCGGGCACGTGCAGCAGCGTGCGCTGACGCGTCATCCGTATCTCGACCCGGTCCTGAATCCAACTCGGCGGAAGCCCGCTGGCGATCTGACTCGCACGGTGAACGCCCCGGACGTAATCCTCCGTCTGGAGAAGGCCGGGCACGATCTGGGGTTCCCAGTTTCGTGCCATGGTGGCCTCCGCCTCCGTCCCGATCAGTGTGATGTATTCCTCGGGAACGGAATTGCGATATCTCTCCCACCACCCTTTCTGGGCGGCGTCGCGCTGCAGCGCGACCAGGATCCCCCTGAGAGGCTCGTCGACCCCGTAAAGCCTGACGAGTGCCTCGACGTCGGCCTCCTTGGCCAACGTCCTGGCGGTCTCGATGCGGCTCACCTTGGCCGTCGACCACTCCAGGCGGCTGGACACCTCGTCGCCGGTCATGTCCAGGCTTTCGCGAAGCCTGCGTAACTCCAGACCCAGCCGACGCCGGCGGAGCGCTGGACTGCCACGCTGCGGCATCACGACCTCCTCACCATGACGGGCGGGCGGGTGTCACGGCCTCACAGGAACCTCGACGAATGATAGTGCAAATTACACTGATGGTTGCAGTGCATCTGTGGAAGTTTATTACTTTTTTCCTTACGGCAAGTCTTGCAGCCAAATCTATGCTGAGCGACTATCAGAACAGGAAGGTTCTCGAAAGATCGGGGGAGCCACCGGTGATCATCCGGAAGGCGTCTTCGAGGGCCTTCGTGAGTCGCGCGACGTGGGACGGGCGCGCGATTCTGCGGCAACGGCGCCGTCTCTGACGAAACGGAGTTGACGCGGGGAGGTCGGCAGGGGGGGCACGGAAATCAACGGCCGGCGACGGCCCAAAGTCGCACGCACCAAAGAGGGTGCCCTGATCGGGCACAAAAAACACCGGGCCGGCGGCCACCGACCCGGTTGGCACAAGAACTCCGCGTCAAAGCCACGAAGGGAGTCTCCTATGTCCTTCCACCGTACCAACAGAACCCACGGAATCAAGACCTTCATCCTTGATGTGATCTATGTGACCGACCGAGAGCTCTACATGGATCAGGATGAATGGGCCTACCGGCTCGGCTGGACCGTGACCAGGACCGGTTTCGGGACCAGGCACTACCGCGAGCCCCGGTTCGACCTTCTCAAGGCCGAGCGGACCGCCGCTCCCGCACTCGCCCTGGCGCCCGTCCGCGACGAGGGGGTGGGCGGTGACGTCGCGGCGTGACCCCCGCCACGACCGCTACGGCGGCTACGGCGGCTACGGCGGCAGGTCTCCCGGCCGGGCGGGTCTCCTCGTCCGGCTGTGGCGCTGGCGGACGGAGATCATCCTGTTCACCGCCGCCGTGTCCCTCCTGGTCACCGTGATCCTCTCGCTCTGGGAGGGCGACTGGTGGCCGTTTCTCGTTCTGGCGGGCACCGCCGGTGTCCTCCTCGCCTCCGGCTTCTGGAGGAGCTGGGTGACGGCACACGCGTGGTGCCTGGTCTCCCGGCACCGCATCCGGCGGGCGTGCGCGGAGACCGGGATACACACCCGGTCGGGCCGGCTGCCACTGGTCCTGTGGATCACCCCCTCCGCCGCGGGGGAGAAGGCGCTCGTCCTCGCCAGGGCCGGAACCTGCGCCGAGGACTTCGACGCCTTCTCCGCCGAGATCGCGGCGGCATGCTACGCCCGCGACGCCGTGGTCTGCCGGCACGGCAGGTGGGCGAACCTGCTGACCGTCGAGATCGTCCGCGGGGACGGGGCCGCCGGTCCCCCGGTGGGTCTCGACCGGTTCTACGGGCGGGCGAACTGGGTGAGCCTGCGGGCCGGCCGGTCCGCGCGGGAGGAGCCCGACCCTAGCCCGGCGGGGAAGCCCGCCACCCCGCTCCCCCCGCCCGGCGAGCTGCCCGGTGAGCTGCCCGGCGGGTTTCCCGACCGGCGACGACAGGCCGCGTGAATCCAGAGGATCGCACAACGGGAAGCCCCGGAGTCTCAGGCACTCCGGGGCTTCCCCCATGGTCCGGAATCGACGTTCCAGGGCTTCCCCGCGGCCCGGAGTTCGCGCTCCGGGGCTTCCCCGCGGCCCGGACGGCGGCCATGATGAGTCCACTCGCCGAACTCAGGAGTGCCGATGAGAACAGCGCACCGGACCTGCCCCCTCTGCGAGGCCGTCTGCGGTCTCCGGCTCACCCTCGACGACGCCGGGCACGTCACCTCGGTCAAGGGCGACCGGGACGACCCCTTCTCCAAGGGGTTCATCTGCCCCAAGGGCGCGACCCTGGGCCACCTCGACGAGGACCCGGACCGGCTGGGCGTCCCGATGATCCGGACGGGCGACGAGTGGCGCGAGGCGTCCTGGGAAGAGGCGTTCCGCACGGTCGCGAAGGGTCTCGCGGGCGTGATCGACGCTCACGGCCGCCAGTCGCTCGCCGTCTACCTCGGCAACCCGAACGCCCACTCCATGGCCGGCGCCCTGTACGGCGCGCCGCTGATCCGCGCCCTCGGCACCCGCAACGTCTTCTCCGCGAGCACCGCCGACCAGATGCCCAAGCACGTCTCCTGCGGCCTGATGCTCGGTGACCCGCTGGCCATCGCGGTGCCCGACCTGGATCGCACCGACTACCTGCTGATGCTCGGCGCCAATCCGCTGGAGTCCAACGGCTCGCTCTGCACCGCCCCCGACTTCCCCGGCCGCCTCAAGGCGCTGCGCGGGCGCGGCGGCAGGCTCGTGGTCGTCGACCCGCGCCGCACCCGCACCGCCGCCCTCGCCGACGAGCACCTGTTCGTACGCCCCGGCACGGACGCCTACCTGCTGTTCGGCATCGTCCACACCCTTCTCACCGAGAACCTCACCTCGATCGGCGCCGACATCGGCGGCGTCGGGGTCAACGGGTTGGACGAGGTCAGGCGGCTGGCGGAGGACTTCGCCCCCGAGGTGGTCGCCCCGATGTGCGGGGTGCCCGCCGGGGAGATCGCACGGCTGGCGCGCGAGCTGGCCGCGGCCCCGACGGCCGCCGTCTACGCCCGCATCGGCACCTGCACCGCGGAGTTCGGCACCGTCGCGCAGTGGCTGGTCGACGTCGTCAACGTCCTGACCGGCAACTTCGACCGTCCCGGCGGGGTCATGTTCGCCAAACCCGCCGTGGAGAACGGCCGCCGGAGAAAGCCGTACGCCACGGGACGCTGGCACAGCCGCGTCCGGGGGCTGCCGGAGGCGAACGGCGAGATCCCGGTGGCCACCCTCGCCGACGAGATCGAGACGCCGGGTGAGGGACAGGTCAGGGGACTGGTCACGGTGGCCGGCAACCCGGTGCTGTCGGCGCCGGGCGGGCCCCGGCTGGACCGGGCCTTCCGCGACCTGGAGTTCATGGTCTGCGTGGACCCGTACCTGAACGAGACGACCCGGCACGCGAACGTCATCCTGCCGCCGCCGCGCGTGATGCAGTCGCCGCACTACGACCTGTCGCTGCTGGCCTTCGCGGTCCGCAACTACGCGAGATTCTCCCCGCCCGTCCTGCCGCTGGAGCCGGGACGCCCCTCGGAGGCCGAGATCATGGCGCGGCTGGCGATGATCGCCTCGGGACAGGGCGCGGACGCCGATCCGGCCGCGCTCGACGAGCTGATCCTCGACCAGATGCTCCGCAGGGCCGTCGAGACGCCCGGCTCCCCGGTGGAGGGCGCGGACCCGGCCGAGCTGCGCGCCTCCCTGGACGGCGGCAGCGGAGCCGAGCGGCGGCTGGACGCCATGCTCAGGCTCGGCCCGTACGGGCTCTCCCTGGCCACCCTGCTGGCGAACCCGCACGGCATCGACCTGGGCCCGCTGGAGCCTCGGCTGGCGGAGATCGTCCGTACGGCCTCGGGGCGGGTGGAGCTGGCCCCGCCGCAACTGGTCGAGGACGCCGTGCGGCTGCGCGGGCGGCTCGCCGTCCCGCCCGCGGAGATCGTGCTGATCGGGCGGCGCCACCTGCGTTCCAACAACAGCTGGCTGCACAACGTGGAACCGCTGGTCGGCGGGACCAACCGGTGCACCCTGCAGATCAATCCGGACGACGTGAGCAGGCTCGGGCTGGGTGAGCACGCCGTGGTGCGCTCGGCCGCGGGCGAGCTGGTCGTGCCGCTGGAGCCGACCGACACGATCATGCCGGGGGTGGTGAGCCTGCCTCACGGGTGGGGGCACACGGGCACCTCGCAACCGGTGGCCGCCAAGCACGCGGGGGTGAACGCGAACACGCTGACGGACGATTCCGTCGTGGACGCGCCCTCGGGAAACGCCGTGTTCAACGGGGTTCCCGTCACCCTCGGCCGGGCGTGATCCCATGATCGCTCGGAAAAGCGGGATCGACGCGCATTAGGCTTGCGCGCGTGACCACCCCTCCAGCACCGGACCGTCTGCACGCTCAGCTCACCTTCGCCATGGAGATCGACAAGCTCAGACGCATCGTCCGCCGCAACACCCTCATGGACGGGTCGCGGCGGGAGAACGACGCCGAGCACTCCTGGTACGTGGGCATGCTGGCGATGGTCTTGGCCGAGCACGCACCACCGGGCACCGATCTCGACAGGGTCGTCGCGATGCTGCTCGTCCACGACATCGTCGAGATCGACGCGGGAGACACGTTCATCTACGACGCCTCGGCCGTCGAGGCCCAGCCGGCCATCGAGCGCAAGGCCGCCGACCGGATCTTCGGACTGCTCCCCTGCGACCAGGCCGAGCGGTTGCGCGAGCTCTGGGACGAGTTCGAGGAACGCAGGACGCCGGAGGCCAGGTTCGCCAAGGCCCTCGACCGGATCGCGCCCATAATGGCGAACCACCACAACGAGGGCGGCACCTGGTCGCTGTACAAGGTGACGGCCGAGCAGGTGCTGGAAAAGGTGAAGATCATTGAGGAGGGGTCGGCGACACTGGGCGCCTACGCCACCGAAATCATCGCCCTCTCCGTCAGCCGAGGACATTTGGCGCGTGCATAACGCCGTTCTCGGGTAGGTCCCTATGGGTTGAGAAGGGGGCGATGGTGAAGGAAACCGTCAAAACAGGGCGCCGGACCTTCAGACGTCTGGTGCCCGGGGTCGAGCTCACCGATCGTATCGAGCGCTCACCCAGGGCCGACAGGCCGATCCGCATACTCGCGAAGGCCGTACGTCAGCGGATCGGTCCCGGGCCGCTACGCGACCTGCTGCACGGGGTGCCGATCGGCAAACCACTCCATCCGCCGCTCGCCAACCTCAGCCTGGGGCTCTGGGCGGCGACGGCGGTGCTGGACGTGACCCGCTACGACCCGCGGGCGTCGCGGGTGCTGGTCGCCGGAGGGCTCGCCACCGCGATGCCCGCGGTGGCGGCGGGTGTCACCGACTGGTCCGCGCTCCACCGCGAGCAGCAGCGGGTGGGGTTCGTGCACGCGATCGCCAACCTGACCGCCCTCGGGCTCTACGCCGGTTCGCTGGTGTTCCGGCTGGCCGGGCGTGACCGGACCGGGCGGATCCTGTCGTTCGCCGGGCTGGGCGCCGCGAGCGTGGGCGGCTACCTCGGCGGCCACCTGGCCTACCGGCAGGCGGCCGGGGCCAACCACGCCGAGTCCGTCGCCCATCTGGTCCCGCTGGGCTGGCACGACCTGTGCGAGATCGGCGACCTGCCCGACGGGCGCCCGGTGACGCGGCGTCTCGGCTACATCGACCTGTTCGTGCTGCGCGTCGGCGCCGGTGTCACGGTGCTCGCCGACCAGTGCGCCCATCTGGCGGGCCCGCTCCACCAGGGACGCCTGATCTCGGAGGAGGGGACCGCCTGCGTGGTCTGCCCGTGGCACGGGAGCACCTTCAGGCTCTCCGACGGGGCCGTCGTGCACGGCCCGGCCACCGCTCCCCAGCCGTCCTTCGAGACCCGGGTCCGCCGCGACGGCGTGCTCCAGGTCCGTCCCGCGCAGATGTGACCGGATCCCGCGGGGGATCTCCGGTGCGGGGTGAGCCGCGTCCGTCCGGACCCGGGCGGGGCACGGCCTCTACGCCCCCGCACCCAGGCGTGACGGGTGTCCCGTCCGGGCGCGACGCAGACCCTGCGCCCCGCCCAGGCGTGACGGGTGTCCCACCCGGGCGTGACGAGAACCGGCCCGCCGCCGGCCCGGCCTATGTCGGCTTGCCGTCGGCGGGGTGTTCGACCAGGGCGAGAATACGGCTGGACATGAAGCGGGCGGTGCGCACGGCCGTTCCGCTCCGGGTGACCTCGCTCACCTCGACGACGCCGCCTCGGGCGTTGGCCACCTCAACCCGGCGCCCCGCTCTGGTGGCGCTGACCTCGTAGGTACGGGAACTGTCTCCTGCGTCGATGACAACCTCGACTTTGTCACCTTTCATACCTATATAGGTACCCGGTAAGGGGCAGGTTCACCCGTACACCAGTTTGACTATCGCCACTACTCCGATGCAGACGATGAACCAGCGCAGCACCGGGGCGGGCAGCCTCCTGCCGACCTTCGCACCGAGGAAACCACCGATCGCGGCGCCCAGCGCCACCATCAGGGCCGCCAGCCAGTCGACCTCCGCGATCACGACGAACAGCAGCGCGGCGGCCGCGTTGACCAGCAGCGCGAGCACGTTCTTGGCCGCGTTGACCCGCTGCAGGCCGTCGTCGAGGAAAGTGCCCATCAGCCCGATGAGCAGCACGCCCTGGGCCGCGCCGAAGTAACCGCCGTAGACGCCGCTCGCGAGGATGCCGCCCCAGAGCCAGGGGCCCCCGTGCGGGCGGGCATGCTCCCGCCGGGCGCTCAGCCATCTGTTGAGCCTCGGCTGGATCACCACCAGCACGCACGCCACGCCGATCAGGATGGGCACGACGATGTCGAACGTCTTCGCGGGGAGGTAGAGGAGGAGCACCCCGCCGGCCACCGCGCCGGTCACCGCGGGGATCGCCAGCCTGACCAGCCGCCGGCGCTGCCCCCTCAGCTCCACCCGGTAGCCGAGGGCGCCGGTCAGCGACCCGGGGACCAGGCCGATGGTGTTGGAGACGTTGGCGACGACCGGCGGCATGCCCAGCGCGACCATCGTCGGGAACGTGATCAGAGACCCGGAACCGACGACGGCGTTGATGCCCCCGGCCCCGATGCCGGCCACGAAGATCGCGACCGCCTCCCACGGTGTCATGCACTTCCCCTCACTGGTAAGGCTCGCGCCCATGTACAGGTGCACGGCACTCACCGGATGGTAAGAGGAGATCGACGACATCAGGTGGCAGGGGTGTCCTCGACAGGCGTGTCCCTCACCGGAAATCCCTCCCTGACCGGGGATTTCTTCGTCTCCGGAAACCTGTCCACGTTGTGGGACCCGCCCTTCACCGGATACCTGTCCCTGTCCGAGAGCTCCTCCTTGACCGGAGACCTCTGCGTGTCCGGGGACTCGTCCTCCGCCGGGAGAAGGTCCGCCAGGCTTTCGAGGACCCGCCTCAGGTCCGGCGAGACGGTCCACGGCTCGCCGGCGTCCCCCTTGGCGATCTCGCGGAGTGCCCGCAGGTACGCGTGGACGAGAGGCTCCGAGCCGGGACCGCCCCCGTGGACGGCGCGTAGGAGCATGCCGATCGCGTCGGCCTCCCCCCGGGCCCGCGTCGCCCTCGCCTCGGCGTCGGCCCGCGCTTTGAGCACCGTGGCCTCCGCCTCGCCGCGCGCCCTCAGTACGGCGGCCTGCCGCTGGCCCTCGGCGGCGAGGACGGCCGCCTGTTTCTGCCCCTCGGCCGCGAGCACCGCGGCCCGCCTGTCGCGGTCGGCGCGGGCCTGCCTCTCCATGGACTCCTGGACGGAGACGGGCGGGTCGATCGCCGTGAGCTCGACCCGAACGACACGGAGGCCCCACGCGCCCGTGACGGCGTCGAGCGCCTCGCGCAGCTCGGCTCCGATCTCCTCGCGGGAGGCCAGCGCGCGGTCCACGCTCATCCCGCCGACCACGTCGCGCAGGGTGGTCACGGTGAGCTGCTCGACGGCGGTCAGGAAGTTGGCGATCTCGTAGGTCGCCGCGCGGGCGTCCACCACCTGGAAGGAGACGGCCGTGTCGACGGAGACGACGAGGTTGTCTGAGGTGACGACCGCCTGCGGCGGGAAGGCGACGACCTGCTCGCGAAGGTCGACCGTGTCCTTGATCCGGTCGATGAACGGCACCACGAGGTTCAGCCCGGGAGCGAGCGTCCTGTGGTAGCGCCCGAACCGCTCCACGACGCCCGCCGTGGCCTGCGGCACGACGCGAACCGTCCGATAGGCGGCGAACGCCGCCACGGCCACGACGACGAGTGCGGCGACAAGCGATTCCATGAGCCATCCCGGGCGGTCGAGTGACGTGGAACTCTTGACCCGGCAGGATATTTGCTTTTCCCTTCACCGGCCTTTGAACGGCCGAAACAGTCTTGGAACTGTCTCGGGACCGTCTCGAAACCGGTGCGCCCTCAGAGCTGGTGCGCCCGCGCGTACCAGCGGCCGTCGCGCCCCCGATCCAGGGTGAGCGGGACGCTGAAGGTGCGCGACAGGTTCTCCGCGGTCATCACCTGGTCGATCGGCCCCTGGGCCACCACGGAACCGTGCCGCAGCAGCAGCGCGTGGGTGAACCCGCTGGGCACCTCCTCCACGTGGTGGGTGACCAGCACCATGGTCGGCGCGGTCGGGTCGTGCGCGAACGTCGCCAGGCGGCGGACCAGGTCCTCGCGCCCGCCCAGATCCAGGCCCGCGGCGGGCTCGTCCAGCAGCAGCAGCTCCGGGTTCGGCATGAGCGCGCGGGCGATCTGGACCCGCTTGCGCTCCCCCTCGGACAGCGTGTTGAACCGGCGCCGGATCAGGTGGGCGCAGCCGAGCTGGTCGATCAGCTCGACGGCGCGCGTGACGTCGTGGGAGTCGTACTCCTCCGTCCAGCGGCCGAGGATGGCGTACGAGGCCGTGAGCACCAGGTCGATGACCTTCTCCTCCGGCGGCACCTTCTCCGCCAGCGCGGCGCTCGCGAGCCCGATGCGGGGCCGAAGTTCGAAGACGTCACTCTGGCCGAGCCGCTCACCCAGGATCTCGACGATGCCCTCGGTGGGGAACAGCATCGCCCCGACCACCTGTAGCAACGTCGTCTTTCCCGCGCCGTTGGGACCGATGACGACCCACCGCTCGTCCTCGTGAACGGTCCAGTCGATCTCCCGCAGCAGGGCCGCCCCATCCCTGCGGACGGTGACGTCCTGTAGCCGAAGCACCTGACCGCCCATCCCCTATGCCTCCTTGTGAATCGCTGGAACAAAACCTATTGCAGGACAAGCGCATATCGTGGATCGGTGCACCCTGATTCACCGATCTCGGCCACCCTGGTCTGCTGGGGCAATGCCTGGCTCGCCGGACAGGTCGGCCTCGACGAGGCCGCCGACCGCGTGGAGCGGCAGGCAGGCCCCCAACTCGTCGCCGGTGAGACCGGCGACCTCCCCCTTCGCGGGTTCCTCGCCGACCTGCGGATCGAGGGCATGAAGTCGCTGCGACTGGCCCTCCCCATCGCGGGCGACCCACTCGGGCTCACCGGACCGCCCCCCTTCAATTCCGCGGCCATCGAGGCCGGGCAGGCGGCGACAGCCGTGCTTCCCGGCAGATGCCTCGGCCTGGTCCCGGTAAACGACCGCCGCGGGTCATCGTACGCCGGGGTTCGCTGGACCGTGCTGGAGGCCCGTACCGCGGCCCCCGACCTGCCCTCCCTCGCCGAGGCCGAGCACGAGCTGACCCGCGCCATGCGCGTGGCCACCGACGCCCTGCTCGGCGTGGAGGGCCCGGCCCAGGGCCACCGGCGGCTGGAGATGGTGGACGACGGCCTGGCTCCCGGCTACCCCGCCAGAGCGCACCGGGTCGCCGCCCTGGCCGCCCGCCTCGCCGCGGTGCTCCGGGTCGCCGACGACCGCGGGCTCACCTCGGGCCAGATCGCCGTACGCGGTGAGGCCCTGCGCGAGCTCGACCGCGCGGTGCGCCGGGCCCGGGTGGTCGCCCACCACGCCATCACCGAGCTGGTCTGACGGCATTGACGGTTCGGGGGCGGGTCATCGGGCGGAGGTCAGCCTCCAGAGCTTGACGGCACGGTCCTTGCCCGCCGAGACGACCAGAGTACGGTCGCCGACGGGCATGACGCCCACCGAGTAGACCCCGCCCTTGTGGGCCTTGACCGGCTTGCCGAGGGGCTTGCCCTCGGCCGGGTCCCAGAGCCGGACGGTCCCGTCCGTACTGCCCGACACCAGCACGGTGTGGCCGTCGACCTTGCCGAACGCCAGGGAGTAGACGTTGCCGCCGTGGCCCCCGAGCGGCTTGCCGACGGTCTTGGACGACGTGGGGTCCCAGATCCTGATCTTCTTGTCCTTGCCGCCCGAGGCGATCACGGTGCGGTCGCCCAGCTTGCCGAAGGCCACCGAGAAGACCTGCCCGCCGTGCCCCTTGTAGACCTTGCCGTACCGCTTCCTGGTGACGAGGTCCCAGATGCCCAGCGTCTCGTCGGCGCTGGCGGACACGACGACGGACCGTTTGCCGATCTTGCCGAAGGCGAGCCAGTTGACGTCGTCGCGGTGCGCGGAGATGGTCTTGAGCAGCCTGCGGCTCTTCAGGTTCCAGAAGTAGAGCGTGCCGTCGCCGTCCCCGGTGACGGCCAGCGGCGAACCGTTCACGGTGCCGGCCGCGACGGCGAAGACCGCGATGGGGTGGTGGCCCAGGGCTGTGCTCTTGCGGGACTTCAGGCTCCACAGGCGGACGGAGTGGTCGTAGCCGCCGGTCACCGCGTACGGCCTGCCGCCGAAGGTGACGGTGGCGACCGCGTAGACCTCGCCCCGGTGGCCGCGGAGCCGGTGGAGCCGCTTGTGCTTGGCCGGGTCCCAGAGCCCGAGCGAACCGTCCTGGCTGCCCGAGACCACCGTGGGCCTCTTCCCGATCTTGACGCCGGCGAGGGACTGGACGGCCTTGGTGTGCCCCTTGAGCGTCTTGCCGTCCTGGCCGTCGAAGGTCACCACCGTGGTCCGCGGGGTGGGCGGCCGGGACGGCCCGGAGGTGGGGGCGGTCGTGAGGCTCGCCGTGGGCGCGGGGGTCAGGACGTCCGTGACGGCGGTGGGAGCCTGCGTGGCCCGCGCGGGGGGAGCCTGGGAGGCGGTCGCCGGGGACGGCGTGGAGGGAACCGGGGGTGGCTTCCGCGTACCGTCACCGGCCAGGGCGCCTCGTGTGGCCGGCGGGGCGTCGGGGGTCGCGGCATCGCCCCGCAGGTTCGGTACCGCGACCAGCGCGGCGGCGGCCAGGGTCAGGGCCCCCGAGAGCACCGCGGTCACCAGGACGGCGCGCCTGCGCCGCGCGCCGCGCTCGCCGGGTGCCACGGGGGTCGCGTCGGCGAAGAGGTCCGGACGCTGCGGTGGCGGCGGGGGGTAGACCCCCTCGGGCGGTGCGGGAGAGGGAGCGGGCCGCCGGCCCACGGGCGTCAGGTTGCCGGGGTAGCGCGCGGGCCCGGCGGGGGAGGCGAAGGGGTTGACCATGGGCGGGGGGCCGCCCGGCGCACCCGGACGCCTCCGGGAGGCACCGGGGGCCGGGGGCCCGCCGTGCGGAGCGCCACCGGGACGGTCGCCGGGAGGGCCCGCCCGGCCGCCCGGGGTACGGCCGGGGGCGGCACCGGGCCTCCCGCTCCTCGGGTCCTCCCCCGACGGCCGCACCCACAGTGTCTCGGGGGCGGGTGGCCGCTCCTCGGCGGACGACCGCTCGTCGGCGGGCGGACGTTCCTCGGCGGATGACCGCCCATCCGCGGGTGTCCGCCCATCCGCGATCGGCCGCTCCCCGGCGGACGACCGCTCATTCGCGACCGGCCGCTCGCCGGCGGACGGCGGGGACACGGGCGGTACGGCGAAGGCCTCGTCGGACTGGGTCTCCAGGAGCGCGAACAGCACCTCCGAGGCGCTGGGCCTCTCCGCGGCGTGCTTGCTGAGGCAGGAGGCGACGATCGGCCGCAGGGTGTCGGGGAGCGCGGACAGGTCCGGGCTCTCGTTCATCACCCTGTAGATGACCGCGGGCACGCTGTCCTGGCCGAACGCGGGCCGCCCGGTCGCGGCGAAGGTCATCGTCAGCGCCCAGCTGAACATGTCGGACGAGGGCTCGACGCGTTGCCCCGAGACCTGTTCCGGCGACATGTAGGCGGGGGTGCCGACCACGCCGCTCGTCACGGTCATCGCCGAGTCCAGGGCCCTGGCGATACCGAAGTCGATCACGCGGGGTCCGTCGGGGCCGAGCAGCACGTTGCTGGGCTTGAAGTCGCGGTGCACGATGCCCGCCCGGTGGATGGCGGCCAGCGCGGTCACGGTGCCGACCGCGAGCCGGTGGAGCACGTTGCCGCGCCGGGGTCCCCCGGACTGCACGACCCGCTGCAGGGACACGCCCTCGACCAGCTCGCTCACGATGTAGGGGCGGTCGCCGTCCACGTGGGCGCCCAGCACCTGGGCCGTGCAGAACGGCGCCACCCGGCGGGCGGCGGAGACCTCGCGGAGGAAGCGGTCGCCGTCCATGCCGGTGTCGCTCAACCGGGGGTGGAGCAGCTTGATCGCGACCATCGCCCCGTCGGGTCCCCGGCCCGCGTAGACCACGCCCTGCGCCCCCTCGCCGAGGCGGCCGAGCAGCCGGTAGTCGCCCAGTGACTCGGGGTCCTCCCTGCGCAGCGGGTTCGTGTCCGGCACGTGAGCCTCCCCGTCGTCCAGCCATGAGTCGCTGGCGTCCCCCGAGTAACCAAAGATACGCAAACAACTAATGTTCAGGTAGATCATTCACTATTCCGGCGCATCCCGCTTACGCCATAATTCATGAAACAAATGGTGACTGCGCTCACCCCGAGCTCGTGCGGAGACGCCCATGCGCCGAAGCTTCGGCACGCTTCTAGGTCTCAGCCTCATCGCTCCGCTCGCGATCGTCCCCGCCGCCTCGGCCGCCACCGTGAACGCGCCGTCCCTGGCTCCCTCAGCGGTCCTGCCCGCGGCCCCCGCGGGCGTTCTGGCCCCGTCCGGGGTGCGGCAGGACCGGCCCTGGTCGGCGTTCAAGGTCTCGGTGAAGGCACCGAAACGGGTCAGGAACGGCCGCGAGTTCATGTACGAGGTCAAGGTCACCAACCGGGGGCCGAGCAAGGCCGACTACTTCTACGTCGGCGGGACCGTCCTGCCGAAAGGCATCAACGACACCGTTTACTACAAGGGCCCCAAGGGCACGGACTGCGATTTCTACGACGACGGCTTCTGGTGCGTGACGCCGTGGATTCTCGAGAAGGGCGAGTCAGAGACGGTACGCATCTGGGTCAAGCCGAAGAAGCGGACCAAGGGCACCGCGGTCGCCAGGCTCGGCGCCGACACCTGGAACGTCCCGACCGGAGGCGAGGACCTCAACCGCTCGGAATGGAAGCGGCTGGCCTTCCCCCACTGGTACTACCTCAAGACGGTCAAAACCAAGATCGTCCACCCCACGCCGCCCAAACCCAAGGGCGGAGGGGGAGGTTACAACCCGCCACCTCCACCACCTCCGCCGCCCCCGCCCCCGCCGCCGCCGGACCGGCGCGAGGAGAAGAAGGACACCTGACGCCGCAGAGGTCTCTCGCCCGTACCGGGAACCGCCGGACCGGACACCGTCCGGTCCGGCGCCGTCAGGCCGGGCGCCGTCAGGCCAGGCCGTTCCGTACCGCGTAGAGGGCGGCCTGGGTCCTGTCCTGCACGCCCAGCTTCATCAGCACGTTGGAGACGTGGGTCTTCACCGTCTTCTCCGCCACCGCGAGCTGCCTGGCGATCTCCCGGTTGGAGCGGCCCGACGCGATCAGCGCGAGCACCTCGCGCTCCCGGTCGGTCAGCGCCGCCACATGCCTGCCCTCTCGGTCGCCCTCACGACCGCCCGCGCGCCCGTCCTCCCGCGCGGACGGGACGGGTCCGGGACCCGACAGCATCGCCTCGGCGGCCTCGGGAGCGAGCAGCACCTGGCCACCGTGCACCGCCCGGATCGCGTGCACGAGCGCGGCCGGTTCGACGTCCTTGTAGAGGAAACCCGCCGCGCCCGCCCGCATCGCCGGGGCCACGTCGCCCCTGTCGCTGACCGAGGTCAGCACGAGCACCCTCGGCGACAGTCCTCGTTCCTCCAGCAGGAGCAGCGCGCCGAGCCCGTCGAGAACCGGCATCTTCAGGTCGAGCAGCAGCACGTCAGGGGCGAGAGACCCGACCAGGGCGACCGCCTCGGCGCCGTCGGCGGCCTCGCCGACCACGTCGAGGTCCTCCTGCAGGGCCAGGAAGGTACGAAGGCCCTGCCGGACGACCGGGTGGTCGTCGGCGATCAGGACGCGGATCATCCGGGCACCTCCGTCCGGACCGCGGACGGCGGACCGCACGGACACCCCTTCGGCCCACGGGTCATGCGATCACCTCTCCTCGCACCACGGATCACCCGGGCACCTCCATCCGGACGAGCGTGCCCCGCCCGGGCTCCGACCTCACCCGCACGCTCCCGCCGACGGATTCCGCCCTGTCGCCCATCGAGGCGATGCCCAGCCCCCGGCCCGCCGCGGCGGTCACGTCGAACCCGGCCCCGTCGTCACTCACCTCCAGGAACACGCGCCCGCCCTCACAGCCCAGCCGGACCTCGACGGTACGCGCCGCCGAGTGCCTGGAGGCGTTGTGCAGCGCCTCCTGGGCCACCCGGAGGACGGCCACCTCGATCACCGGTTCGAGCTCGCACACCGGGGACTCCTCGAACGAGAACGCGGCCGGGTGGAGCCGGTCGAGCAGGCGGACGTGCTTGCGGAGCGTCTCGGCCAGGCCGTGCCGGTCGAGCTCGGCCGGGCGGAGCTCCACGATCACCGCGCGCAGCTCGGCCAGCGCCTCCCCAGCCAGCCGCTCCACCCGGTCGAGCTCCCGCAGCGCCCGTACGGGATCGTCGACGACCAGCGACGCCGCGGCCTGCGCGGTGAGGCGCAGCGAGAACAGCTTCTGGGTCACCGCGTCGTGCAGTTCCCTGGCCATCCGGGTGCGCTCCTCGACCAGCGTGAGCTCCCGGCCCCGCTCGTACAGGCGGGCGTTGGTGAGGGCGATCGCGGCGTGCGCGGCGAACATGGTGAGCAGCCGCTGGTCGGCCTCGGTGAAGCCGCCGGGGGTCCGCTTGTTGGACAGGAAGATGATGCCGAGTACCTCGTCCCCGTCGAGGATCGGCACCCCGAGGAAGTCCTTGAGCACCGGATGGGCGCGCGGCCAGTACTCGAACCTGGGGTCCCTGCGGATGTCGGGCAGCCGGACCGGCGCGCCCTCGCGCAGCATGGCGCCGAGCATGCCGTGCTGGCGGGGCATCGGCCCGATCGCGTCCCACTGCTCGTCGGAGATGCCCTCGGCGACGAACTCGGCGAACGCCCCCTGGTCGTCGGGCACGCCCAGCGCGGCGTAGCGGGCGTCCAGCAACCGCCGCGCCGACCGCACGATGACCTGGAGCACCTCCCGGACCGACAGGTGTCTGGTCACCGCGAGGACGGCCGAGCTCACCGCGTGCAGCACGGCGTCCCGGTCCTCGCTCTCCTCGCTCTCGGGGCTCACGAACCGACTCTAGGCGGCGGCGGGCGCCCGCCGCGTACGCCATCGGTCCTAGGCCCATCAGCCCACCCCGGGCCCGGTCCGGCGGCCGATGTGCGGCGGGCGGGCGGCTCCTAGCGTCGAGGCATGACGAAGACCGCACTCATCACCGGCGCCTCCCGCGGCCTCGGCCTGGAACTGGCCCGCTCCCTCGCCGCCGACGGCTGGCGGCTCATCCTCACCGCGCGGGGCGAGGACGCGCTGCGAGCCGCCGCGGACGAGCTCGGCGCCCTCGCCCTGGCCGGGGACGTCGCCGACCCCGCTCATCGCGACCGGCTGGCGCTCGCCGTACGGGAACACGGCGGGCTGGACCTGCTGGTCAACAACGCGTCGGGACTGGGCGCGGTCCCGCTGCCACCGCTGGCCGGATACCCGGCCGACACGCTCGAGGAGCTGTTCCGGGTCAACGTGCTGGCCCCGCTGGCGCTGATCCAGGCGAACCTGCGCGGGCTCAGGGAACGGCGCGGCGCGATCGTGAACATCTCCTCCGACGCGGCGGTGGAGGCGTACGAGGGCTGGGGCGGGTACGGCGCGACCAAGGCGGCCCTGGAGCAGCTCTCCCACGTGCTGGCCGTCGAGGAGCCGGACGTCGCGGTCTGGTGGGTCGATCCGGGCGAGATGTCCACCGCCATGCTCGCCGACGCCGTCGGTGCCGGGGAGGCGGCGGAGGCCCCGGGCCCGGAGACCGTCGTCCCCACCCTGCGACGGCTGATCGCCGACCGCCCGGACAGCGGCCGGGTGAGGCACGGATGAGCGGGCGAGAGGACCGTACGGGGGGCTGGGGCACCGGCGGACGGGGCGGGGTGGCGAGCCTGCCCGCGGCGGACGCCATGGCCGCGGACTTCGTGCTCCCGCGCGAGCTGGAGGCGCACGAGCCGCCGGAGGCCCGGGGGCTGGCCCGCGACGGGGTGCGCCTGCTGGTCTCGGACCGGGGCACCGGAGAGGTCGGCCACCACGCGTTCGCCGATCTTCCCGGCCTGCTCGGCCCCGGCGACCTGCTGGTGGTCAACAACTCCGGCACGCTCCCCGCCGCCGTCCGGCTGGACCGGCTCGCGGTGCACTTCTCCACCGAACGCGAGGACGGGACCTGGCTGGTCGAGCTCCGCCGCCTCCGGGAGCGGGGTCCTTCGGCGGGCGCGGGCGCCGGGGCTCTCGGGGGCCTCGGGGACACGGAGACGGCCGGTGAGCCCTACCGCGGCGGCGCGGACGGGGAGTGGCTGCCGCTGCCCGGCGGGGCGACGCTGCGGCTGCTGGGGCGCGAGACGCCGCGTCTGTGGCGGGCGAGCCTGGACCGCGAGGTCACGGACTACCTCCGCCGGTACGGCGTGCCGATCCGCTACTCCTACGTGGACAGGGACTGGCCGCTGGCCGACTACCAGACCGTGTTCGGGGTCCGGCCCGGCAGCGCGGAGATGCCCAGCGCGGGGCGGCCGTTCACCACCGGGCTGGTGACCTCCCTGGTGTCGCGCGGGGTCGGGATCGCACCGATCACCCTGCACACGGGGGTGGCGTCCCCGGAGAAGGACGAGCCGCCCTACCCGGAGCGGTTCGAGGTGCCCGAGGCCACCGCGCGGCAGGTGGAGCTCGCGCGCGAGTCCGGCGGCCGGGTGATCGCGGTCGGCACGACCGTGGTCCGGGCGCTGGAGACGGCCGCGCTGGCCACCGGCCGGGTCCGGGCCGCGGACGGCTGGACCTCGCACATCGTGACTCCCGAGGTCGGGGTGAGGGCGGTGAGCGGCCTGCTCACCGGGCTGCACGAGCCGCGCTCCAGCCACCTGCTGATGCTGTCGGCGATCGCCGGCCGCGAGCTGCTCTCGCGGTCGTACGCGGAGGCGCTCGGAGAGGGCTATCTCTGGCACGAATTCGGCGACGTCCACCTGATCACCGGGTAGCCGGCCAGTCAGTCACAAGGGTTTTCCAAGTCGGGCCCCGCATGCTGGGCCGGTAATCACCGGGGATCACCGAATTCCGACTGGAGTAAAGAAATGCGCCGGCACCTGACCGCCTTCGCCGCCATCGCCCTGGCGGGAGGCATGCTGCTCACCCCCGGGACCGCGAACGCCGCGGCTTTCCCGACCACCGCGCCACAGGGGGTCGTGGACCAGCCGCTCGCGCCGCTGAAGACGACCGTCTCCTACCCGCGCAGGGCCTGGGCGGGCGACTCGTACGTCTACACGCTCAGGGTCAAGAACGTCGGCGAGTGGTACACCGACATCGCCTACGTCGGCGGCCGCCTTCCCTCGCAGGTCTCCAAGGTCCGTATCGTCGGCAAGCCCTCCGGCTCGTACTGCGAGGTCTCGGGGCGAGAGGTGGGCTGCCTGTTCGACACCCTGAACCCCGGCAGGACGGCCACCCTCAAGGTCAGGGTCTGGCTGAGGGACGGCGCCCGGGGCACCGCGACCGCCGATTTCGGTTCGGCCTCGATCGACGTTCCCGCGGGCGGGCTGGGCACCCTCGACATTCACGGCATCGACGTCGGCACCGACGTCAAGTACGTGCGGGTGAAGACCCGGGTTCTCCGCTAGCCACGTTTTTCACCCGGCACCTTCTGACCAGGGGCGATTACCGAAAGCAGTGGATATTACAACGCCGGGAAACGCCTTGGTGAGCGGCGATGTGGCACGCGCCGGACGGGCGGGCCGGGGGCCCGTGTCGTCCGGTACGGCGCCGCACCCAACTGTTCCGTTCAAATCACGTAGCAGAATATAATTTCTCTTTACATCTCCATATGTGATAAAACGCTGCGGACTTTATGGGACGTTCCAGGCGTCCCCTTGACTCTTCAGCTGGGAGACGTTTGATGCGCCACCCGATCTCCAAGATCGTTGCTATTGCTCTGGTCACCCCGCTGGCCGGCGGCATGCTCCTCGCCGCCCCCTCCTCGGCCGCTTCGGCGCAGGCACCGGCGGCGGCCGTCAAGGCGGAGCCGTACTCCACCTTCGCGGTCACCGTCTCCGCGCCGAAGAAGGTCAAGGCGGGCGGGAAGATCACCTACAAGATCAAGGCCGTCAACAAGGGCCCGCACCAGGCCGACTACTTCTTCACGGGCGGCCTACTGCCCAAGGGCTCGAAGGTCGTCTCGATCTCCGCCCCCAAGGGCACCTCGTGTGACAACTACGATGACGGGCTCTGGTGCTGGAGCCCCGACATCGTCGAGGTCGACGACTACGAGGCCATCGCGATCACCGTGAAGCTCGGCAAGAAGTCGGGACGGACCGCGCAGGCCATCCTCGGCGTCGACGCCTATGACGTCCCGACCGGTGCCGAGAACCTCTCCAGGGACGAACTGGAGCGCATGGGCATCAAGAGCTGGTACTTCGTGAAGAAGGTCAAGACCAGCATCGTGCGCTGATCCCACTTTTCGAGGGGCCCCGTCCTGCCACAGGCCGGGGCCCGCTCCCTTTCACGCTCCGGGACCACGGGGTGCGGGCAACCTCATATGCACGCCACCCCGTACCGGGCAGGATCTCCCCATGGTTCCCACGGCGAGTTTCCGGCGGTGCGCGATTCATGGCTGAACTGAGAGTGGTCCTGGCCGAGGACCACTACCTGGTGCGCGAGGGCACCCGCAGGCTCCTGGAGACCTCCGGTGAGATCGAGGTGGTGGCCGCCGTGGGCACCGCGGACGAGCTGCTCGACGCCGCCGGGCGACTGCGCCCCGACGTGGTGGTCACCGACATCCGGATGCCGGGCTCGGCCGATCTCGTCCGCCCGGGGATGGAGGGCATCGACGCGGCGCACCGCATCCGCGCCACCTCACGGGACATCGGGGTCGTGGTGCTCTCCCAGTTCTCCGACGCGATGTTCGCCCTGGACCTGTTCAGGGACGGCACCGAGGGCCGTGCGTACCTGCTCAAGGACCGGGTCGGTGACATCGACGAGCTGCTCGGCGCGATCAGGTCGGTGGCCGGGGGCGGCTCGGTGATCGACCCCAAGGTGGTGGAGGGCCTGCTGGCCAAGCGCGGGGTGCGCGGCGGCCCCCCGCCCGCGGAGCTGACGCCCAGGGAGCTGGACGTGCTCAGGGAGATGGCGCACGGCCTGTCCAACGGAGGCATCGCCCGCGCCCTGCACCTGTCGGTCTCGGCCATCGAGAAGCACGTCAACTCGATCTTCATGAAGCTCGCCCTGGAGAACAGCCCCGACACCCATCGCCGGGTGGCGGCCGTCATCACCTACCTGGGCTCGGCCTGAGCCCTGTCTCCCTGTCTCCTTGTCCCCGATTCCGGGGACCGGTCCCCCGGCGCCGCTGGCACGGTCCACGTTCGAACGCCGTCCGAGGCGGCGTACCGGCCCTTCAGAAAGGGCCCCGGCCGGGAAGGGGCCCGGCCGACGAGGTTTCCGGGCGTCGGTGGCCACCGGCGCCCGCCTCCCCGTCAGGCGGCGACGGGGAGACCGTGCGCGGCACCGGCGACCAGCACCGAGGCGACGGACGACTCGGCCGCCCAGGCCAGCTCCCTGCGGTCACGTCCCCACACCGCGGGCAGCATCGTCACCTCCACCGTCAGCCTCCGGACGGCCACCACGCGGCGGATCGAGGCCCAGAGGGGGTCGTCGCCGACATAGGCGGGCCCGGTGGCCAGGGCGTCCTCCCCTTCCAGATACCTGATCGCCACCGGCCTGACCGGGGCCCCGGCGTCCAGGGCCGCCTGGAACACCGCGGGCCTGAAGGAGCCCATCCCGCGTCCGCACCAGGTCGTCCCCTCGGGGAAGGCCGCCACCGGGTGACCGTCGGCGAGCGCGGCGGCCACCCCGTCGACGGCCTCGGGCAGCGCGGAGAGCCGGTCCCTGTCGATGAACAGCGCGCCCGCCCCGGCCGCCAGCAGACCGATCACCGGCCACACCCGTATCTCGTGCTTGGCGAGCAGGCGGCTCGGCAGGACCGCCGCCATGACGAGCGGGTCCAGCCACGACACGTGGTTGGCCACGATCAGCGGAGCGGCCCCGGACGGCCCGCCGGCGACCGGACGGGGCCGGGAGACGGAGCCGGCCATGAACGTGAAACCCCGGCGCACCTCGACCCGTACGCCGACGGCCCGCAGTACCAGCCGGGACCAGGCGCTCGTCAGCCGGATCCTGCCCGTCGTGCCGAGCCCGCGGGCCGCGAGCGCCAGCACCGTCCCCGCCAGGACGACCAGTGCGATCGCCGCCAGTCGCAGCGCCCTGCGCGGCCCGGCGGCCCTCGATCCCGGCGGGAGGAGACATCCGGCGGGCCCGCACGGCGCCGTCGGCATCCACGGGTTCACGAGGTGGCTCCCAGGAAGTGGCGCAGGTAGCGGGGGTCCGCCTCGGCCATCGAGAGCAGTACGAAGAAGTCGGCCGTACCGAAGTCGAGGTCGTGGGCGGGCGGGCCGCAGACCCAGGCGCCCAGCCGCATGTACCCGCGCAGCAGCGGCGGCAGCGCCCGTCCCGGCCTCGTGGCGGACGCGGAGGCGTCCTCGCGCCGCGAGGGGGCGGAGATCGGCTCCTCCCGCTGCGACGGCACGGCTGAGACCGGGTCCTCCCACTGCGACGGCACGGCGGAGATCGGATCCGCCCGCCAGGGGCGGTGCGGCGTGACGCGGTAGCCGGGCGGGGAGAGCGGCACCCGCTCCATGATCTCGGCGGCGTCGGCCACCGGCACCGAGCAGCACCCGGCCAGCCAGCCGTACCCTCCGGCCACCATGTAGCGGGCGATTCCCGCCCACATCAGCCCGAGCACCGCGCCACCCCGGTGGCCCGGGTGCACGCAGGCCCGGCCTGCCTCCACCATGTTCCCCCGGATGCCCGCCAGCGCGCCCAGGTCGAACTCGGAGTCGGAGTAGAGGCGGTCGGCCCGGCGGGGGCCGAGCAGCCGGTAGGTGCCGACGACCTCACCCGTGTCGTCACACCTCACCAGGAGGTGGTCGCAGTAGGCGTCGAGCGGATCGACGTCCAGGCCGGTGATGGGACTGTCCAGCCTGGCCCCCATCTCCTCGGCGAAGACCCGGTGACGCAGGCGCTGGGCCTCGCGCATCTCGACGGCGGTGGCGGCCAGCCCGACGCTGTAGCGGGCGAGGCGCGGCTCCATGGGAAGGGTCGTCATGAGTTCATGAAGACAGTCGCAGGTGACACGGGACCGGAGTGCCCCACGAACTCCAGGCGTCCGGATGATGAACCACATTCACGGCCCGATCCGGAGCCAAGTACCGTAGGAACCGATGAACCAGCGCACGCTCCTGATCACGTTGAACGGCCCCGACCGACCGGGCGTGACCTCACGCCTCTTCTCGGTCCTGGCCGGTTTCCCCGTCATCGTCGCCGACGTGGAGCAGGTCGTCATCCGCGGCCGGCTCACCCTCGGCGTCCTCGTCTCCTACGCGGGCGACACGCCGACCGGCACCGGCGGCACCCTCGGTGCCCTCTGGACCGCCGTCGAGCGGACCGCGGAGGATCTCGGGCTGCAGGTGGAGCTGTCCACCGGCTCCGACCCGAAGGAGAAGCGGCGCAGGGGGCGACTCAACGTCACCGTGCTCGGCGCGCCGCTGCAGCCCGCCGCCATGGCGGGCATCGCGGGGCGGATCGCCGCGGCCGGTGCCAACATCGACCGGATCGAGCGCCTGTCCAGTTACCCGGTGACCTGCATCGAGCTGTCCCTCTCCGGCGCCGACCCCGACACCCTCAGGGCGGAGCTGGCCATCGAGGCGCACACCCAGCAGGTCGACGTGGCCGTGCAGCGGACCGGCCTGCACCGCAGGGCCAAGCGGCTGATCGTGATGGACGTCGACTCGACGCTCATCCAGGCCGAGGTGATCGAGCTGCTGGCGGCGCACGCCGGCTGCCTGGAGGAGGTCGCCAGGGTCACCGAGGAGGCGATGCGCGGCGAACTCGACTTCGCCGAGTCGCTGCGCCGCCGGGTCGCGCTGCTCGAGGGCCTCTCGGAGGAGGTCTTCGAGAAGGTACGCAGGGAGCTCGTGCTGACTCCCGGCGCCCGGACGCTGGTACGGACGCTCAAACGGCTCGACTACCGGTTCGCGATCGTCAGCGGCGGGTTCACGCAGCTCACCGACGCCCTCGTGGAGGACCTCGGGATCGACTACTCCGCGGCCAACACCCTGGAGGTCGTCGACGGCGCGCTGACCGGGCGGGTGGTCGGCGAGATCGTCGACCGGCCGGGCAAGGCGCGGGCGCTGGAGCGCTTCGCCCGCGAGGCGGGGATCCCGATCAGCCAGACGGTGGCCATCGGCGACGGCGCCAACGACCTGGACATGATCGCGGCGGCCGGCCTGGGCATCGCGTTCAACGCCAAGCCGGTGGTCCGCCGCGCCGCCGACACCGCGGTCAACGTGCCCTACCTCGACTCGATCCTCTACCTGCTCGGCATTCCCCGCGCCGAGGTGGAGGACGCCGACGCCGAGGACGGTGTCACCGCCGCCGACCGCTGACCGTACCGGGCTCGCGGACGGTCGCGGACGGTCGCGGCCACCTGCGCCTCGGCCCGCTCGGCCGATGAGCCACCTGCCCCCCGGAGCGGTGAACCGCTCGCGCCCCGGAGCGGCGGGCTACCGGCTTCTCGGGGTGGTGAGAGCGGCCAGTCGTACGGCTTCGGCGCCGAGACCGCGCAGGGCGGGCTGCGCGGCGGCGGCGTGCCTGACGCGCCGGCGCAGGCCGGTCATCCTGTCGGCCGCGTCCTCGTGCGGATCGGCATCGGCCAGTTCGGCGAGCTCGTCCAGGCGGCGGGCGGCCAGCGCGTCCACGTGCGCGCCGAACTCGTCGAGCACGGCGTCGAGATCGTCGGGCGGCACCCCGGCCTCCTCCGTCCTGACCGCCTCGGCGACCTTCTCCAGCCGGTCGGCGACGAGATCGAGGACCGTCACCGTGGGTCCCGCCCCCTCCTCGGGCGGCGGCACCGCCAGCAGCGCGAACGCGTTGTCCCGCAGCCGTCCGGCCGCCGTCAGCGACTCCCTGAGCCGCCGTGGCGCGCTGCCGCCCGGTTCCTTGTCCAGCAGGTCCAGGGAGTCGGTGAGCCGCCCTGCGGCGTCGGCCGCGGCGAAGCCCCGGATGTCCACCTGGGCGGCGTCCCGGTCGATCAGCGACCGCACCAGGACGGCGTGGCTGTCGAGCATCTCCGCGATCCCGGCGGTCAGCCGGGCCCGGTGTCCCCTGGGCCACAGCAGCCGGGCGAAGAGCAGCGCCAGCGCGCCGCCCGCGACCGTGAGTCCCACCCTGGCCACCGCCGCGCCCCAGTCGAGCGGCAGGGAGAAGTCGGACAGCATCAGCGAGAGCGGCGTGGAGAAGATCGCCCAGTATCCGTAACCGGACCCGCGCAGCGCGAAGCCCAGCGCCGCGCAGACGGAGATGAAAAGCGTCAGGTGCAGGTGCCCCGGCGCGACCGCCAGCACCACCGCGGCGGCCACCGCGCCCACGGCCGTGCCCAGCACCCTCAGCAGCACCCGCTCCACCGTGTCGCGGTAGGCGGGGCGGAGGCTGACCGCCACGGTCGCCACGAACCACTTCGCGTAGTGCTCGTGGACCAGCGCCATCAGCGTCATGGCCGTGACCACCGCCAGCCCGACCCGGACCGGGTGTCGGCCGGCCGACACCGCCGGCCTGCGGGGCCGTACGAACCTCGGCAGGCGGGGGCCCGTCTCGACGCTCTCGGCGGCCTGCCGCGCCACCGAGCGCACCGCCATCGCGATCCGGTCCACACCCTGGCGGATCTGCCCCAGCAGCACGGCCGCGGGCAGCGGGGCGCCGCCCGCGCGGGCGGCCACGCGGATCTCGTCCACCCGGTCGGCGAACCGCCCGATGGCGGCCAGCGCCTCCGGGACCTCCGACGGACCGCCGAGCAGCACCGCCTCCCGCAGCGCGCGGGCCAGCGCCTCGACCGCCTCGTCCAGCTCCCGGACCCACTCCGTCCCGATGCCCGCCTCCACGGCCGCCGCGCGCAGTACGCGCAGCGCGATCGTCTGCTGGAAGACGCGGTTCAGCGTGGCCGGGAGCCGATCCGGCGACCGGTCGTCCTCCACGGAGATCCGGTAGAGGGAGAGCGCCCTGTCCAGGTCCTTCAGCGCGGTGACGGCCCGGTGGCGCAGCGGCTCCCAGCTCTCGTCCGCGAGCGGCGCCCTTCCCCCTGCCGCCAGAAGGTCGGCCAGCGCCGTACCGGCCTCCTCCACGGCCCTGTGGAGCGGCCGGAGACGCCGTACCGGCCAGACCGCCACGACCAGCAGCACGGCCAGCAGGCCGCCGGCGGCCGTGGTCCCCATGTGGAGCGGCACGCTCACGCCGGGGAGCGCGAAGTACGCCAGGGTCACGGAGAGCACGGCGGGGATGCCCAGCGCCGGCCAGTAGACGCCCGCCGCCGCGACCAGGCCGACCACCACGACGGCGACCGGCCAGGGACCGGGCTGGACGAGCGCTCCGAGACCGTCACCGAGCGTGACCGTGGTCGTGCTGACGATCAGCCTGCGGACACGATCACCGTACGGCTGTCCCGGGGTGTCGCCGAAGAGCGTGAGATAGCCGCCCAGGGCCACCGAGGCGCCCTCCCGGAGGTGACCGAGGAGGACACCGGACATCAGGGGGAGGCAGATGACCAGCGCGCACAGCAGGCCGTAGCCCCAGGCCGGACGACCGGAGAGCCGGAAGTCGGCGCGCAGCGCGCCGGTGAGCCCTCGCATGCCACCCCCGATCGCGCCCCTCGCGGCTCCCCTCCCGGAACCGCGCCGGGTCTCGGTGCTTCCCGATGGCCTCGGCCCGGTGTTTCCGGGGGTTCCGTCTCAGTGCTTCCTGGGGGTCCAGCGGGCGATCCCGCGGCCGGTGTCGAGCCCGGCCCACTCGCCGTCGACCTCGATGACGGCGAACGCGCCGGGCGGGAACCCGGCGTCGCCGTCGGCGGCGGTGAGCTGCGTGACCAGCTCGTGGACCCCGGGGTTGTGACCGACCAGGACCAGCGTGCCGACCTCCGGGTCGCTCCGCCGGATCAGCGTGAGCAGCTCGTCGGGGTAGGCCTCGTATATGGCCGGTTCGATCAGGATGTCCGCGCCGGGGAGCGCCAGGTCGGCGGTCTGCCTGGTCCGTACCGACGGCGAGCAGAGCACCAGGTCGGGGGTGAGGTCCATGCCGGCGAGGGCCGCGCCGACCTTGAGGGCGTCGCGCTCGCCGACCTCGGTGAGAGGACGCTCGCGATCGGCGAGGCCGGAGGTGTGAACCGCCTTGGCGTGGCGCAGGACGACGAGCGTGCGCGCCGTCATCGCGACGCCCACATGGCCAGACCCACGATCACCGCGAACACCGCGACCATCGCCAGCAGGATGAGGACGAGTGTCTTGCCTCCGGAGGGCTGCTGTTCCATACCGGCCAGTTTCCCACCGGGGTGGCCCGCACACGCCGAAGGGGTGCACGCGGCCCGTGCACCCCTCCGTCAAACATTGTCGTCAAACATTGCTCAGCTGGAGACCTGCTCCGGCTCCCGGTCGGAGTTGTTCTCCTCCGTCGGGGCGATGCCCGCCGAACGACGCTTGGAGATGACGACCGCGGCGACGACGATGCCCACCGCCAGCACCGTGATGCCGATGCGCAGCGCGGTGTTGTCGGCGTAGGTCACCACGGCCGGGGCGATCAGCAGCGCCACGAGGTTCATCACCTTGAGGAGCGGGTTGATCGCCGGTCCTGCGGTGTCCTTGAACGGGTCGCCGACGGTGTCACCGATGATGGTGGCCTCGTGGGCCGGCGAGCCCTTGCCACCGTGGTGACCGTCCTCGACCAGCTTCTTGGCGTTGTCCCAGGCACCACCGGAGTTGGCCAGGAACACCGCCATGAGCGTGCCGCACGCGATGGCACCGGCCAGGAACGCGCCGAGCGGGGCGTACCCGAGGGCGAAACCGACGGCGATCGGGGTCAGCACGGCCAGCAGGCCGGGCGTGGCCAGCTCCCGCAGCGAGTCGCGGGTGCAGATGTCGACGACCCTGCCGTAGTCGGGCAGCTCCGTCCCCGCCATGATCCCCGGCTTGGTGCGGAACTGCTCGCGCACCTCGAAGACCACCCGCCCGGCCGCGCGGCCGACCGCCATGATCGCCAGGCCGGAGAACATGAACACCACCGCGGCGCCGATGATCAGGCCGACCAGCACGTTCGGGGAGTCGACGCTCAGGGTGAACGAGCTGAACGAGCCCAGCGCCGTCTTCACGCTCTCGGTCGCGCCGGCCAGCTGGGTCTCGACCGCCGTGCGGAACGCGCCGAACAGCGCGGTGGCGGCGAGCACGGCCGTGGCGATCGCGATGCCCTTGGTGATGGCCTTGGTGGTGTTGCCGACGGCGTCCAGCGAGGTGAGCACCTGGGCGCCCTCGCCCTCGACGTCACCGGACATCTCGGCGATGCCCTGGGCGTTGTCGGAGACCGGGCCGAAGGTGTCCATCGACACGATCACGCCGACCGTGGTCAGCAGGCCGGTGCCTGCCAGCGCCACGGCGAACAGGGCGATGGTGACGTTGCCGAAGCCCAGCAGGAAGGCTCCGTAGACGGCGGCTCCGATGATCAGCGCGGAGTAGACCGCCGACTCCAGGCCGACGCTGATGCCGGACAGGATGACCGTGGCGGGACCCGTACGGGAGCTCTCGCCGATGTCCCGCACCGGACGGCGGTTCGTCTCGGTGAAGTAGCCGGTGAGGATCTGAATGGCACTCGCCAGCACCAGGCCGATGAGCACCGCCCCGATCGCGATCAGGCGCGGGTCCGAGGTGACCGCGGCGATCTCCGGGCTCACGTTGGTCAGCCCGGAGAAGCTGGCCGGCAGGTAGAGGTAGGCCGCGACGGCGACGAGGATCGCCGAGATGGCCGCCGAAATGAAGAAACCCCGGTTGATCGCGGCCATCGCGTTGCGGTCGCCGGCGCGCGGGGCGGTGACGAAGATGCCGATGATCGCCGTGATCACACCGATCATGGGCACGATCAGCGGGAACACCAGCCCCTCGACGCCGAAGGCCACCCGGCCCAGGATCAGGCTGGCGACCAGCATGACCGCGTAGGACTCGAACAGGTCGGCGGCCATGCCCGCGCAGTCGCCGACGTTGTCGCCGACGTTGTCGGCGATGGTGGCGGCGTTGCGCGGATCGTCCTCGGGGATGCCCTGCTCGACCTTGCCGACCAGGTCGGCGCCGACGTCGGCGGCCTTGGTGAAGATGCCTCCGCCGACTCGCATGAACATGGCGAGCAGCGCGGCGCCGAAGCCGAAGCCCTCCAGCACGGCCGGGGCGTCGCCCTGATAGATGATCACCACCACGGCCGCGCCGAAGAGGCCGAGGCCAACAGTGATCATTCCGGCCACGCCGCCGGTGCGGAAGGCGATCCGCATGGCGATCTTCTCACCGGACGCGCGGGCCGCGGCGGCGACGCGGACGTTGCCGCGGACCGCCAGCCACATGCCGATGAATCCGGTCAGCGAGGAGAACAGCGCGCCGACGACGAAGAAAGCCGATCTGCCGATCCTCACGCTGGTCGTCTCGGCCGGGAGGAGATACAGCAGGAAAGGGATCAGAATGACGAACAACGCGAGCGTCCGGAACTGCCGCGTAAGGTACGCGGAAGCCCCTTCCTGGACGGCTCGCGCGATGTTCTGCATACGTTCGGTGCCTTGGTCGGCGGCCAGCACCTCCCGCACCAATGTGCCGGCGACGGCGAGTGCGAGCAGGGCGACGGCGGCGACCACGATCACGATGGTGAAGTGGTGACCACTCAGGGATACCGCTGGCTCTGCAGCGGCGAGATGGAGCACAGACATCCGAGTCTCCTTGGCAAGACGGGAACACGTCCTGCCCGGAGTGCGCTGCGGTGAGGTTAGGCGGCTGAAGCGGCGCACATCCGGGATGGTTGGCAGTGCCGCTTCCAGTTGCAGACCCCCACGGAGGGCGGCTCGCGTGCGGGCCGCTCCGAAGGATAAACCTTGGCCGGTTCCGGGAGTCTACGCAGCGAGGACGCGGATATGAAGCCTCCGCCCACGCCCATTTGGCGACACGACCAGCGCCTCTTGACGACCGACCTGCTTATGAGGTCATTTCACCCGTCACACCTGTCCCGCCCACCCCTGTTTCTCCCTAGTTTCAGACAAGAAACATCTAAATTAAGTTTAGACCGAAATTGAGATCCCCGCCCCGAACGGCCCGGGCGCTCTCACGGGGACGCCCTCTTCACGGGGACGCCATCGGGCGGATCCTCTGCCCGGACCACGCCCTCCAGGGCCACTCGACCCCCAACGAACAACCGGGCGTGTCCGTGTGGACACGCCCGGTCGCCGAAGTCTTCTCTGTCAGACCGGAGACATTCCGTTCGTCGCCGCCGGCCAGCTCATGCGAATGCACATGCCCTTCTGGCTCGGGTAGACCTGAACGTCGTCGGCCAGCCCCGCGATGACCGCGATGCCGAAACCGGCCATCAGGTCATCGGGAAGCTGCCTGAACGGATCGTCGAACCCGAGAAGGGCGCGATCGTGCTCCAGCTCGTCACTATCACTGGGGGCGGAGTCGGTGACCGTCACCTCGAAACGCCCCAAGTCATCACGTAGCTCGATCCGGATCGGCTCTCCCGGACAGTGGAGGCGATGTGCCTCCACGGCCCGCGAGCATGCCTCACCGACAGCAAGCCTTACCTCGTCCAGCAGCGACTCCTGCACGCCGGTGCGCCTGGCGATAGCCGTGGCGACCAGGCGTGCCGTCCGCACGTGCGCGGGGAGAGCGCTGAACGTCAGCTCGACGGTAGCCACGACTACTTGTCTCGACCGTGAGCTTCCTTGGCCTCGTCGACCGAGGCGTAGATCCCGAAGACCTTTGTCAGCCCGGTGATCCGGAAAATCTTCAAGATGCGCTCCTGGGTGCAGACAAGCTCCAGTGAGCCATCGTGCGCCCTAACTCGCTTGAGCCCGCCGACCAGGACACCAAGGCCCGTGGAGTCAAGGAAGTCGACCTTCTCCATGTTGACGAGCAGGTGGAAATTCCCCTTGTTGACCAGGTCGATCAGGAGCTCACGCAATCTGGGCGCGGTGTAGACATCGATCTCACCCTCGACCTCAACGATGGTGAGACGGTCCTCGGAATGGTGGTCCAACTTCAGATCCACAGATCCTCCAGCGCCTTGCCTGCGAAAGTACCGATTCGGGCGTGCCCTCCTGGGACCGGGTGGCCCCCGGACGACAAGCCCCGACGCGCGGCATTCAACCATGCGTACGCTCAGTGTCTATACGAAATCACGATTCCCGGCGACTCTGCCCACAGATGTGAGACTGGAAACCAGTGACCCCGCCCTCATCCTCGCCCCTCGGCGCGGGCACCGCCCTCAGCCGTCTTCTCGACGTTCCCGCACGTCATGGCCGTGTCACCCATGTGGAGCGCGTTCCCGCACGTCAGGCCGGTGAGACCCGCTGGCCGGACTGGGTCGACCAGCGGCTGGTTACGCGCTGGGCGAACCACGGTATTTCTGGCCTGTGGCCACATCAGGCCGAGGCCGCGGACCTGATCCACCGTGGCCAAAACGTGATCATTTCCACAGGGACCGCGTCGGGCAAATCCCTTTCTTACCTGGTCCCGGCGCTCTCATCGACGCTCGACGGCGGCACGGTCCTCTATCTGTCGCCCAGCAAGGCGCTGGCCGCCGACCAGCTCCGCGCGCTGCGCGAGCTCGACCCTCCCGGCCTCCGGGCCGCCACCTATGACGGCGACACCTCCTTCGAGGAGCGGGCCTGGGTGCGCAAGCACGCCAACTACGTCCTCACCAACCCGGACATGCTCCATCGCGGCCTGCTGCCCCGTCACGCTCAGTGGTCGCCCTTCTGGCGGCGGCTGCGGATGGTCGTCGTGGACGAGTGCCACGGCTATCGGGGCGTGTTCGGTTCGCATGTCGCGCAGATCCTGCGCCGCCTGCGCCGGATCTGCGCCCGCTACGGCTCCAGCCCGACCTTCCTGCTCTCCTCGGCGACGGCCAGCGAGCCCGGAATCTTCGCGAGGCGCCTGACAGGCCTCCAGATGGCCGAGGTGACCGCGGACACCTCTCCCCGGGGTGCTACCACCTTCGCGCTGTGGGAACCACCCCTGACCGATCTGCGGGGCGAGGGCGGGGCCCCGGTCCGCCGCCCGGCGACCGCCGAGAGCGCGGACATCCTGGCCGACCTCGTCGCCTCCGACGTGCGGACCCTGGCCTTCGTCCGCTCCCGCCGGGCCGCCGAGACCGTGGCCCTCACGACGCGGGCCAGACTCCAGGACCTCATCGCCGACGGGGAGGCGCCCGCGGACCTGTCCGGCAAGGTGGCGGCCTACCGGGCGGGATACCTGGCCGAAGATCGCAGGGGTTTGGAAAGGGCACTGCGCTCCGGCGAACTGCTCGGCCTGGCGACGACCAACGCGCTGGAACTCGGCGTCGACATCTCCGGGCTGGACGCCGTGCTCATCGCGGGGTGGCCGGGAACCCGCGCCTCCCTCTGGCAGCAGGCCGGGCGGGCCGGGCGGGAGGGGCAGGACGCGCTGGCGGTGCTGATCGCCAGGGACGACCCCCTGGACACCTATCTCGTTCACCATCCGGAGGCCCTGTTCGGCCGTCCCGTGGAGTCGATCGTGCTCGACCCCGGCAACCCGTACGTGCTGGGGCCCCATCTGTGCGCGGCGGCGGCCGAGATCCCGCTGACCCACGACGAGCTGGACGTCTTCGGCCCGACCACCAAGGAGGTCCTCGCGGACCTGGTCGGGAACGGCCTGCTCAGGGAACGTTCCGCGGGCTGGTTCTGGACCAGCAGGAGACGCGCCACCGACCTCGCCGACATCCGGGGAGCGGGCGCCGCGCCCGTTCACGTCGTCGAGATGTCCACCGGGCGGCTGCTCGGCACCGTGGACGAGCCCTCGGCCCACTCGGCCGTGCACACCGGCGCCGTCTACGTGCACCAGGGAGAGACGTTCCTGGTGGCCGAACTCGATCTGGAGGCGGGGGTCGCGCTGGTCGAGGCCGGAACCCCCGACTACACGACCTTCGCCAGGGACGTCACCGACATCTCGGTCATCGAGTCCCTTCGCTCGCACCCCCTCGGGCAGGGAGAGCTCCATTTCGGCGCGGTCGAGGTGACGAGCCAGGTGGTGGCCTATCTCAAGCGCCGAGCCCAGAGCGGCGAGCTCATGGGGGACGAACCCCTCGACCTGCCCCCGCGCACGCTGCGGACCCGCGCCGTCTGGTGGACGCTGCCCATCTCGGCGCTCGTCCCCCTCGCCGAGGAGGGCGTGGACCTCGGTGGTGCCGCGCACGCGGCCGAACACGCATCCATCGGCCTGCTGCCGCTCTTCGCGACCTGCGACCGCTGGGACATCGGGGGTGTCTCCACGGAGCTCCATCCCGACACCGGGCTGCTGACCGTCTTCGTCTACGACGGCCACGAGGGCGGCGCCGGTTTCGCCGAACGTGGTTACGCCCGCGCGCACGACTGGCTCACTGCCACCCGCGAGGCCATCGCCTCCTGCGAGTGCGAACGCGGCTGCCCGTCGTGCATCCAGTCTCCCAAGTGCGGCAACGGCAACGAACCCCTCGACAAGGCCGGAGCCCTCCGGCTTCTCGCCGTCCTGCTCTCCCAGGACGAGCCGCGAACGTGACAGCCGGGTTTCATCGGACCGCCGTCAAGGGCCGGGGTCAGCGATGTGCACGGGGCCCGCACGCGCCCTGGCGGTGATCGCCACCGGCCCCTTCAGGGGCAGGGACACCTCCATGGTCACCTCGATGTCCGCGACGCCGCCGTCGCCGAGAGAGCAGCGAGTGACCCTGGCCTCGTTGTCCGCGGCGAGCGAGGAGGCCCTCGCGCAGCTTCGGCCGGGATCCGCGAAGGCCAGCCGGGCGGCGGCGAGCGCGCTCAGGTCGGCGGCGCTCTGTGCCCGGTGGCGCGCGACCCTGGCCACACCCGCGAACACGACCGCCGCCGCGACCGCGAAGACCAGCGCCATGAGCCCGACCGTCCAGATCGTCGCCGACCCTCGCTGCGTGTTCTCTCCGCTCATCCACGTACCGCCTCTCGCCTTGCCGCGGACACGTCCTCTCCCCTTCTCTCCTGGCCCGGTTTCCAGGTTTCCTGGTTTCCCGGTCGGCACACGGTTCTGGTCGACGCATGACGCGCGCCGCCGCCACGGGCGTGGCCGGGAGCGGCCGGAAGCGGCCGTGCTGTGACCCCTGCGAACCCGGCCACGAGCCCCGGCCCACCGCTCCAGCCCCGGCCCCGGCCCCGGCCACGAGCCACGACCTACCGCTCCAGCCCCGGCTCGGTGACGGACACGGCGGTCGCGTGAACGGTCACGCTCGGGAGCGAGGCGCCCCAGCGAGGCCTGACGTCCACGGACACCTCCACCCGCACCGTCTCCGCACTCCGGGTCACCGTGACCAGGGCGCCCGCCGGAACCATCGACAGGACGCCGCCTCTGACCCGCTCGAGCGGCTCGCCGCGCGAGGCGGCCCGAGCCCCGGCCCGCGCGGCGTCCACACACTCCAGTCGCGCCTCGACCGCCGCCACGGCCCACAGCCCCGCTCCCAGCACGACCATGAGGGCAGGTAGCGCAGCGGCCGTCTCCGCGGTCACCGAACCTCTCGACCGGCGAGAGGAGGTCACCGACGCCGGGAGGATCATCCGGCCACGTTGAGTGCTCGGTTGATCAAAGCCGTGATCATCTGCTGGACGTCTGAACTCGTCACCACCTTGAAGAGGAGGGCGGCGAAAGCGCAGGCGGCGATCGTTCCGACCGCGTACTCGGCCGTGGACATGCCTCGGTCACGGTGCGCGCCGGCGGTCAGCAGCGCCCACCGGGCACGCGGCCACCGCGACCAGTCACGCCGCGCGTGAACGGCACTGGTTCGAGTCATCTGCTCCTCCTGGAGATCTCCGCCGGACCCACCGTCCGGCCGGTGACGCCAGGGTTCTCCATACGCCTGCGGCCTCGTTGACTCGAACTGCATTCTGTGGAAGAACCTCGGGTTGTCCACAGGCCAGCAGCAGAGAATGTCGCCAAAAAAGCACGAAACGGACCTCTTCGAACGAGGAGAGCCGTTTCAGGGGCCAGATGGGGAAATTTCAAGAGCTCTGTCCACAGGGATCATCGTTTTCCTGTGGATAACCCTGGCCTGTCGGGGAAAACTCTGTGGATAACTCAGGGAAGCAGCACCTCACCGGCGAGACCGGCCACGACGGGGATGATTCCCAAAAAGACGAAGGCGGGGAGAAAACACAATCCCAGGGGGGCGACGACCTGGACCCCCACCCGCTGGGCGGCTGCCGACGACGCGGCGCGAGCGGCGCGGCGGGAGTCGTCGGACAGCCTGATGAGGACATCGGCCACCGGTGCGCCGCTCAGCGCGGCCCGGCTCATGGCCCGAGCCAGAGGGGCGAGCGAGCGTTCGGAGTCCAGGGCCTGCCAGGCGCTCTCCGGCGCCGCTCCCAGTCTCAGCCGGCCACTCACCCGGGCCAGCCGCTCGCCCAGCGGCCCGCCGATCGCCTCCACCGTCACGTCGATGGCTCCGGTGATCGGCTGGCCGGCGCGCAGGCAGGCGACCATGAGATCGGCCGCCAGTGGCAGATCCGCCGTCACCCTCCGGCGTTCCCCGCGCAGCTCGGGGGGCTCCCGCCTTCGCAGGACCACCAGCGCGATCCCGAAACCGGCGACGCCCGCGACCGCCCCCGCCAGACCTCCCACGGCCAGGAACGCCGCCAGCCCGGGAGCGACGGCGGCCGCGACCTCACCCCGCCCCGGCCGCCGTCGCCCCACCGGCCCACAGGCCGGTCCCCCGAACACATCGTGGCCCCTCCTCCCGGCTGTGCCGCGAGCCGTGCTCGCGGAGGCATCGCGAAACATGCGCGCCGGCGCGTCGCGGACCACGCGCGCGGAGGGATCGCGGACCACCCCCGCGGACAGGGAGAACGCGGACGCCTCGGCCTCCCGCGACATCTCCGGGAACCTGACCGGAGGGGGTGAGCGCCGCACACGGCGGAGCCGGTCGGCGGGTTCTCTGCGGCTGCTCCACAGCCGAGCGGCGATTCCGGCGAACACCACGGCGAGCAAAACGATCATTGTCTCTCATCCTCTCCGACCCGGCCGCCTCTCTGACCTGGTCGCGCGGTCATCCGCCCTGCCGGGCACGAGTGACCAGACGGTGGGTCCACCACAACCCGCAGGCGTCGAGCGCGAGGCCGACGACCAGGCAACCGGCACCCGCCGGGCTGCCGAACAGGAAGTGCAGCGGGCGCATGCCGAGACCTGCCGCCATCAGCAGACCGAGAACGGGTAGACCCGCGAGCAGCCGGGCCGTGGCCCGGGGACCGGCGAGCTGGGCGGCGACGTCGTGACGATGGGTCTCGGCCTCTCGCAGGGAATCGGCGACACGATCGACGAGAACGGACAGACCCGCCCCGGCGGTCACGCTCACCTTCCAGCAGGCGGCCAGCCCTCGGAACGCCTCACCTCCGTGCTCGGGCGCCACCGCCAGCAGAGCGGCCGGGACGTCGCCCCCGTCTCTCGCGGCCGCGACCAGCGGGCGCAGGGCGACGGGATCGGGAAACCCCGCCGCCCCCACGGCCCGCGCCAGCGCCTCACCCGCCGTCCGCCCCGCCGCGAGCTCCGCGGCGAGGCCCTGGCACAGCTCGATCGACGCGGCTCGCCAGGCATCCACGCGCTTGGAGGGCCGCGACCGGGCGGTGAATCTCTCGCGGAGAGAACCCGAGGCGACGGCGACCATGCTTCGACGTCTCATCCGGCGCAGGCGGGTGGTGCCGGGATCCGCTCCCGCCCACAACCACGCAGCCAGCGCGGCGAGGACCAGGGCGGTCGCCGTCATGACGCCGACCGTGACACCGGCCACGGCGCCGACCGTGACACCGGCCACGGCGCCGACCGTGCCACCGGCCGTGACACCGGCTGTGCCACCGGCCACGACACCGGCTCGTCGGAGCTCGGCCGGCCGGGGGCATCCGGTCGAGACTCCCGGTGGTGATCGGGCGCGGACATCGTCGGCCCCGGATCCGCGATGCCGGGTGCTCGGGCCGCGAGAGCGGGCAGGCCGGGACCGGGGATCACCTGGCCGTCCGGCGTGAAGGTGAGGGCCGCTTCGGCCTCGACCAGCCCCGAGGGGCGGCGGACCATCATGCAGATCTCGGCGACCCGACGGCGGCCGTCGGCATGGTCACGGACCAGGTGGACGACGACGTCCAGGGCGGCGGCGATCTGGCTGTGGACCGCCTCCCTGCTGAGACCCGCCGCGCATCCCAGCGCTTCCAGGCGGGGTGGCACATCGGTCGCGGTGTTGGCGTGCAAGGTGCCGCAACCTCCCTCGTGCCCGGTGTTCAAAGCGCTGAGGAGGTCCACGACTTCGGCCCCCCTGACCTCTCCGACGACAAGCCGGTCGGGGCGCATCCGCAAGGCCTGGCGGACGAGGTCGCGCAGGCCGACACCACCGGCGCCCTCAAGGTTGGCCGGGCGCGACTCCAGGCGGACGACGTGGGGATGAAGCGGTCTCAGCTCCGCGGAGTCCTCGACCAGCAGCAGCCTCTCCCCGGGGTGGGCGAGGGAGAGCAGGGCGGAGAGCATGGTCGTCTTGCCCGTACCCGTGCCGCCCGTGACCAGGAAGGCGAGCCTCGACTCGATCACCGCGGTCAGAACGGTGACGCTGTCGGCCCTGATCGCGCCCGCTTCGACCAGGTCGGGAAGGGTGAAGGTGCGTCTGGGCGGGAGCCGCAGGGAAAGGCAGGTGCCGTTGGGCGCCACGGGCGGAAGGACGGCGTGGAGCCGGACGCCTCCGGCGAGGCGGGCGTCGACGTACGGGCACGCGTCGTCGAGGCGCCGGCCCGCCGCGGAGGCGAGACGCTGCGCGAGCCGCCGGAGAGCGTCTTCGCCCGGGAAGACGATCGAGGTCAGGCGCAGCCCGCCGCCGTCGTCGACCCACACCTCGCGCGGGCCGTTCACCAGCACGTCGGTGACCTCGGCCTCGGCCAGCAACGGCTCCAGCGGACCCGCCCCGATGAGGTCGGCGCACAGGACCCGGGCCACCGCCAGGATCTCCGCGTCGCCGAGCATCGCCCGCTCGGCCCGCAGGGCGACCGTGACGTGCGCGGCGCTGGGCTCGACGCCTGTCCTGGCCAGCCGTACGCGGACCGCCTCCACCAACTCCGGCGAGACCGTCACGGCGCTCTCGGCCCGCCTCACGCGTCCGGTCCGAACAGCTCGTGCAGGAACGCGGCGCAGAACCGGCCGAGAGAGGTGCGGCGGCCGAGTGGGGGAACGTCGCCCCGATCGAGCGCAGCGGCGAGACGTGGCTGGTCGGGGAGGCTGCCGCCGTACGGGATGCCGAGCGAGGTCGCCACCACGTCACCGTTCAGGACCCCGCCGCGCACGACGGCCCGCACCTCGCCCGTGTGCCCGCACAGCCCGGCGAGCACCTGGGCCGCGGCGAGCACGCCGCGCACGTCGGCGGTGACGACCAGGAGGGTCGTGGCGGCTCGTCCGAGCGCCTCCACCGCGGCCTGGTCGAGGTGGCGCGGCAGGTCGACGACCACCAGGTCGAAGCCCCTGCGGCCCGCCTCGAGGACCGAGCGCATCGCCTCGGCCGGGATCGGGTCGACCTTGCCCCGGTCGAAGGAGAGCAACGTCAGCCCGCCGTAGGTCGGCAGGGCCGCCTGGAGCGCGGTGTAACTGACCCTGCCCTCACGGGCGACCAGGTCGGACCAGCGCGCTCCGTCGGACTCCTCCTGCCCGAGCAGGAGGTCCAGGCCTCCGCCGAGCGGGTCGGCGTCGACGAGGAGGGTGCGGACGCGCTGCCGGGACGCGGCCAGTGCCAGCGAACCCGCCAGGACGCTGGCTCCCGCTCCTCCCCGCCCGCCCGCGACACACACCACGGATCCGGGTCTCGCGGGCGGCTCGACGGCGTCGGCGAACTCGTCGGCCAGCCGCCGCTCCGCGGCGGGCAACTCCAACACGCCCTGGGCTCCGACCGCGACGCACCTGCGCCATGTGTCGGGATCCTCGGAGGCATGGGTGGCCAGGAAGACGCGGGGGCGAGGCGGCGGACCGGTCGCGGCCAGGGCGTCGGCCACGTCGCCACCGACGACGACCAGCGGGGCGCGGTTCCAGTAGGGCCGGGCGTGCGCGGGCACGTGGGCGACATCGAGCTCGGCTCCGGCCGCGGCGGCGACACGGAGCAGGTCGTCGAGCAGGTCGTGGTCTTCGGTGATGACCAGCGGGCGGTCCACGGATACCTCCCTGAGGTGCGGGAGCCCCACTCTCCGTGACGACCGCCCCTCCTCGGGATACCGAACGCCGCACTGTGGACAACCGGCCGCCAACGGTCCGTCCTGTGGAAAACCCGCGGCCGGTACGTCCACGCGCACACCCGTACGCCCCGGAGCGCCCGCACATAAGTCTGTACGAGCCAGAACGTCCATACAGGAGCCCGTACATAGGGGTCCGCCGGTGCGGGAAGGGGAGAGTCCGTACCCGGAAGGCGAAGGGACGTGCCGAGGAGGCCGCCGTGCCGGGAACGAGACCGGGGGGCGTGCCTCCCGGGCAGAGAACGGCCGGAGAAACCGGGCAGAGGGCGGCGGAAAAAGGGGCGACCCCCGCCGGGGGGGAGAGCGGGGGTCGCCAACCGGTCCGGCTCTGGGGGGGTAGAGCCGGTCCCGTTTCAGAAGAAAGCTTTCAACAGCTGCCAGAGCATGGCGAGGGGAGTGCGATGCAACCCATGCGCAGTTACTCCGGTTTGGGGAGATACCACCTCATGCTGCCCGATCAACTCAAGTTTCGTCGAGGAGTAATCCCCGATTTCCACTACTTTTTTTAATGTAACGGTCCAGTCTCTGGATACGGCCCTGCCAAGATGCGCTCTGCGCGCGGGCGGGCGACGGTCACACTCGGTGATCATCATCAGGGTGTCCGGCCACCCGCCGAGCGCCATGCCGTCCAGGTCTCCCGGAGGATAAAACGGCATAACAGATGGTTCGTCCATTAATGTCCCCCGATCCGTAAAGGTCTTGCTCCTAGGGGTTCCCATCAGCGCGGATCGGACGTACAAAGGTTTCACGGACCACTTGTCCGGGCACGGCCGCCGAGTACCCACGCGCCGCCAGCCGCGGGAGGCGCGCTCGAGCGGGCTTGTCCCGCTCCAGCGATTATCAGGTGCACGCTTGGTAACCCGGTAGGAACGTGTCGGCGACGGCGCCCCACACCAGGGGCGCCGTCGGTTCGTGAGGACGACCACTCGGGATGTCCGTAATCAGTGACGTTCGGTGATTAAGCACGCGGTCGGCCGTCACCCAGAGGCACGAGCAGCGTCAGCCGCGCCCAGGGGCACGAGCGAAATCAGCCGTCGCGCAGAGACGCGGGCAAGCGGTGACCCGCCCGAGGTCAGCCTCGCTGCATGGCCTCGCAGATAGCCGTGGCCTCGCGCACGCCCAGCGCGACCGCCGACGCGCAGTGCCGCACCCACGCGGCGACGCCCTCGGGGGTACCGCTCAGGTACGACCGCAACCCCTCCCCGTAGGCCGGGCCGAGTTCGAGGTGGCCCACCTCGACGGCCACCAGCGACTTCGGGTCCAGGCCGAACTCCACCAGCGTCAGCCGCTCCGCCGCGCGCGCGACCACCCCGTCCGCCGTCCCGAACGGGCGCAGCACGGCCAGTTCCGCGTGTACGACGGCGGCGAGAACCAGCGCGGGGGCCTTCGAGGAGGCCGTCACCAGCTGGACCAGCCCGTCCACCCGCGCCACCGCCTCCTGCGGCCCGGGGGCGGCGCCCAGGCCGAGCGGGTCGGGGGCCGCGGCGGTGGCCCTCGGGCGGCCGAGGTCTCCCGCGCCGCCTTCTCCGGTGAGTCCCGAGGCGGCGAGCGTGTGCAGCCTGGCCAGCACCTGGCGGGGCGCCGTGCGCCAGGTGGCGCCGAGCCGCCCCAGTTCGGCCGAGACCCGCAGCGCGCCCTGCACCACGGGATCGGTGACCTCGGGGATGACGTCGAGGGGCACGTCCACACCCTCCAGGGCGGCTGACGCGCGGGCACCGCGCAGCGCGGATCTGGCCGACACCTCCGGGCTCTTGCGCCGCAGCACGCGGTGCCCGTAGAGCCGGTCGACGGCCTTGCGCGCGTCGGTGACCGCCTCGGACACTCCGGGCATTCCCGCGATGACAGCCAATGGGTCGTTCACGCTGCCCGACCCTATCGGGACCGCTCGGCGAGGCCCCGACCAGACCGGCGGAGGCGCTCGGGGAGGCCCTCTCCCGGGAGGCGGGAAAGCCGGGAGACCGGGAAGCCGGGAGAAGGACCGGCCGCGGGAATCCGGCTCCCGGAGGTCCTCCCGGAAGGTCACCCCGGGCGACAGCGGTCGAACCGTTCACCGAGCACATGACACCGCCCGGCGCACCGCGCCGCCGCTGCGCGTTGAATAACGCCGTCTACATTCCTACGGTGTCGAAAACGCAACGTTTCGAGGGTGATTATCCCCAAAATCAAGGCGTTTTGAATGCATATGATCCCCCATCACCGATTGGTACAGACCTGTCTAGACCTCTTGTGGCGGGCACGGGTGGCCTGGTGAAGTGGGACACGACCAGTCGATAGCAGTACGTGAGGAGTGCGTAGTGGCCCCGGAGACCCCTGGTTCCGAGTCGCGTGAGACCCAGGAGACGCTGTCGAACCTGCTGCACGAGACCCGGCGGTTCGCACCTCCTGCCGAGCTGGCCGCGGCCGCGAACGTGACCGCCGACGCCTACGTGGAGGCCGAGCGGGACCGCCTCGCCTTCTGGGAACGGCAGGCCGACCGCCTGGCCTGGTCGAAGCGCTGGGACACCACCCTTGAGTGGAACCCGCCCTTCGCCAAGTGGTTCGTCGGCGGCGAGCTCAACATCGCCTACAACTGCGTCGACCGCCACGTGGAGGCGGGCCGCGGTGACAAGGTCGCCTACCACTGGGAGGGCGAGCCGGAGGGCGACACCCGTACGCTCACCTACTCCGACCTGCTGCGCGAGGTCTCCAAGGCCGCCAACGCGCTCCAGGAGCTGGGGGTCGGCAAGGGCGACCGGGTCGCGATCTACATGCCGATGATCCCCGAGCTGCCGATCACGATGCTGGCCTGCGCCCGCATCGGAGCGATCCACTCGGTGGTGTTCGGCGGGTTCTCCTCCGCCGCGCTCAGCGGCCGGATCAAGGACGCCGACGCCAAGCTCGTGGTCACCGCCGACGGCGGCTACCGCCGCGGCGCGCCCAGCGCGCTCAAGCCCACCGTGGACGAGGCCGTCGCGGAGTGCCCCGGCATCGAGCACGTCCTCGTCGTGAGGCGGACCGGCCAGGACGTCGAGCAGACCGACAAGGACGTCTGGTGGCACGACGTCGTGGACCGGCAGCCCGACGTCCACGAGGCGCTGCCGAACGACGCCGAGGACCCGCTCTACATCCTCTACACCAGCGGGACGACCGGTAGGCCCAAGGGCATCCTGCACACCACCGGCGGCTACCTCACCCAGGCCGCGTACACCCACGACGCGGTGTTCGACCTCAAGCCCGACACCGACGTCTACTGGTGCACCGCCGACATCGGCTGGGTGACCGGCCACTCCTACATCGTGTACGGCCCGCTGGCCAACGGCGCGACCAGCGTCATCTACGAGGGCACCCCGGACACCCCGCACCGCGGCCGGTTCTGGGAGATCGTGCAGAAGTACGGGGTCACGCTGCTCTACACGGCCCCGACGGCCATCCGTACGTTCATGAAGTGGGGTGACGACATCCCCGCCAAGTACGACATGTCCTCGCTGCGGATCCTGGGCAGCGTCGGTGAGCCGATCAACCCCGAGGCGTACGTCTGGTACCGCGAGCACATCGGCGGCAACCGTACCCCGGTCGTCGACACCTGGTGGCAGACCGAGACCGGCGCCGTCATGATCAGCCCGCTGCCCGGCGTCACCGAGGGCAAGCCCGGCGCGGCCATGCGCCCGCTGCCGGGCATCACCGCCGACGTGGTCGACGACCAGGGCCGGAGCGTGGGCAACGGCGGTGGCGGCTACCTCGCGATCCGCGACCCGTGGCCCTCCATGCTCCGCACGATCTGGGGCGACGACCAGCGCTACATCGACACCTACTGGTCCCGCTTCGAGGGCATGTACTTCGCGGGCGACGGTGCCAAGAAGGACCAGGACGGTGACATCTGGCTGCTCGGCCGGGTGGACGACGTCATGCTCGTCTCCGGGCACAACATCTCCACCACCGAGGTCGAGTCGGCGCTGGTCTCCCACCCGAAGGTCGCCGAGGCGGCCGTGGTCGGCGCGACCGACCCGGTGACCGGGCAGGCCATCGTGTCGTTCGTGATCCTGCGCGGCAACGCCGAGGAGGGCGCGGACATCGCGGCCGAGCTGCGCGCCCACGTGTCCAAGGCGCTGGGCCCGATCGCGAAGCCGCGCCAGATCCTGGTGGTCCCCGAGCTGCCCAAGACCCGCTCCGGCAAGATCATGCGGCGTCTCCTGCGTGACGTGGCGGAGAACCGCAGCGTCGGCGACGTCACCACCCTGGCCGACAGCACGGTGATGAACCTCATCTCGGAGAAACTGCCCAGCGCCAAGAGCGAGGACTGAGCGAGCCGGGACATCCGGGTGAGCCGGAGACGTCGGAGATGTCGGAGATGTCGGAGATGTCGGAGACGCAGGAGACACGGCCCGCCCGGAGAGGCCGAACCTCTTGATCACTCCGAGTCCCCGCGAAAAGCCCTCCGCGCACGTCCTTCCGTGAGCTCCCCGCCGGCCCGCGAACTCCGTGGGCTCGGGTGGGCTCGCGGAAGGGGCCTTCGGACGGTTCCTCCGAAGGCGGGACCGTCCGAAGGCGGGACCGCTTAAGGCTTTCCGGCGACCTCTCCGTCGACGTCTCCGAGAAAGTCCTCGAAGACACCTCCGGTCGCGTCTCCGATGACGAGAACTCGCCGCTCGGGAGGCTTTTCTCACCGATCCGGTCCCACAGGTCCGGTCTCACGGGTCACGGCCTCACGGGTCCGGTCCCACCGGTCCGGTCTCACGGGCCTGCGACGTTCACCGGGCCGCCGCCGGGGTAGCTCTCGGCCCGTTGACATCTTCTCCGGGGCCGAAGGTCGCGGAGAACGGGGAGTTCCCGCCCGCACGGGCCGGGGTCGTCCCGGCGCCCGCCGTCCCCGCCAAGAGCCCAACGGTCCCGACCAAGGAGCAAACGGTCCCGTACAGACTTCACATCCCACGCATCCCACCCGCCCGGCGGTGGGTCTGTGGTGCAGGTTCTCACCACCGGACAGCCGAGACCTCACCAAACCGGTGCAGTCCCCCGCCTCCCTTCCTCTCCGGGACTAAAGTCTGAAGTCTTGACGACGCAGATATTTGATGACAGGTACGCGATGACCGCCGGCGTGCTCGCGACGCCGGTTCCGGCGACGATTCCGCTGCGGGTGTGCGTGCGCGACCGCCTCAACGCGCAGCATGATGTTCGACAAAGGCCCTCGATAGGAGATCGTCCATGACACATATCCCGCCCGCGGAACCACAGGAGGAGTCACTGGGCGCGCTGGTCGCCGCCGCCAGCGACCACATATCCACCCTGGTCCGTGCCGAGATCGAACTGGCCAAGGCCGAGTTCAGGTTCGACGCCAAACGGGTCGGCACGGCGGCGGGGCTCTTCGGCGCCGCGGCGTTCATGGCCCACCTGTGCCTGATCCTCGCCTCGTTCACGATCGCCTACGCCCTGATCGGCGTGGGCATGTGGCCCTGGGCCGCCTTCCTGGTCGTCACCTTGTTCTACCTGCTCACAGCCGGGCTGCTGGTCCTCATCGGCATGCGGCGGCTCAAGGGTCTGACCGGGATGAAGCGGACACTGCGCTCGCTCAAGACCATCAGGAGCGGCGAGCCCGAGCCCGCTCCCGGCACGGCTCCGGTCCCCACCGTTCAGGCGGACGGCCGTCGCGACCCGGCGAGACCCGGCCAGTGAGCAGGCCCGACGAGTCCCTGGTCAGGATCGAGGGGCCGTGGACCCACCGCTCCGTCCACGCCGGAGGTACCCGCTTCCACGTCGTGGAGGCCGGTACGGGCCCCCTCGTGCTGCTGCTCCACGGATTCCCGCAGTTCTGGTGGAGCTGGCGCAACCAGCTCGTCTCGCTCCCGGCGGCGGGCTACCGCACCGTCGCCGTCGACCTGCGGGGCTACGGAGCCAGTGACAAGCCCCCGCGCGGCTACGACCTGCACACCCTGGCCGCCGACGCGGCCGGGCTGATCCGGGCGCTGGGCGAGACCGGTGCGATCGTCGTCGGCCACGACTGGGGCGGGCTGCTCGCCTGGACCATGGCCGTGACGGATCCCAAGGCGGTCCTGCGGCTGGTCCCGGTCTCGGCTCCGCACCCCCGCCGTCTCCGTGCCACGCTGTTCACCGAGCCCTTCGGCCAGTTCAGGGCGGCCCGCTACGCGCTGGGCTTCCAGCTGCCGCTGCTTCCCGAGCGGCGCCTGACCGCCAACTCCGGTGCCAGGGTGGGGCGGCTGCTCGACCAGTGGTCGGGCCCCGGCTGGCCCGAGGACGACGTGGCGAGGACCTACCGCGACGCGTTCCGCATTCGCAACGTGTCGCACTGCGCGCTGGAGTACCACCGCTGGTTCGGCCGCTCCCAGCTCCGGCCGGACGGATGGCGCTACGCGAGGACCATGCGCACCCAGATCAACGCGCCGACCCTGCAGGTGCACGGCGCGCTCGACAGGCACATCCTGCCGCGCACCGCCCAGGGCTCCGGCCGCTACGTCGCCGCCCCCTACCGGTGGCGGCTGCTGGAGGGCGCCGGGCACTTCCCGCACGAGGAGCGCCCCGACGAGTTCGACGCCGAGCTCGTCGCCTGGTTGGCCGACCCGGAGCCCGACCGGTGAACGGGCGGGACCGGGATCCTGACGGGAGGCCGCGCAACCAGCGTCCCCGCGACGCGTTCGGGCGCCCGCTGCCGCGCGGCGCCGAGGGCGTGGAACGCATCCCGGACGACTACGCGCCGAGCACCGAGGAGGCCCTCTCCGAGGCGCGCCGCCTGCTCGGCGAGAGGCGGCCGTTCCATGCCCACGAGGTGCTGGAGGGCCGCTGGAAGACCTCTCCCGAGGAGGAACGCGAGCTGTGGCAGGGACTGGCGCAGATCTGTGTCGGTCTCACCCACCTGCAACGGGGCAACCGCCGCGGGGCCGCGACGCTGTTCGCGCGGGGCGCCGACCGGATCAGCCGCTACGGCATGCCGTACGAGCGGATCGCCAGGACCGCCCACGAGCTCGACACCCTGGAGGCCGAGGCGGCCATCGCCAGGATCGAGGAACTCCTCTGAGCTTCACCCCCGCCGTCCGGACGCGGGCGAGGCGCTAGTTCTGGTCGCACTCCTGGGTGTCGACCCGGTTGAAGAGCCTGGAGCCGTCCTCGGCGTCCGGCGCGACCTCGGCGGCGGTGAGCACGTAGCCGGTCTCCTGCTGGTTGAGGGCCGCGGCGAAGACGACGCCGTAGACCTTGCCGTCGGGGGTGAGCAGCGGGCCGCCGGAGTTGCCCTGGCGGACCAGGCCGCGGATGGCGTACACGTCGCGGACGACGCTCTTGCGCTCGTAGATGTTGAACCCCTTGGCCTTCTGCTGCACCCGGATGCGGGCCACGTTCATGGTGTAGCCGTGGCCGTGCGGGAATCCGGCGACGATCGCGTCGTCGCCCTTCTTCGCGCTGCCGTCGAAGCGCAGTACGGGCATATTGAGCCCGGGGACGTGGAGGATGGCGATGTCACGGTCGGGGTTGTAGAGCACGACCTTGGCCGGGTGGGTCTTGTCGAGGTAGTCGGTGACCTGCAGCCCCTGGTTGACCCCGGCGACCACGTGCGCGTTCGTCATGATCTTGTTCTGGGCGTAGACGAAGCCGGTGCCCTCGATGTGCTTGCGGCAGCTCGTGGCCACGCCCTGGACCTTGACGATGCCCCGGCGCGCGCGATCGAGCTGCCGGTTGCCCTTCGCCGCCACGCTCTGGTCGGGCGGCGAGACGTCGACGAGCTGGCCGCCTCCGATGGCGTCGAACACCTTGGGGAAACCGGAGGTGTCGATGAAGTTCTTGAAGGGGACCTGCAGCTCCTTGGCAGCGCTGGGCAGCGTCTGGTCGACCGTGGTCAGCAGCAGGGACCTGTTGACCTGCTCGCTGATCAGGGTGAACTGCGACGACGCCAGCAGCGAGCCGATCAGCCACGCGATGATCAGCACGGAGAAGGCGCTCGCGAAGGTGCCGCCGACCGCGTCGACGACCTTGGCGGGCTCCCATGTGACATGGCTGCGGACCACCGCGCCGATCGTGGACGACGCGAACTGCCCGACCGTGGCGGAGAGGAAGACGATGACGATCGCCAGCAGGGCACGCTCGGTCTCGCCGTCGACCACGGCCCCGGCGATGGGCGGGGCGATGAACATGCCCAGCAGCCCGCCACCGACAAAACCGACAAAGCTCAGGGCACCGATGATGAACCCCTGGCGGTATCCCGACACCGCGAAGGCCACCATCAGGGCGATCAGGATGAGATCGAGGAGATCACCGCTCACTCCCTTACGGTATCCAGCCGCCGCCCCGCGCGTGCACACCTTCTGCGAGGTCTCTGCGGTTATCGTGGCCGGATGGCGATGATCGGAGGGGCGGCGGCCGTGGAGTCTCTCATCGAGACCGCACTGCGAGAACGCGACCAGGAGGGTGCGGCCCGCTGGCGCGCGATCACCCAGCTGCAGGAACGCGGCGATCTGGAGACCTTCACCGCGGCACGGAGGCTGTGCTCGGGCAGGACCACCGCCGAGCGGATGCTCGGGGTCGACATCCTGGGGCGGCTCGGCTTCGTCGACCGGACGCTGCCGGTGCTCCGCGCCCTGTCCGTCCAGGAGGACGACTGCCTGGTGCTCTACTCGGTGCTGATCGCCTTCGGTCACCTCAGGGACCGCCGCGCGCTGCCGTCGGTGATCGCCCTCGCCGAGCACGACGATCCCCGAATCAGGTACGGGGCCGCCTACGCGCTGCCGAACATCATGGGCAGCCCGCCCGACCCGACGGGCCTGGCCGCGCTGCGGCGGCTCACCCTCGACCCCGACGAGGACGTGGCCGACTGGGCCCGCCTCGGCCTCGCCCTGTCAACGGGACGCGAGGTTGAGGACGTCGGGCGGGATGTCCTCGACTCGTGACCGGTCCCAGGGAAGCTCGAAACCCGAACCGCCGAGCACCCCGTCGAGCACTCCCGCGGTGAACCCCCACACCAGCAGCCCGCGCACCCGGAACGCCGGTCCGATGTGACCACTCGGGTGGCGCAGCCTGATCCGGTTGGCCGGGTCGACGAGCTCGCGGACCGGGACCCGCTCCACCGACTCCACCTCGTCGGGCGAGGCCGCGTGCACCACGCAGGGCGTGTGCCACCAGCCCAGCACCGGGGTCACCCGGTTGTCGCTGTGGCTCAGGTACAGCTCGGGCATGGTCCCGAGCACCCGGACGCCCGCCGGGTCGAGACCGGTCTCCTCGCTCGCCTCGCGCAGCGCGGCGGCGATCGGGCCGTCGTCCTCGGGATCCACCCCGCCGCCGGGGAACGCGGGCTGTCCCGCGTGCGTGCGCCCGCGCGAGCTCCGCTGGATGAGCAGCACGTCAGGCCCGAGCGGCCCCTCGCCGAAGAGCAGGAGCACCGCGGCCGCCCGCCCCCCGGACGCCGGAGGGCGGAACATCGGGGTCACCGGCGTTCCCGTGACCCGCTCCGCCAGCGTTTCCAACCACCCAGGGACCTCTTCCACGGGCACACCTCCGGTTCTCTGCAACGCGGTGTCCCGCCCCGCGCTTCCCGGTGTCCGCGGATCCGCGGGACGCGGGAACACCGGCCGGACGGTCACCCGGCGACGATGAAGGAGAAATCACGAGAAGGGGCCGGGGCGCACCAGCTTGGCGGCCCGGACCGGATCGACGGGGCCGATGCCGTAGGAGGGGCAGAGCGCGGCGAGCGGGCAGACGCCGCAGGCCGGTGTGCGGGCGTGGCAGACGCGGCGGCCGTGCCAGATCAGACGGTGGGACATCATCGTCCAGTCGCGCTTCGGGATGAGCTCGGCGACGACCTGCTCGATCTTCACCGGATCGGTCTCCGAGGTCCAGCGGAAGCGGTGGGTGAGCCGCTGGAAGTGGGTGTCGACGGTGATGCCGGGCACCCCGAAGGCGTTCCCGAGCACGACGTTGGCCGTTTTGCGGCCGACTCCGGGCAGGGCGACCAGGTCCTTCAGCTTCCCGGGCACCTCGCCGCCATGGCGCTCGCACAGGGCCTGGGCCATGCCGATGATGCTGTTGGTCTTGGCGCGGAAGAAACCGGTGGGCCGGATGATCCCCTCCATCTCGGCCCGGTCGGCACCGGCGTAGTCTTCCGCTGTGGGATATTTGGCAAAAAGGGTAGGAGTAACCGTATTAACCCTTTTGTCCGTACATTGGGCGGACAGGATCGTCGCGACCAGCAGTTCGAGAGGATCGCGGAAGTCGAGCTCGCAGTGGGCGTCAGGATAGGTTTCCGCCAGAATCCGGTCCATTCGACGAGCTCGACGAACCAGGGCAAGCTGGGATTCACCACCAGGGCTGACGTTGCGGAGCACTCCGTCAGCCTACGCCCAAGGCCCCCCGGAGAGCGGCACGATGGGATGGGTCACAATGACTGCGTGAGCCGTGAAACAGGAGGCACTGTGAACTCCGACGACGTGCTGGGCAAGGCCCCTCTGTTCGCCGCGCTCGACCGTGAGAGCGCCGCCGCGCTGCGCACGAGCATCTCCGAGGTGGAACTGTCCAAGGGACAGACCCTCTTCAGCGAGAACGAGACCGGAGACCGCCTCTACGTGGTGCTCGAAGGCAAGATCAAACTCTCCCGGACCTCGCCAGACGGCCGGGAGAACCTGCTCAGCGTGCTCGGTCCGAGCGAGATGTTCGGCGAACTGTCCCTGTTCGATCCCCGTCCCCGTACGGCGTCGGCCACCGCGCTGACCGACGTCCTCCTGGCCGGGCTCGGACACGACGACCTGCGGCCCTGGCTGACCGGCCGGCCCGAGGTCGCCCTCCACCTGCTGCGGGCCCTGGCCCAGCGCCTCCGCCGTACGAACGACGTGCTGGCCGACCTCGTCTTCACCGACGTACCGGGCCGGGTGGCCAAGGCCCTGCTCGACCTGGCCGAGCGCTTCGGCCAGCGGATCGACGACGGCGTAAGGGTCCACCACGACCTCACCCAGGAGGAGCTGGCCCAGTTGGTCGGCGCCTCGCGGGAGACCGTGAACAAGGCGCTGGCCGACTTCGCCCAGCGAGGCTGGCTGCGCATCGAGGCCAAGGCCGTGGTCATCATGGACCTGGAGCGGCTGCACAACCGCTCGCGCTGAGCCGCCTTCCCGAGGACCCCGAAGACCTCGGGGAACCCCGGGAAAGCCCGGGAGGCCCCGGCAGGACGGGCGCCGGGAAAGGACCGTTCCGAAGGCGGCCGCTCCGAGGAGCGGGCCGCCCCGGAGGCGGGTCTAACCGTCGAGGTAGGCGAGCTGCGCGCGGACCGACATCTCGGCGGCGGGCCAGAGGGACCTGTCCACGTCCGCGTAGACGATCTCGACGATCTCCCGGGGCGTCGCCGCCCCCCGCCGCCTGGCCTCCCGGATCTGGTCGAGCCTTTGCCGCCGGTGCGCGATGTAGCCGTCCAGGGCGCCGATCGGGTCGGGCAGCACCGGACCGTGGCCGGGCAGCAGCGCCTCGGCCCCGACCCGCTCGGCCCTCGCCCGGAGCAGGTCGAGGGAGCGCAGGTAGTCGGCCAGGTCGCCGTCCGGGGCGATCATGGTGGTGCCGCGGCCGAGCACCGTGTCACCGGTGAGGATCGCCCGGTCCCGCGGCAGCCAGAAGCAGAGCGAGTCGAACGAGTGACCGGGCGTGCCCACGACGTGCAGTTCCAGTTCCCCGGCCGTGAGCACGTCGCCGTCGCCGAGCCCCTCCTCACCCAGCCGGTGCGCGGGATCCAGGGCCCTGACGGGCGCCCCGACCAGTCCGGCGAACTTCGCGGCGCCGCCGCTGTGGTCGTGGTGTCCGTGGGTGAGCAGGATCGCAACGACACGGCGGCCCTCCAGGTGCCCGGCGAGGCGCGCGAGGTGCTCGTCGTCGTCCGGTCCGGGGTCGACGACCAGCACCTCCTCCCCGAACTCTCCGGGTTTCCCGGGCTCCCCGGGCTCCCGGAGACCGATCACCCACGTGTTGGTGCCGTCCAGGGTCATCTCGGAGGGGTTCGGGGCGAGGAGGTTGAGCGCGTGGTCCGTACCGGCCCCGTCCGGTCCCTCAAGGGGGATCCGCAGCCCGCTCACCGCGCGCCGAACCGGTAGTCGTCGTCGAGCACGATGCGCATCTCCCCGTCCACCTCCGCGATCGCCGGCATGAAGGTCACGATCTCACGATCGGCCGCGAGCACCTCGGGCACCTTCTCGTAGGCGCTCAGCTCGGTGAGCGTGCGGTACGTCGGGGGCATCAGGAAGATCCGGCCCGTCCCGCCCTGGTCGAGCGCGTCGGCGGGCCGGAGCCAGACGACCTGGTCGGCCTCGCCGCCGACGTCGCGGGTGAGCTGGCCCGCCGGGAGCGCCGCGACGAAGAACCGGGTGTCGAAGCGCCTGGTCTCGACCTCGGGAGTGATCCAGTGCGCCCAGGGACGGAGCAGGTCGGAGCGGAGGACCAGGCCGCGCCGGTCGAGGAAGTCGGCGAAGGACAGGGTCTTGCCGATCAGGGCGAGCCGGTCGGCCTCCCAGTCGTCGCCGGTGGTGTCGGACACCACGGCCTCCGCGGACGGACCGGCCAGCAACACCCCCGACTCCTCGAACGTCTCCCGTACGGCGGCGCACACCAGGCCCCGGGCGGTCCGCTCGTCCGCGCGGAAGATCTCGCCCCAGGCGGTGGGCGGAGGACCCGCCCAGTCGATCACCTGGTCGGTGTCGCGCGGGTCGACCGACCCGCCGGGAAAGACGTAGGCCCCCGCGGCGAAGGCCATGCTCGCCTTGCGCCGCAGCAGGTACGCCTCCAGCCCGCCGGCCTCCTCACGGAGGACGACCACGGTGGCGGCGTCCCGGGCCGGGACGGGGGCGACCCGCCCGGCCAGGATGTCGCGTGCGCGCTCGCCCAACTCACCGGGAAGCGGGATACCGCCCATTGAGACCCTCCACCAGAACATCACTCGGTTGCAGGTCAATCATGTGGCACGGCACCGTCGCGGACAATCGCGGGTCCGCATCGGCGCCCCGTGGCACGGCGCGCCCGTACGGCCCCTGGCGAGCCCCCACGGCACCCGTGCGGCCCCGGCGAGCCCGGCCGCTCCCCAGGGACCTCGGCCGCAGCCGGCGGGCCTCAACGGCCGCCAGGGGGCCCCGCCTCCGATGGCCCCCGGGGCCGCCAGGACCTCACCGGTCCACCGGGGGCGTCCGGACGACCTCAGCCGATCCACCGGGGCACCCGGGCGACCTCAGCGGACCTCGGCGATCACCTCGACCTCGACCGGCGCGTCCAGCGGGAGGACGGCGACACCGACCGCGCTGCGGGCGTGCCTGCCCGCGTCACCGAGCACCGCGGCGAGCAGGTCGCTGGCGCCGTTGACGACCTGTGGCTGGCCGGTGAAGCCCGGAGCGCTGGCCACGAAACCGACCACCTTGACGATGCGGACGATGTTCGACAGTCCTCCGGCCTCCGACGCGACGGCGGCGAGGGCGTTGAGCGCGCACACCCTCGCGAGCTCGTAGGCGTCCTGGACGTCCACCTCGGCGCCGACCTTGCCGGTGGCCATCAGCTTGCCGTCCACGATCGGGAGCTGCCCCGACGTGTGGACATGGTCGCCGGAACGCACCGCCGGGACGTACGCCGCCAGCGGCGGCACCACCTCCGGCAGGGTCAGGCCCAGCTCCGCCAGTCTCTCCTCGGCCGTCACTGCCTCGGCCGCTTCAGGTAGGCGACCAGCTGCTCGGGGTTGGGACCCGGCACGACCTGGACGAGCTCCCAGCCGTCCTGGCCCCAGTTGTCAAGAATCTGCTTCGTCGCGTGGACCAGCAGCGGCACCGTCGAGTACTCCCATTTCGTCATGCGGGACACATTAGCGAGACCGCCCCCGGCAAGCGGCCCACCCCGAACCGCCGGACCCCGGGACGTCCCGCTGTGAGAATCTGCATATTTACTTTGCGAGTCCGATCGATTAGCGACACGAACCCGTACGGTCTCCCGGACCGCGCGCCGGATCCCCTGCGGGCCCGGCTCCGGCGCGTACGGGCCGCACGACCGCGCTGAACAGGGCGATCCGCAGCGAATGTCAACAAAGGAGGCATCTCGCCCGCTCTCCGGAGGGGCGCCCGCGACCGGGCCCGGCCGTCCTCGCCCGCCGGAGGGGCGTGCCGGTGCGAACTCTCCGGGGGAAGGCGCCGAGGAGTTGTCAAGTAGCCGTTGGGTAGCCTTCGAAGGGTGAGAGCTCGCGACACCGATTGGGACGGCGTACGCCTTCACGTCGTCACCGGCAAGGGCGGCACCGGCAAGACCACGGTGGCCGCCGCACTCGCGCTCGCCCTCGCGGCGGGTGGCAGAAAGGTCCTGCTGGTCGAGGTCGAGGGCCGCCAAGGGATTTCCCGGGTCTTCGACCTGCCACCCCTGCCGTACGAGGAGCGCAAGATCGCCGTCGCGCCCGGCGGCGGGGACGTCTACGCGCTGGCCATCGACGCCGAGGAGGCCATGCTCGAGTACCTCGAGATGTTCTACGGCATGCGCAGGGCGGGCCGGGCGCTCAGCAAGATCGGCATCGTCGACTTCGCCACCACCATCGCCCCAGGCTTCCGCGACGTCCTGGTCACCGGCAAGACGAGCGAGGCCGTCCGGCGCAAGGGCAAGAACGGCAGGAGGACCTACGACGCGGTCGTGCTGGACGCGCCGCCGACCGGCAGGATCGCGCGCTTCCTCAACGTCACCAACGAGGTCGCGGGCCTGGCCAGGGTCGGCCCGATCAAGAACCACGCCGACCTGGTGAACGGCGTCGTCTCCTCACCCGAGACCGCCGTGCACTTCGTCACCCTCCTGGAGGAGATGCCGGTCCAGGAGACTCTGGACGGCCTGCGCGAGCTCCGCGCCGCGGGGCTCCCTCCCGGCGGGATCTTCGTCAACATGATCCGCGAGTCGCTGCTCCCCGCCGCCGTCCTGGACGCCGCCGCCGAGGACAGGCTCGACCCGGCCGAGCTGGTGCTCGGCCTCAAGGCCGCCGGACTCACCGACGGCGGCCCCGCCGCGGTCGCGATGGCCGAGGCCCTGACCGAGGAGATCGCCGAGCACGCCCGCCGCACCGAGCTGGAACGGGATGAGAGGCTGTCGCTGGACAAGTCCGCCCGTCCCCGCTACGACCTGCCGTTGCTGGCCGACGGGGTGGACCTGTCGGGGCTGTACGAGCTGGCGGAATCGATCCGCACCCAGGGAGCAGCGTGAAAACCCCTCCGTTCCTCGACCTCGACGCGATCATCGACGATCCGAACACCCGGATCGTCGTCTGCTGCGGCTCCGGCGGTGTCGGGAAGACCACCACCGCGGCGGCGCTGGGGCTGCGCGCGGCCGAGCGCGGCCGTTCCGCCGTGGTGCTCACGGTCGACCCCGCGCGGCGGCTGGCGCAGTCGATGGGACTCACCGAACTCGACAACACCCCCAGGCCCGTCATGGGCGTCGAGGGGGACGGCCGGCTGCACGCCATGATGCTCGACATGAAGCGGACCTTCGACGAGATCATCGAGGCGCACGCCGACCCCGAGCGGGCCCGCCAGATCCTGACGAACCCCTTCTACCAGTCCCTGTCGTCCAGCTTCTCCGGCACGCAGGAGTACATGGCGATGGAGAAGCTGGGCCAGCTCAGGCGGTCGGACGAGTGGGATCTGATCATCGTCGACACCCCGCCGTCCCGCTCCGCGCTCGACTTCCTCGACGCTCCCGAGCGGCTCGGCCGCTTCCTCGACGGCAAGCTGATCCGGGTGCTCATGCTTCCCGCCAAGGCCGGGGGACGCAGCGCGTTCAAGCTGTTCAACGCGGGTTTCGGCATCGTCGCCGGGGCGCTGACCAAGCTGCTGGGCGCGCAGGTGCTCAAGGACCTGCAGACGTTCGTGTCCGCGCTGGACGCCGTCTTCGGTGGTTTCAGGGCTCGGGCGGATCAGACCTACCGGCTCCTGCAGGCCCCGGGGACGGCGTTCGTCGTCGTGGCCTCGCCCGAGCGCGACGCGATGCGCGAGGCGTCCTACTTCGTGGAGAGGCTGGCCGAGGAGCGCATGCCCCTGGCGGGTCTCGTCGTCAACCGGGTGCACCGCTCGCCCGCGTCCATGCTGTCCGGGGCGCGGAGCACCGCCGCCGCGGAGGACCTGGAGTCGCGCGGCGAGCACGAGCTCACCTCCGCCGTGCTGCGGTTGCACGCCGGACGGATGCAGCTGGCCGCTCGCGAGCGACGCGAGGAGGAGCACTTCATCTCCGCCCATCCCACCGTGCCCGTGGCGCGGGTCCCCGCCATGGCGCAGGACGTGCACGACCTGGAGGGGCTGCGCGAGGTGGGCGACCTCCTGGCCGCCCGCTAGCCGTACGGCGGTGTGACCCCGGATCGGGCCCGGGCGGCGCTTCGGGCGCCACCGTCGGGTGACCCGGAGAAGCCGCCGCCGGGCGGACGCGGACCCGGAGAACACACGTGACCGTGCGCTCTCCGGCCCGTGACACGCGTGTACGGCTGGCGCTCGGCGCCAGCCGTACGGGATGGGCGCGAACTCAGCCGGCGATCAGCTCATTAGTCCGCTCGTATTCCTCTTTGGCCAACTCCAGCAGGTCCCGCCAGGAGTCGACATCCGGTCGCCGGCGCAGCAGCGCTCGGCGTTCGCGCTCGGTCATCCCGCCCCACACCCCGAACTCGATGCGATTGTCCAGCGCATCGGCGAGGCACTCGGTCCGGACCGGGCATCCTCGGCAGATCAGCTTCGCTCGGTTCTGGGCAGCACCCTGAACGAACAAAGCGTCAGGATCCGCACCCTTACAGGCCGCACGGGAGGTCCAATCCGTGATCCACATTCGACCCCACTCCCCTTTAGGTGGTCAGTCGTGACTTGGGCCGACGGGCGCGGGCGTCGGGCCTCGGTATTCAATTGCTGCAGAAAGAGAACGTACGCAACCAGACGTTCGGGCCGACAGACCCCGGCGGGACCAAATTCTCACATGGTCATCCACGGCCATCTGGCCGGGAATGACTAGTCACCTGCCTGAGATAACAGGACAAAGCCAAGCTAAGATGGCGTTCCGTTACCGTTTGCGCCATCCGTCCGACGTACCCTGGGTCCTGTGCAAGCTCAAGGCAAAGACCAGGGGTCTGTGATCGGCGCTGCCGGTAATGTGCTGAAGTTGCTCGGCGCGGCCGCCGTCACGGGTGTGCTCGTCGCCGCCGTGGCGCTTCCGGCCGTGGGCGGCGCGGGGATGACGGTGAACGCGGCGACGAACGAGCTGCGTCTTCTCCCCGAAGAGCTCAAGGAGCCCCCCCTCGCCGAGAAGACCACCCTGCTCGACGCCAACGGCAAGCAGTTCGCCCAGTTCTACTTCGAGAACCGCGAGTCGGTGAGACTGGACGAGGTCGCCGACGTCATGAAGACGGCGATCGTGGCGATCGAGGACTTCCGGTTCTACGAACACGGGGCGATCGACATCGAGGGCACCTTCCGCGCGGCCGTGAAGAACGTCTCGGGCGGCGGGGTCGTCCAGGGCGGCTCCTCCATCACGCAGCAGTACGTCAAGCTCGTGCTCGTCAACGCCGCGGAGACCAAGGAGGAGCAGGACGCCGCGATCGCGCCCACGCTCTCCAGGAAGCTCAACGAGCTGCGCTACGCGCTGGCCATCGAGGAGAAGTACACCAAGTCGGAGATCCTCGAGCGCTACCTGAACATCTCCTACTACGGCGCGGGCGCCTACGGCATCCAGGCCGCCTCCCGGCGCTTCTTCAACAAGCCGGCCTCGAAGCTGACCCTGTGGGAGGCGGCCACCCTCGCCGGGGCCGTGCAGAACCCGAGCGTGACCGACCCGAACGCGGGCAAGGCCGCCCGCGACCGGCTGCTGGAGCGGCGCAACATCGTGCTGAACCGGATGGCCGAGCTCGGCAAGATCACGCCGCAGGAGGCCGAGGAGGCCAAGAAGAAGAAGCTCGGGTTCAAGAACATCGAGGCCCCCGGCGGCTGCGAGGAGAGCGCCTACCCGTACTTCTGCCTCTACGTGCGGCAGGAGATCGCGACCAACGAGGACTTCGGCAAGACCCGCAAGCAGCGCGAGAGGCTGCTGCAGCGGGGCGGTCTGGTCATCAAGACGACGCTCACCCCGAAGGCCCAGAAGGCCTCGGAGAAGGCGATCAAGGAATACGTCAAGACCAGCGACAAGCCGGTCGCCTCGCAGGCGATGATCGTCCCCGGCACCGGCGCCGTGAAGGCGATGGCCGCCAGCCGCAACTTCGGCAGGAACAAGAAGAAGAACGAGATCAGCTACAACCTCGTCGGCGACCGGGAACACGGCGGCGGAGCGGGTTTCCAGGCGGGCTCCACGTTCAAGCCCTTCACCCTGCTGACAGCCCTTGACCAGGGCATGAAGCTGAACGACGGCTTCAGCACCGGTTCCGGCTACCGGGCGCCCAGCCACAGCGCGTTCCGCAACTGCAAGGGCAAGGCGGTCGGCGAGCCCGACCACGAGGTCAAGAACTCCAGCGAGGGCGGTGGCGGCTTCAAGACCCTGATCACCGGCACCCTGGGGTCGGTGAACACCTTCTTCATGCGCCTGGAGCAGGAGGTCGGCCTCTGCGAGACGGTCAAGATGGCCAAGAGCCTGGGCATCGAGCGCGCCGACGGCAAGCCTCTGAAGGAGTTCGAGACCTTCACGCTCGGCATCAACGAGATGGACCCGGTGACGGTCTCCGCCGCCTACGCGACGATCGCCGCCCGCGGCACCTACTGCAGCCCGATGGTGATCACCGAGAGCACCGACCGCGACGGCAAGAAGACCTCCTACAAGCCGAAGTGCAAGCAGGTCCTGGACGAGGAGGTCGCCGACGCGGCCAGCCACATCATGTCCGGGGTCTTCACCAAGGGCACGATGAGCGGGGTCGGCGGCATCGGCCGTCCGGCGGCGGGCAAGACCGGCACCACCGACGACTACACCGCCGCCTGGTTCGCCGGATTCACCCCCGACCTCGCCTCCGCGGTCAGCCTCGGCGACCCGCGCGGCGCCTTCAAGTACGACCTGATCGGCGTGACCATCGGCGGGCGCTACTACAGCTACGTGTACGGCGCCGAAATCTCCGGGCGGATCTGGAAGAACTCCATGCTCGGCGCGCTCAAGGGTGTCGAGGCGACCCCCTTCACCCCGGTGAACATGGAGCGCTTCGGCGGCTGCTCCGCCGGCCGGTGCGCGCCCAAGCCTCCGCCGAAGCGCGGGGACGGCGACGGGCCCAGGGACGACCGGGGCGACGACCGGGGTGACAACGGCGACGGCCCGTTCGGGCCGCCGGACGGCGGCGACAACCGGGAGGTCAACAACGGCTTCCCGTTCGGCCCGAACGGCGGTGCCCCGAACGGCGGTGCCCCGATCGCCCCGGTGGTCCCGTAGCGACACCGGAGCCCGGGAACGCCAGGGCCCCGGAACGCCAGAGCCCTTCTCGCCGGACCTTCGAAGGTCCGGCGAGAAGGGCTCTGGCCGTACGGGCCCCGCGGCAGGGGCCGCGCGTCCCGACGGGCCGGACCGGGCCGGTGTGCGCCGCCTCGCGCTCGTTCTCGGACCGGCCGGATCGGTTGAATCAGTTCGGACCACTCCGGATCAGTCGAACCGGTCGGATCGATCGGATCAGGAGGACGCCAGGCGAGCCCGTACGGCCTGCGCGACGCGACCGCCCTCGGCGCGTCCGGCGACCTTCGGGTTCACGAGCTTCATGACCTGGCCCATGGCCTGCGGCCCGGTGGCACCGCTCTCGGCGACGGCCTCGTCCACGAGCCCGGCGAGCTCCTCGTCGGACAGCTGCGCGGGCAGGTACGCCTCCAGCACGGCCTGCTCGTCGACCTCCGCCTGAGCCTGCTCCACCCGGCCGGCACCGCTGAACGCCTCGGCCGCCTCGCGGCGCTTCTTGGCCTCCTTGGCCAGCACCTTGACGACCTCGTCGTCGCTGAGCTCGCGTGCCGTCTTACCCGAGACCTCCTCGACGTTCACGGCCGCGAGGGCCATGCGAATCGTGCGGGTGCGGATCTCGTCCCTGCTCTTCATGGAGGCCGTGAGATCGGCCTTCAGCTTGTCCTTCAATGCGCTCATGGCGTCCATCTTGCCGCCTCACCAGCCCCGCTGTATCCCGAGTTTCCGTTCGAGGGCCCGATCTCGGGCATGATGAGAAGGTGAGGAAAGCAGCCGCGGTGCCCCTGTCCCTGTTCGGTGTCGGCCTGGCCGGCCTCGCGTACGCCTCGGTCGTCGAGCGCAACGCGTTCCGGCTGCGCCGCTTCGACGTGCCCGTGCTGGAGCCGGGGCAGCGGCCCGTGCGCATCCTCCACCTGTCCGACCTGCACCTCACCCCCGGCAGGCGGAGGCTGATCGACTGGGTGCGCTCGCTGGGTGCCCTCAACCCCGACCTGGTGGTCAACACCGGCGACTCCATCTCGCACCCCGACGCGATCACGCCCCTCATGCACGCCCTGGAGCCCCTGCTGTCGCGCCCGGGCCTGTTCGTCTACGGTTCCAACGACATGTACGAGCCGCGGCCGAAGAACCCCGCACGCTATCTCTGGCGCACCTCCAAGGCCGACTACGGTCAGAAGATCCCCACTCTCCCCTGGGAGGAGCTGGGCGCCGCCATGGCCGCCGAGGGCTGGCTGGACATGAACAACACCACCGCCCGCCTCAAGGTCGGCGATCTCGACGTGGCCGTGGGCGGCATCCACGACTCCCACATCAACCTCGACCGCTACGACCTGATCGCCGGTCCCGCCCCGGCGGCGGCCGACCTGCGCCTGGGCGTGATGCACTCGCCGGAGCCCCGCAACCTGACCCGCTTCGCCGCCGACGGCTACCAGCTGCTGCTCGCCGGACACACCCACGGCGGCCAGCTCTGCGTCCCCTTCTACGGCGCCCTGGTCACCAACTGCGGCATCGACCGGGCCCGCGTCAAGGGCATGAGCCGCCACGACTCCGCCTACCTCCACGTCTCCGCCGGCCTCGGTACCAGCCCCTACGCTCCGGTCCGCTTCGCCTGCTACCCCGAGGCCAGCCTCCTGACCCTGATGCCCCGCCGTCGCGGCGACGCAAGCACCCACGAAGTCCGCTAGACTTTTCCAAGCACGAGCAAGACCGGGCGTGTGACCGGGGTGTGGCGCAGCTTGGTAGCGCGCTTCGTTCGGGACGAAGAGGCCGCAGGTTCAAATCCTGTCACCCCGACGTTGAGTAAAGTCCCGAGGTCAAGGGCCGTTTCTGAGAAATCAGGAACGGCCTTTCGCTTTCCCGGATTCGGCGGTCGTGCGCCACGAGGGCATCAAGATCATTCAAAGGGCGACTTGATCGGCACCGGGTCACCGAGCACGCAACCGGCCGTGACAATCCGGATTTCCGCGAATCGCGTCCTCAGGATCCTCTGAGCGGTCACGCCTGTTCCATGGAAAAGGCGACTCGACCAAAAAGGTGATTCGACGCGGACGATCGGCTCGCGACAGGAATTCATCCTCACCCGGCCGCACCCGTCCACATCGGACCTCCGGCGACACCGTGCCGACGAACGTGGATGCCCGCCCCGGCGCGCCCTGGTCACGGGGATCCGGAACGTCACCGAAGCGCGTCGCCCATGATCCCTTCCGGCGTGAAGCCCTCCGGCAGGTCCCGAAGGTGCCGGTCGCCGGCCGTGACACGCACCGCGCCTCCGACGGCGAACATGATCTGGTGGGCGCTGCGGACCAGTACCCGCCCGACGGCGGAGTCGATCGCCCCCGCGAGGTGGGGGACGCTCGTGCTGTAGTTCACATCGAACACGACCTCGCAGCCGTCAGGAAGGTCCGTGCTCGTCCAGGCGCCCCTGAGGTGCTGGAAATCCCCACTGACCTGCTCGAATTCGATGCGATACGGCTGCGGGCCGCCTCCTGGCCCCCGGCTGCGCTGCACCCACCTCGCCGTACCACCGCGAAAGGCCAGCACCCACTGGCGGAGCCCGTCGCCGGTGTCGGAGACGGAGACGATGTCACGGGCGTACGCGGGGAATGCCGGCTCGTCACCGAGCCGCTCGATCACCTCGGCGGCCGTCGCCGGCACCGTGGCCTTCAGAATGCGAGATGTCATGACGGGTGCTCCTTGTCAGTCCGCCGTCGGTCCGCCGTCGGTCCGCATCGGTCCGCGTCAGCCCGCCGGGCGGATGACGCTGACGCCCTGCAGATGGGTGGTGCGCAGCATGGGGTGACTCGCCTCGCCGAAGGCACCGCCGGTGAGGCCGGGTCCGCCCTGGTTGGGCAGGAAGGGCAGGAAGGCGGTGTGCGAATCGTTGATCTTCAGGTTGCCGCCGTTGGTGACGCCTTCCAGAAACCGCTCGATCGTCGGGTTCCCGGTGGACCAGAAGGAGTTGCGCAGGCCGTACGCGTTGCCGTTCACGAAGGCCAGCACCTCCTCCAGCAGGGCGTCGTCCGTCGCGCCGGTCTCGGGGACGATGATCGGCAGCAGCGGGAAGAACGTCTCGTCGCGGACCACCGACAGCGACCTGGCGTCCCGGAGGCCGTCGACCCGGACGATGCTCGGCTCGACGAAGAAACCGGTGTCGGACGGCGAGCCGTCCACTTCGAGACGACGGCCGCCGTGGACGAGCTTCGCGCCTTTGGCGAGTGCCTCTGCCAGGCAGCCGAAGAACCAGTCGACCCCGAGGACCGGGGTGAGCACCACACCGGCCTCGTCCGGGTATCCGGGCTGGATCCTCCTGGTGGCCGTGACCAGTCGCTCGATGAGCTCGTCCGCGATCTCCGGATGGGCGATCACCTGGTTGGGCACGTTGCAGATCTGGCCGGAGTTCATGAAGAATTGGGTGAGGGTCTCCACCGCGGCGTCCAGGTCGGCGTCGTGCCACACCACGCAGCAGTCGTTGCCCGCGAGCTCCAGGATCGGCTTCTTGCCCGCGGCGATGCAGTCGGTCTCGAACTCGAGCCCCTTCTTGCTGCCCCCGAAGTAGAGGACGTCGTCGACGTGCTCGCTGGCCATCCAGGCGTCGAGCATGGGCGGTCCGCAGAGGACGTTGAGCGTTCCTCGCGGCGCTCCCGCCTCCTCCAGCACCGGCGCCGCGATCTCCCGCATCGCGTACATGCAGCTGAGCGCGACCCCACGGGGCGCCCGCACCACCACGGCGTTGCCGGCCAGGAGAGCGGTGAGGCCGTTCAGCGCGTTGACCGCCGCGGCGTTCTGGGGAGGGTTGATGCAGACGACGCCGTCGGGAACGCGGCGCAGGATCATCTCGCGTTCGCCGTCCTGCCGGCGGAACTCCATCTGCCCGGCGCACCATTCGAGTGTCTCCCGGCTCCAGCTGGTGAACGGGAGCCCGCCGATCATGCCTTCGGCCGCGGAGCGCGGTGTGCCCTCGGCGACGAGGATCTCGACGAGGGGATCGAGGTGCTCGAGGATCCGTTCCGCGATGCGGCGTCCGATCTCGATCCGCTCGGTGAGCGGGACGCGGCCCCATTCGGGAGCGGCGTGGGCGGCCGATTCGAGGGCCAGAGCCGTCATGCTCTCGTCGGCGACGACACATGCTCCCACGACACGTTCCCCTGCCGCGTGCGGATCGGCGACTCCCAGGTCGAGGTCGCGCTTGAGCCGCAGGCTGGGAAAGGTGTCCTCCATGAGGGCCCGAACGGTGAGCGTGTGGACGAACCGCGCGTTGTCGCCGGTGACATCTCGGCCTCCAATATAGGCAGGATATATCCCGAATTTCACGTGTCCTCCTCCGCTCGGTCCGGCCACGGCTTACATTTACGCTAGGTGCGGTAATACCGATGGGACAACGCATGTGTCATAAGGGTTGCTTATCGGGCCCGAGAGCCATTCCTTATTGAGCTCTGGCCGTTTCCTCCACCGCGAGCCGGGGAGCGCCGGTGCGACATCGCCGGTGACGAGCGATACCGGGCCGCTCGTCGGCCCTGAGCCGTTTCAACGGCCGGAGCAGGCCGATCTGACCCCTTGGGCGACGGCACGGGAGCGTACGCGAAGGCCACGCCGGCACGACTCCGGCCGCGCGGCCCTCACCTCGGAAAATCGTTTAAATCATGTGACTTAAATGTTTCACCTGTTCCGGTGAAATCAATGCCCGGTTCACGAATGAAGGCTCGGCGAAGATCAGCCCGCCTGGGAGGGGTGATCGGGCTCGCCGGAGCCGATGTGCCACAGCCAGACGTAGTCAACAGGTTGGGAGACGTTCCACTCCGCCGCCAGGTGGGCGTCGACCGGCAGGAAACCGGCTCCCCGGTAGCACCGCAGGGCCCGGTCGTTGTCGGGGTGCACGCGCATGAAGACGTTCGCGTAGCCCGCGTCCCGAGCCAGCGCGGCCAGTCCTCGCACCAGTTCCCGCCCGACTCCCCTGCACCGGGCACCGGGGGCCACGATGATCCGGGCGAGTTCGATCTCTCCCTCCTCGGTGTCGACCCACAGTTCCCCGTAGCCGAGCGGGTCCCCCTGCGCGAAGAGCATGTGGGAGCGCACGTCCTCCCCTTGCTGCCAGTCGGCGACGACCCGCGCCGGCAGGGGGAACTCGTGCCGCCCGCACCACATCGCGACCTCTCGCGGCGAGGCGGGCCAGCCCGCGACCGTGGTCGCGTGCTCCGCGGCGAAGGGCAGCAGATCCATACCTGATCCATTCATTCCGGCATTCGGTGGACGCGAAGTGCAGCATGCCTCCTCTCACGCACCCCGTCCACACACCACCGATCTCCGGGACCGGCCGCGCTCCCGGGCCGGACCGGTGCACCGGTCCGCGCGGAAGGTCCCCTGGTATCGCAGATGCTGGGAAAAATGGTGATGGATGGCTTGTTTGCCAGTGATTTTCTTCTGTACAGATGAATGTGCGAGGTATGGTGACTGTTCCCGGCGACGTTCCGGATCAGCACGGTGAGTCAGTAAGGAGCCCTCGTTGTCCAGGCGTCTTTCCCGGTGGGCCGTCACGGTTCCCCTCACCCTCGCCCTGGCCGCCGTCCTGTCCGGCTGCGGCGCCGGCGATCCGGCTCCCGCGTCCGCCCCGGCCTCCTCCGAGGGCGATGCCACGACGCTGACGGTGCTCGCCGCCGCGTCGCTGACCGGTACGTTCACCGAGTTGGGCAAGGCCTTCGAGGCCGCGCATCCGGGCACGACGGTACGGTTCGGTTTCGGCTCCAGCGCCACCCTGGCTCAGCAGATCGTCCAGGGTGCCCCCGCCGACGTCTTCGCCGCCGCCAGTCCCGCCACCATGAAGACCGTCACCGACGTCTCCATGGCCACCGGCCCGGCCGTCTTCGCGCGCAACACCCTCCAGATCGCCGTCCCTGCCGGCAACCCGGCCGAGGTCGACGACCTGGCGGACCTGGCCGACCCGAAGGTCAAGGTCGCCCTGTGCGCCGAGCAGGTGCCCTGCGGCGGCGCCGCGGTCAGGGCACTGGACGCGGCCGGGCTCAAGGTCACCCCTGTCACGCTGGAACAGGACGTCAAGGCCACCCTGACCAAGGTCGAGCTCGGCGAGGTCGACGCCGCCCTCGTCTACAGGACGGACGTCATCGCCTCCGGCGGCAAGGTGCGGGGCATCGACTTCCCCGAGGCCGAAAAAGCGATCAACGACTACCCGATCGCGGTCCTGTCCGGCGCGCCCGCCCCGGAGGCGGCCAGGCGGTTCGTCGACCTCGTGTTGTCGCGGCAGGGCGCGGAGGTGCTGGCCAAGGCCGGTTTCCAGACCCCCTGAGCGGCCATGACACCCGCGTCCGGGTGCCCTCTCAACGGTGCCGGGCGCCCTCGTGGTCCGCGTGACCGGCGGGCTCCAGCTGCAGGGTGGAGTGCTCGACGTCGAAGTGACCGGCCAGGCACTCGTGCAGCCGGTCCAGCACCGGGCCGAAGGAGCCGTCCACCAGGACGCCGTCCGCCATCACGACGTGGGCGGACATGACGGGGAGCCCCGAGGTGATGGTCCAGGCGTGCAGGTCGTGGACGTCGATGACACCCGGCGTCTCCAGCAGGTGCCTGCGGACCTCCTCCAGGTCGACCCCCCGGGGAACCGCTTCGAGCAGGATGTCCACGGCCTCGCGCAGCAGGTTCCAACTGCGCGGCACGATCAGCAGGGCGATGACGACGGAGACGATCGGGTCCGCCGTCGTCCAGCCGGTGAGCGCGATGACGACCGCGGCGACGATCACCGCGACCGAGGCCAGCAGGTCACCGAGGACCTCCAGGTAGGCGCCCCTCAGGTTGAGGCTTTCCGTCTGGCCGGGGCGCAGCAGCCACAGCCCGACCGCGTTGGCGGCCAGGCCGACCGCGGCCGCCACGAGCATCACCGTTCCGCCGACCGGCTCGGGATCGGCGAAGCGCCGGACGGCCTCGTACAGGATGTAGAGGCTCAGGGCGAGGAGGACGACCGCGTTGATCGCGGCGGCGAGGATCTCCGCCCGCTGGTAGCCGAAGGTGCGCCGGGCGCTGGCCGGCTTGCCGGCCATCCAGACGGCGAACAGCGCCAGCGCGATGCCCGCGGCGTCGGTGGCCATGTGCCCGGCGTCGGCGAGCAGCGCCAGGCTGCCCGACAGCGCCGCGCCGATGACCTCGACGACGAGCACGCCGATGGTCAGCAGCAGCACGACCACCAGGCGCCCGCGGTGTGCCGCGGTCGCCGTCGGCTTCGTGTGCCCGTGCCCGTGCCCCATGACGCTCCATCCCCGTCGGTACAGCTCCCAGTGTTTATACAGCAATCACTGTATATACAGCAACTAATGTATTGTGATGACCATGCTCACCGCCGCGACACGCCTTGACGCGATGGCCCGTCTCGGAAGGGCGCTGGCCGACCCCAACCGTTGCCGGATGCTCATCGCTCTCCTCCAGGGACCCACCTACCCGGCACGCCTGGCCGACGAGCTCGGACTGACGCGCCAGAACGTGTCCAATCATCTGTCGTGCCTGCGCGGCTGCGGCCTGGTGGTCGCGGTGCCCGAGGGGCGCCAGACCCGGTACGAGCTGTCCGACCAGCGCCTCGCCCACGCCATCGAGGACCTGCTCCATGTCGTGCTCGCCGTCGATCCCGACCATCGGGACGCGCACGAGGCGGATCCTACGGAATAGCTCTATACCGGTATCACCCGCTTCCCCAGCCCCGTAACTGGCTGTCCAGCGCTTTTTATCAGGGGCGGCGCGCGGCCGCGACGAAGAGCGGCATGGCCAGGAGGAGCCGTCCGGTACGCGCGCGTTCGGCCTGTTCCGCTATCCACCCGTCGGCGTCATCCGCGGTGATGGCGCCGGCGTCACGGGCGGCACCGGCGGTTCTCGAGAGTATGGGCAACATCAGCGGGCCGGTGAGGACAGCGGTGTGGACCTCCACGGTGACGTCGTCGAATCCGGCGTCCAGCAGGAGGGCGCGATAGGAGCGGGCGACGTGGGGGGTGGGGATGAGGTCGGCGCGGGCGTGCACGATGGTCCGGGTGAGTGCCGGAGTGTCGGAGTCGATGACGAAGGTGTCCCAGTCCTGCCCGATCAGGACGACGCGCCCGTCCGCGGCGAGCACCCGTCGCGCCTCGCCGAGCGCCCCGGCGGGATCGTCGAGTTCGTGGTAGAGCTTCTCGGCGCGATACCCGGCCAGTTCCCCGTCCGGGAACGGCAGTTCGCGGGCGTCGCCGACGCGGAGATCCGCGCCGGGCTCGCGCCGGCGGCCCTCGGCGATCATCAGTTCGCTGAGGTCGACGCCGGTCACCCGTGCGCCGCGTCCGGCCATCTCGGCGACGGCCAGGCCGGTCCCGCAGCCGACGTCGACCACGGATGCCTTCGGTGTGAGGTGGAGCAGGTCGTAGGAGCGGGCACGCAACCGGACGAAATCGGAGAGGGCGTCGAGCGCGTCGAGCACCCGGATCAGCGCGATGACGGGGTCGCCTTCCGGTTCCTCCCGGCCCTTCCACCCTGCTCGGTCTGCGTCGCCCGCATGGTCCGCTCGGTTCGTGGTGGTGTTGTTGGACATGTCATCGAGGATGCGACTTAATGTCGACATGAAGTCAAGCGACGACGGCGCGATGATGAGCATCGGCGAGATCGCCCAGCGGTTCGGCCTGCCCACCCATGTCCTGCGCCACTGGGAGTCCATGGGACTGCTTACCCCCGCCCGCGTCAGGGCCGACCGTCGTCGCTACGACCGTGACCATCTCTATCGCGTCGCGATGATCCTGCGCGCCAAGGAAGCCGGGTTCTCCCTCGCCGACATCCGGGAGGTGATCTCCACCTCTGATCCGGAGGCGCGACGCGACATCCTGCGCCGCAGGCACGCGGAGCTGACACGACGCGTCGCCCAGGCGCTGTCGTCGCTCCACCTGATCGAATGTGCCCTGGACTGCGACCACGAGGATTTCACCGGCTGCGCCCACTTCCAGCGCATGCTGGCCGAGAAGATCGGCGCGTGATCGTCCGCATCGGGCTCGGGAACGGCGACGCCCGTCGCGACGCGTTCAGGAACGGACGAGTCTGGCGATGGCGTCGGACGCCTCCCTGACCTTTTCCTCGGCCTCGGCGCCGCCCTTGGCGGTGGCCTCGGCCACGCAGTGCGCCAGGTGTTCTTCCAGCAGGGACAGCGCGAAGGACTGCAGGGCCCGGTTGGCCGCCGACACCTGGGTGAGGATGTCGATGCAGTATTTGTCCTCCTCGACCATCCGCTGCAGGCCCCGCGCCTGCCCCTCGATCCGGCGCAACCGCCGTAGATGGTCCTGCTTGTTGGCGGTGTATCCGTGCATCTCTCCCCCTCCGCTCGGCCTCCCCTGTTGAAGGATACCCCCCGACAGTATTTGAGGCAGCCTCGCGAACCGGATCCCCGCTACTCGCCACCGACCACCTCTGCGGGCGGCGCCGCGAGCTCCCAGTCGCGCAGCAGGCCCTGGGTGACGACCGTGACCGCGCAGCGCTGTGCGGCGTACGTGAGGGCCATGGTGTGGTGTTCCAGGGAGAAGTCGGCGACGGCGTCGGCGACGAGGAACGGCTGGAGGTCCTGCATGAAGGCGTCGCAGACGGTCATGAGACAGCCGATGTGCGCGTAGACACCGCAGACGATGATCTGGTCGCGTCCCATGGCCTCCATCCGGGCGCGCAGGTCGGTCCTGCAGAAGGCGCTGTAGCGCCACTTGGTGAGCAGGATGTCGGGCTGCGCGGGAAGAAGGCTCGCGACGATCTCGCTCTCCCGAAGGCCGGGGACTCCCGGGCCCCAGAAGTCCTGGAGCAGGCCGCGCTCGTGTTCGCTCTGACCGCCGGGCTGCATCGAGTAGACGACGGGAACCCCCCGCGCGGCGCACGCGTCACGCAGGAGGCCGATGTTGGCGATGAGCCCGTTCAGCGGCGAGGCGTCGGCGGCGAAGGGGGCGAGGAAGTAGTTCTGCATGTCGTGGACCAGCAGGATGGCGCGGCACGGATCAGGACGCCAGCTCACCCGGTTCTCGGGAAGATCGTCCTCCCCCGGCAGCGGGTAGGAGGCGATCTGGGGAAGGGCCACGGGCACTGTCTCCTTTCCTGCGGTTTTCCTGCGATGACGGATCTTTCCCGCGGTGGCGCGTCGTCCCCCGCGCCGGCGGGTCAGCGGTCCTGGTCCAGGCCGACGGCGCGGAGCATGGTCTGGAACTTGGCGGTGGTCTCGGCGAGCTCGGTCTCCGGCACCGACCCCGCGACGATCCCCGCGCCCGCGAACAGCCTCAGGGTGTGGTCGGCGACCTCGGCGCAGCGGATGGTCACGACCCACTCGCCGTCGCCCGTCGCGTCGCCCCACCCGACCAGGCCCGCGTACAGGCCGCGATCGAACGACTCGATCTCCTCGATGGCCTCGCGCGCGGCGCCCGCGGGCGTACCGCAGACGGCGGGGGTGGGGTGCAGCACCGTGGCCAGTTCCAGCGACGTGACCGCCGGGTCGTCCAGCACGCCGGTGATCCGGGTCGACAGATGCCACATGGAGGCGGTGGACAGCGGCGAGGGCCCGGCGGGGACCGACAGCTCGCGGCAGTACGGGCGCAGCGCCTCCACGATGCTCTCGATCACCAGGGCGTGCTCGCGGAGGTCCTTGTCCGAGGCGAGGAGGGCGCGGGCCCGTTCGCGGTCGACGACGGGGTCCGGGTGGCGGGGCGCGGACCCCGCGAGCGGGTTCGTCGTGACCCGGCGGCCCGAGCGGGAGACGAGCAACTCGGGGCTGGCTCCCAGGAGGGTACGGGCCGTGTCGCTGCTCGACGGCAGGTCGACCGCGTAGCCGTAGGCCTGCGGGTCACGCCGGACGAGATTGCGCAGGACACGGCCGACGTCGACGGGGGCGCCCAGGGTGATGTCCATGGTGCGAGCGAGCACGATCTTCTTGAGCTCTCCGGCGGTCAGCTTGACCAGCGCCTTCTCCACGCCGCGCACGTAGTCGCCGGGGTCGGAGACCGGACCGAACCCGGTGAACGTCCCCGTGATCCGCTCGGGGGCGGCGGAGAGACCGGCCGGCGGGCTCGTCCAGCAGACGGCGGCGGGCACCAGCAGGCGCGCGGGCCGGTCGTCGCGGAAGGGAATCGCGCCCACCACGACGGGGTTGGGGTGGCCGGAGTCCAACGCGTCGCGCAGGGCCGAGGCGACGCGTCCCTGCAGGCTCGCCGTCCCGGAATCGGAGACCTCCCGGAACACCCCCCGGGCGAGCAGGGTACGGGTCGGCGAGGTGAAGAAGAAGGTGCCGGGCTCGTAATCTCCCAGGAGGTCGGGCATTCGAGACATGGTGAGGGTGTCGTTCGACGACATGGTGAAGAGGTCTCCTGTCGAGAGGGGTCCAGGAACGGGAGGGGGCGACGCTACGACCGGAGCGTGGCGCCCCCGTCGACGTACAGGTCCTGCATGGTGATGTGCCTGGCACGGTCGGAGGCCAGGAAGAGGACGGCGTCCGCGATGTCGGCGGGATCGGCCAGCCTGCCGAGGGGGATGCCCACCCGGAAAGTGGCCGGCGATCCGTCGATGGCCGTCCGGGCGTCGTGGCCGCCGGTCCACAGGGCACGCTGCATGGGAGTGTCGGTGGAGCCGGGCGACACCACGTTGCAGCGGATGCCGTACGGCGCGAGCTCCAGGCCGAGACACTTGGTGAACTGCGCGGCGGCGGCCTTGGAGGCGGCGTAGGCCGACATGTTCATCCGTGGCACGCCCGCGGCGTTGGAACCCACGGTGACGATCGCCCCGCACCTGCGGGGGATCATCCGGCGGGCGACCGCGCGGGACAGGTGGAAGACCCCGCCGGTGTTGACGGCGAAGGTGCGGGCCCAGTCGTCGTCGCTGGTGGCGACGACCGGTCCTGAGCAGAGCACTCCGGCGACGTTGACGAGCAGCCCGATCGGGCCGAGATCGGCCTCGACCCGTGCGACCACGTCGTCGACGGCGACGCTGTCGGTGACCTGGCAGGGATAGGCGACCGCGGTGCCGAGCCCCGCGGCGACGCGCTCGACCCGCTCCGCGTTCACGTCGAGCGCGGCGACGCGCGTGCCCGTCGCGGTCAGGGCTCGCGCCACCGCCTCGCCGATGCCCTGTGCCGCACCGGTGACCATGGCCACCGTGCCTTCCGTCACCATGTCCTCGCCGTCCCCGCCGTGCTCGCAGTTCTCGTCGCCGTCAGCCTGTGCCGGTAGGCAGGCTAACCCCATTACTTTGGGTTGCGCAGCAAAAACTTATAGTTACTTTTCACAGATCAGGAGGACATCACGGGTGTTAATAGGAACACTCCGGCTCACCGGACACGGTGATTCGGGGAAGGCCCGGGTGGCGGGAGGGCCCTTCGGCGGCTCCGGGAACGGCGCGGTCCTCGGGCTCTCCCAGCTGGTGGCGCGACTCGGCGCGTTTATGTTCAATCAACGTCGTGTCAACCGCTATGACTTAACATCGTCCTTCGTGACAAGTCAGGATACTTCAGAGCGATCTACGTACATTCCCCCCGCACCCCCCGTTGAACCTTCCGTGCGGGCCGAACCTCCCGTCGAGGAGGAGAACACCGGCGTCCTGGCGATGATCGAGCGCATCGGCTCGATCATCGTCCCGATCGGTGTCGCGCTTTACGCCGTCCTCTACCTCGGCGTGGAGCAGATGTACGGGGTGTTCAACATCAGCCCACAGCAGGCGGGCATCGACCAGTCCGTCCTGCTCGGCAGGTTGATGGGGACGCTGATCCTGCTCCTGCTGATCGTCGTGCCGCTTCTCGGTCTCGTCGTCGGCCTCGGCTGGCTGGTCAACAAGATGACCCGCGGCGCGATCGGAAGGCTCACGGCGGCCGCACGGCAACGCCCCTGGATCGCCGCCCTGATCGCCGCGCTGTGGTGCGGCGCGACCTACTGGGGCCTGTTGAGCCTCGTCGGCGATCTCGACATCGCCGCCATGGTCGTCGTGGCGGTGGGGCTGGGCGTGCTGACGTTCCTGGTGCCGTTCCGGCTGCTGCGCCGCAAGCCCGTCGGCCGCGCCGGCATGAAGGTGCTCACCGGCGCTCTCACGGGCATCGGCCTGGGGTTCCTGCTGATCCTGCAGATGATCACGGGAGCGATCGAGGTCCAGGAGACGGGACAGGCCAACGACCTCCTGCCCTACGTCGGGTTCCAGGACCAGTGGACCGTCATCAAGAACGCCGAGGACGACAAGCCCCTCTACGAGGGCCGGTGGATGATGCTGCTCGGAGAGAGTGAGGGCACGTACGTCTTCTACGACTGCGACAAGCTGGACACCTTCCGGCGCCCGATCGAGACCACGAATCTCGGCAGCATCCAGCTCCAGCCCGAACGGGAGGCGGGCTACAAGTGCGGCACGCTCGCCGAGCAGGACGAGCAGGCGCAGGCCGGCGAGGGCGAGAGCCAGTAGGCGTATTCGAGCCTCCCCATCGCCTTCCTTTCACCTTCCCCTCGAGTTTCCCTTTCGAGCCGGCTCTCCCTTTTCGAGCTTTCTCGCGACGCCCGTCGGCGGCGGGACCCGATGCTCCGGGTCCCGCCGCCGGGGACGGCACGGGGATCGGTGCGGAGGTCGGCTCCCGCACCGGTGCCGTCGGAACGGGCTGCCGGTTCGGCACACCGTCGTCAACGAGGTACCGGGGCGGCACACCGTTGTCAGGACGGAACGCGAATCCGGCACACTCCGGGCGTCAGGACGGGGTACCGTCCGCGCCGCACTTGATGACCGGGCGGATGCAGTCGCGCACGCGACGCTCCATCTCGGCCACCGGCCAGGCGTTGAAGAAGTCGCCGTGCATCGTGTACCCGCGGCCCGACGCCAGCCGGAAGTTGGCCGGGTTCCCGTTCACCGGGTAGCGCAGCACCTGGCGCAGCTTCGGCACCGGCACCGGATGCGAGGCCGGGCAGGCCTGGTTGACCGGGTAGGCCATGTGACTCTTGTGGTCGGCCGAGTCCAGGTCCCTGCCGTTCCAGCACTGCGGGAAGTCCAGGTAGGACTCCATCATGGTGCCCGCCGGGCAGGTCACGAAGTCCTTGGACGGCGGGACGTGACCGGCGTGCAGGCACGACCAGCGGGCGTTGCTGGTCGGGTCGTTGGGGGTGGTCGCCTTGGCGTTGCCCGCGACGATCCGCAGGCCCAGCGGCAGCGGCTGGGTCCGGGCGACGATGTCGTCGCGCACGCCCTCACCCAGGTAGTAGAACGTGGTGATGGTCGGCTCCACCGGGGTGTCGCCGTTGTAGAGGGTCGGCACCCAGTAGGACGACAGGTCGGTGCGCGGGTTGCAGTTGGTGGGGGAGCTCTGCAGGGACGCGAGGGTCGTGTGGGCGTTGGTGGTGGTGCTGCCGAAGAAGCTGTGCATGTGCGACGCGCCGGGCAGGCCCGGGAAGATGATCGGGTCGTCGGGCAGCCGGTGGCTGAAGGGGCAGTCGGCGAGGAACTCCGCCACCCGTACGACCGCGGCGGACGAACCCCCCGCCTGGGCCTTCGACGTCGCGCTTGCCTGGGTGGTGTGGATGACGAGGGACGTGCCCAGCAGCGCCACTATGGCGGTCACCAGGGTCAGCGGACGTAACCGGCGTCGCAGGCGGGCCGGGGAGAGTGCCGGGTGCATGGATGGACTCCTTTTTGGGGGACTTTCGGCCGTTGGGGCTCCGGTTCCGGGGAGGCTCCGGCACGGCCCGGGAGAGCCGTGCCGGAGCGGGGGGATCACTTGTAGACGCGCACGTAGTCGACGAGCATCTGCTTGGGGAAGCCGGTGCCGGCGTCCGGCGGGCCGGGCCAGTCGCCGCCCACCGCGAGGTTGAGGATGATGTAGAACGGGTGGTCGAAGACCCACGGCCCGCGCGTCGCCTCGACCTGCTCCTTGCTCAGGGTGAGGACCGTCCGGCCGTCCAGGGTGTAGACGATGCCCTTGCTGTTCCAGGTGGCGGCCCAGACGTGGAAGTCGTCGGAGAAGTCCGCGCCGCTGGGCAGCGTGTACGGGGCGCCGATGCCGCCGCCGCCGTTGTAGGCGGGAGCGTGGATGGTCGAGTAGGAGGTCTTGACGTCCTTGCCGAGCACCTCGAGGATGTCGATCTCCCCGTTGTACGGCCAGGGCCTGCCGGTGAGGAAGTCGGCGCCCATCATCCAGAACGCCGGCCACAGACCGTTGCCCTTCGGGACCTTGACGCGGGCCTCGACCTTGCCGTACGTGAAGGTGAACTTGCCGCCGGTGTTGATGCGGCCGGAGGTGTACTGGCAGGGTCCGCCGGGGCAGGACGATCCGGCGGTGGTCTCCTGCCGCGCCGTGATGACGAGGTTGCCGTTGCCGTCCATGGCGGTGTTCTCGGGCTTGTAGTACTCGAGCTCGTTGTTCGGGCCGGTGCCCGGGTCCTGGGTCCACTTGGCCGCGTCGGGTCTGGTGCCCGCGCCACCGTTGAACTCGTCACTCCAGACGAGCGTCGTCGGCGGGTTGGCCGGGTCCGGCGGGAGCGGCGGCGGCGTGATCGGGGCGCCACCGGTGCCCCAGACCTGGAACTCCCACAGTGAGTAGCCGTACGGGGTGGCGCGCTGGGTGCCGTACATGCGCACGTAGCGGCCGGTGCCGTTGACGGTCAGCGTCTGCTTGAAACCGGTGCCGGTGGTCGTGGAGTAGATCGGCGTCCAGGTGGTGTTGTTGTCCGAGACCTGGATCTGGAAGGCCCTGGCGTAGGCCGGGTCCCACTGGAGGACGACCTGCTTGATCTGCGCGGTCGCGCCGAGGTCGACGGAGATCCAGCCCGGGTCGACCCAGCCGGTGGTGGAGCTGGTCGCCCAGCGGGAGGCGGGGTCGCGGTCGAACGCCCTGGCCGGGGTGCACTCCCAGCAGTTCCCGTCGCTCTGGGAGGTGGAGGCCGCGCCGGGCCTGCCGTAGGACAGCAGCTTGAGCGCGCCGGGGTCGGGGTCAGGGGTGGGAGTCGGGGTGGGGTCGGTGCCCCCGATGGTCCCGTAGACCTGGAACTCCCAGAGCGAGTAGCCGTACTGGGTGGCGCGCTGGGTGCCGTACACGCGCACGTAGCGGCCGGTGCCGCTGACGGCCAGCGTCTGGTTGCCGCCGGTGGCGGTGGTCGTGGAGTGGATCGGGGTCCAGGTGGTGCCGTTGGGCGAGGTCTGGATCTGGAAGGCCCTGCCGTAGGCGGCCTCCCAGTTCAGCGTCACCTGCGTGATGGTCGCACCGGCGCCGAGGTCGACCTGGATCCACTGCGGGTCGCTGAACCCGCTGGACCAGCGGGTGCCCGCGTTGCCGTCGACGGCCGCGGACGCGGGGAAGGCCACGTTCTCCGAGGACGAGGCGGTCGCCGTCTTGCCCTGGGAGAGCAGGGTGTCGGCGGCCGCCGCGGGCATGATCGCGAGACAGGACGTGACGAGGGTGACGGCCGCGGCTATCAGCAGGGCCATGCGGCGGCCGGGACTTCGGGACGAGGACATCGCGTCTCCTCGGAGAGTGGGGGGTGCGTACCGGTATCGGGTCGGGGAGCGCTCTCTCAACCAGAGATTGCTCTCGTCCGACACGGGCTGTCAAGTGTCCGTTTAACCAGGACGAAACGGGCCACACATGATCCGGCAATCAACCGTCCATCTCAGGGAGCGCTCCCGGACAATCGTTTGCATCGTTACAACGGGCTGTGAACTGGGACTAAGGAGATCCTTCCCGGGGAGCGATTTCTCCGATTTCCTCCGGCGGCCATCGCGAGGGAAAATTCGGACGAGTTCGGGACATTGACAGAAATCCCACTTCCGGTCACCCTTTGTGAGGGAGCGCTCTCTTCATGATCATCGATTAAGCTTGGGAAGGGTGGGACCGCACGTTCAGGCACCACCGGTCAGCGGGCGGTACGAACTGCGGGAGAACCACATGAGACGACCCACCCTGGAGGCTGTCGCCACCCGGGCCGGCGTGTCCAAGTCAACGGTCTCCAGGGTGGTGAACGGTGAGCCGACGGTCGCCTCCGACATCCGCGACCTCGTCATGCGGGCGGTGAACGACCTGGGCTACATCCCCAACCCCGCGGCGCGCAGCCTGGTGACCCGGCGCACCGACTCCATCGCGGTGATCGTCTCCGACCCGTCGGCCGGACTCGTCTCCGACGATCCGATGTTCTCCACCGTCGTGCGCGCGGCCAGCCGTGAGTTCGAGGCGGCGGGCAAGCAGGTCATGCTCATGCTCGCCGGCTCCGACGACGCCCGCGTACGGGCCCGGCAGTTCGTGGCCGCCCGCCACGTGGACGGGGTCATGCTCGTGTCGATGCACGGCGCCGACCCCCTGCCGGCGGCACTCGCCGCCACCAGCGTCCCCCTCGTCTCCCACGGCAGGCCCACCTTCCGGCTGGACGTGCCGTGGGTCGACAACGACAACACCGGAGGGGCCGCCCAGGCGGTGCGACACCTGCTGGAACGGGGACGGCGCCGGATCGCCACGATCTCCGGTCCGCTGGACATGTCCGCCGCCCAGGACAGGATCGGCGCCTACCGCGAGGTCCTGAGCGAGACCGGACGGCGCTCGATCGTGGCCATCGGCGACTTCACCCGGATCTCCGGAGCCGAGGCCATGACGCAGCTGCTCGAGGACGACCCCGCGCTGGACGCGGTGTTCGCCGCCAACGACCTGATGGCGATCGGCGCCATGCGGGCGCTGCGCCAGGCGGGCCGGCGGGTGCCCGACGACGTGGCGGTGGTGGGGTATGACGACATCGAGGCGGCCCTCTACACCGACCCCCCGCTCACCACGGTACGCAGCCCCATGGGCGAGCAGGCCGCCGCCTCGGCCCGCCTGCTGCTCGGCCTGCTGCGAGGCGAGCCCGCCGCCCCGGTGATCCTTCCGACCCAGCTCGTGGTCAGGGAGTCCAGCTAGCCGGGAGTACGGCCGGGACACACGGGGACCGGCCGGCTCGGGTTCGACGGCGCGAAAGCACCGGAAGGCATCGGGCGATGCACCAAAAAGGGCAGAAAAAACTGAATAATCCATATGCTGACGACTGTCTGAAAAATCCATACGGATAATAGATGACCCTCATCGCGGAGGCGCGCGCCCAGAGAACGACCATCCGCCGAGTACATGCGACGGGAAAATCAAATAATCTGGACATATTCCTCCAATTGACGAATCCGTTTAAACCTCGTTAACGAGGGTTGCGCTTTGCCATGTCGATCATCGGGTAATTCCTGCTTGCCGCCATTATCGCGGTTTAAGCAATCCGACTCCCTTGAATCACAAAAGACATGGAACGCGATGACTTCTAGCGACAGAAGACGGACTTCGGTTATCAATTCCGGCAAACGTGCTCGAAACTGGCCCGTCGCGGCAACGATCAGCGCTGTCCTGGCGCTTTCCTGTCAGGCTCCGGCTGACGCCGTCACCGGCATCACGGGAATCCCCTTCCTCGAAACGAGGACCATCGGTGACGTGGCCGCTCCGGTTCGTGAGGCGGCCGGAAGGTGCGACCGTTCGCGTATCCATGGGATGGGAACCGTTGCGCGGAAGAAATGCAAGTGCGGGAGAAGGCGCTGCTGTTGCCGCGACGGCCGTGACGGCCGTGACGGCGAGGACGGGCTGCCGGGCATCGGGCTGCGCGGCCCCGCCGGTCCGGCAGGCCCGGCGGGACCCGCAGGCGTGGACGGAGCCCCAGGACCGGCGGGACCCGCAGGCGCCGACGGAGCCCCAGGACCCGCCGGACCCGCCGGACCCGCAGGACCGGCAGGACCGGCAGGAGCGGACGGAGCCCCAGGACCCGCAGGCGCGGACGGAGCGACAGGACCAGCAGGCGCCGACGGCGCGACAGGACCCGCCGGACCCGCAGGACCCGCAGGACCAGCGGGCGCGGACGGCGCGATAGGACCCATCGGCCTGACTGGAGTCGCCGGAACGACCGGACCCGCGGGCGCCGACGGCGCGCCGGGTCCCGTCGGTCCGGCGGGACCTGCGGGACCCGCGGGGTCGAGCGCCCTGGCCACCAGGCAGGTCGCCGCGGGGACGCCGACTCCCGTTCCCGCTGACACGACGGTGACCGTTCTCGGCGGCGTATGCCCTGCGGGCACGCTCGTCGTCGCCGGAGAATGGAGTGGCAGCGCCCTGGGGGTCGACGTGATCACCTCCGAGTCGGTGATCGGCAACCGGTGGAGCGTCACGTTCGCCAACGGCGGAGCGCTCCAGCCCACCGTGACGGTCTCAAGCTCGTGTGTTGGACCTGCGTAAGAGCCGTGTTCTCCGCGTTGTTCCTGGTCCGGTCTCGCGTACGAGAGCTTCCCGGGGCGGAGCGAGCGGGACGGGGGCTCGCGCCGCCGGAGCGGTCGAGGCGGAGGGGCTCGCGTGGTCGCGCGGTTCTTTCCCTCCAGTTCACGGGAAGGCCACTCGGGCAGTCGTGAGCCCGGCCGGTCCCGGCGGCTGAAAAGCGGCGGCGGACGCCGGATCCGGATCGGAAAATCATTGGCGAAAACCGCACAGACCTTATCGCGGGCCACGGCCGGTGAATCACGCCAAAATTCTCGCGACATCCAAGAACCCTAAATTCCGGTCATTGCCCACAGGACAGGAAATCTCTGGAGCACACGGTTTTCAAGCTCAACAACCTGGACACATCCCCGCCGTTGACGAATCCGTTTAAACCTTGTTAACGAGGGTTGCGCTTTGCCGTGTCGATCATCGGGTAACTCCTGCTTGCCGCCACCGTCGCGGTTCAAGAAATCCGATTCCCTGGAATCATAAAAGACATGGAATGCGATGACTTCTAGCGGTAGAAGACGGGCTCAAATTATTGATTCCGGCAAACGTGCTCGAAACTGGTCCGTAACGACAACAGCGATCGGTGCCGTCCTGGCGCTTTCCTGTCAGACGCCGGCCAACGCCATAACCGACACCACAGGCATCAGTCCCCTCGACACGCGAGACGCCGGTGGCGAGACCGTTCCGGTTCGGAGGGTGACCAGCCCGCTGGACGACGCGCGTGTGTTCCTGATGAGACCCCTCAAGCGGGAAGACTGCAAGTGCCAGGGGAGGTACTGCGCGTGTGACCGTGACCGTCCCGGCAAGCACAGCCGTGCCGGCGGAAAGAACAGGGAGGGCCGCGACAGCGGAAGGAAGGCGTCGAACCTCGGACTGCCGTCGGAGTCCGCGAACCCGGCGAACCTTGCGAACGCGGCGAACCCAGAAAAACCGGCGAAACCGGCTGACCCGGCGGATCCGGTCGAGGCGAGCCTTCCGGACGGCCCGCTCGCGCCGATGGGACCGATGGGACCCGAAGGACCGGCGGGCCCGATGGGCGCCATGGGTCCGGCCGGTCCGGCCGGACCGGCGGGAGCCACGGGAGCGAAGGGTGACACCGGCGCCCCCGGCGCACCTGGCGCGCCGGGTCCCGCGGGCGCGCTGGGGCCTGTGGGCGCGACGGGCGCCATCGGTCCGGCCGGGCCGATGGGTCCGGCCGGCCCCAGCGGCCCGGCCGGAGCCGAGGGGCTCACGGGACCGATCGGGCCGGAAGGACCGGCCGGAGCCGTCGGACCCGCGGGACCGGCAGGCCCGATCGGACCTGAAGGACCCGCGGGAGCGGAAGGACCGGCGGGACCCGCCGGTCCGATCGGGCCGATCGGACCGATCGGTCCGATTGGACCGATCGGTCCGATCGGCCCGGAAGGACCCGCGGGAGCCACCGGTGCCCCCGGGCCCGCGGGCCCGGAGGGCGCGGCGGGACCCGTCGGCCCCGCGGGCGAACCGGGTGCCGCCGGACCGGTGGGACCGACCGGCGCCACGGGAGCCGCGGGCACGCCCGGCGCACCCGGCCCGGCGGGACCCGCGGGGCCCGCGGGCCCCGCGGCGCCGACGTCCGCCGTGTCCGTGGCCTACCTGCTTCTCGAACCGATCACCGCGTCGGTTCGGAGCGACGGGACGGCGCGGATCCGCGACCCGCGAACGACTCCACGCTGGCACGACCTTTCGACGGTCCCCGGCCATCCCACCGATGTGGTGGACGTCGCGGCGACGGTCCTTCAGGACGGCGCCCTTCCGTACCTTCACCTCACGGTTCAGAACTCGGCCGGTCAGGTCTCCTGGACGAAATGCCTGCTCGGCCGCCCGGTTCCGGTGACGGGAGGCTTCTTCGCTCCGGGAACGCCTCTCGGACCTCCCGCGTACCCCGCCAACTGCGACAAGTTCACCAACGAGACACCGCCGGCCTGAACCCCCGCGGAGCCTCATCGGACAGCGGAGAATGCCGTGCCCGGCACCGGCCGGGCACGGCAGGGGAACCGTTCGGAGGACGTCCGCGGATCACGCGGCCCTCGGGCCGGGGGCGCGTCAGTTCCGGACGAGGACCAGCCGCGAGGGGTCTTCTCCGGCCAGCGGGACGCGGAGCCTGCGCCTGGCGGCGACCACCCGGTACGCGGCGGTGCACGCGTTCGCGCCCAGCGCGACGGCGACGAGCATGCCGAGGCGGACCAGGTCCGGCCTGCCGAAACTGAGCTCCCCGGCACCGTTGACCAGGAATCCGGTACCGAAGAACCACGCCATGACGGCCGTCGCCAGCGCGACCCCGGCGCGGACTCCACAGGCGGCGTAGGCGCACACGGCGATCGCCATGATCAGCACGCGGCCGGCGACCTCCGCCGGCGCGAGGAGCAGCGAGGCGGCCATGGCGGCGGCGACGACGGCGACGAATCCTCCGGCGAGCGAGAATCCCGCCGGTTCGGTCCCGAACATCGCCACCACTCCTTCATAAAACAGACATTCGTTGCGGAGCAGACATTCGCCGAAGGGGTCGGTCTCTGCCCCTCCATGAAAGCCCGGGAAATGCCCGCAGGCCAATGTCGAGGTGTTCTCTTCACCCTTTCCCTACGTTCATTTGCGCCATTCCTCACCCGCCGCAGGTCTCCGCGGGCCGGCCTCCTACAGGCCCACGTCCAGGCCCACGTCGTGGCGGGGAACGCCTTGGCCGCGTACGCGATCTCGGCACCCGGGAGCGCGGCCCGGTGACCGACAGCCCGGCGGGTGCCTAGCGGGCACCCTCCAGGAGCTTCTCGGTGGCGACGAGGCGCACGCAGGTGGCGAGGCCGGAGATGGCCAGTTCCAGCTCGTCGAGCTCGGGATAGGTGGGAGCGATGCGGATGGTGCTGTCACGAGGGTCCGTCGCGTACGGGTGGGTGGCGCCCGCGGGGGTGAGGGCGATGCCCGCCTCTCCCGCCCGCCGCACCACCTCGCGCGCGCAACCCTCCAGCACGTCGAGGCTGATGAAGTAGCCGCCCGCGGGGCTGGACCAGGTCGCCAGGCCGCTGCCGCCCAGTTCCTTCGTGAGGATCGTCTCGACCGCGTCGAACTTCGGCCGGAGCAGCTCCCGGTGGCGGCGCATGTGCTCGGCCAGGCCGTTCTCGTCGCGCAGGAACTCCACGTGGCGGAGGTGGTTGAGCTTGTCGGGGCCGATGGTGCGCTTGGCGGTGTTCCCGAGCAGCCAGGCCACGTTGGCCGGGGACGAGCCGAAGAAGGAGACGCCGGAACCGGCGAAGGTGATCTTCGAGGTGGAGCCGAAGACGAAGACACGGTCGGGGTTGCCGTTCTCCGCGCACAGCGCCAGGATGTCGGCGATCTCCACGGGCGTGTCGGTCAGGTGGTGCACGGCGTAGGCGTTGTCCCAGAAGATCCGGAAGTCCGGGGCGGCGGCCGGCATGGCGGCCAGGCGCCGCACCGTCTCGTCACCGTAGGAGACACCGCCGGGGTTGCTGTACTTGGGCACGCACCAGATGCCCTTGACCTGGGGGTCGTCGAGCACGAGGCGCTCCACGACGTCCATGTCCGGCCCCTCGGCGTTCATCGGCACCGGGATCAGCTCGATGCCGAACCGCTCGCACAGGGCGAAGTGGCGGTCGTACCCGGGAACCGGGCACAGGAACGCGATCCGCGGCTCGTCGGCCCAGCGGCGCTCGGCTCCGGGCAGCGTTCCGAGCAGGGCGTGGACGATCGAGTCGTGCATCAGCGAGAGGCTGGAGTTGTCCGCGGCGACGAGCTGGGCGGCGGGCACCTGCAGCGGGCCGCTGAAGATCTCCCTGAGCTCGGCCAGGCCCTGGAGCCCGCCGTAGTTTCGGCAGTCGGTGCCGTCCGCGGCGGTGTGACCGGCGGGCAGGTCCAGCAACGCCTCGGAGAGGTCGAGCTGCCGCGCCGACGGCTTGCCCCGTGTCAGGTCGAGGGACAGACCGCGCCGGACGAGCGCGTCGTAGTCACGCTGGGCGCCGTCTCGCCGGGCGGTCAGCTCGTCGATGGTCAGGGCCGGAGAGGTCACGGGAGTTCCTTCGCCTGCTGGTGATCGGCTCCGGAGGCGGTCGGCGACCGGCTGGGAAGACGGTTGTGGAGCGGCTCCGAAGGTGGCCTGGTCGACTTCGAAGAATATTCGAAGAATAGAAGACCGCGACGCCCGATCGAAAGCCGAACCGTTCGCGTCGCGCCGTCCCGGACGATTCGACGCTCGATCATGCGCGTCATGTGACCGGCTCGCCATACGATCGCCGTATGGCGGAGGTCATGGTGCGTGACGGAACCTGGACGTTCGACGGTGAGCTCCTGCGAATCGTCCCCGGCCGCGACCGGAGCGTGAAGAAACTGCGGCAGCTGCTGGGCGAGGTGCGGGTGCCCCTGGAGGCGGTGGCCGGCATCGCCTACGAGCCCGGCAAGAAGGGCGGCAGGCTGCGGCTGCGGCTGCGCGAGGGCGCCGACCCGTTCAACCAGGCGGCGGGCGGGCGGATCGCCGACGCCGCCGACCCGTACCAGCTGGTCGTGGACGCCGACCGCACCGGCGCCGCCGAGTACTTCGTCGACGAGGTACGCAACGCGCTGGTGATCGAGCAGGTGCCGGACGGCCCCTCGGAGCGCTATCTCATGCCCGGCCCCGCCCTGCCCGTGGTGGTTCCGGCGGGCGACGGCACCGCGACGTTCGACGGCGAGTCGATCCGCCTCGAATGGAACTGGGCCACCGAGGAGGCCAAGAAGTCGGCCGGTCCCCAGCGGATCGCGCTGAAGGACCTGAACGGCGTGGAGTGGTTCCCGACCGCGGGCCTGGAGAACGGCTACCTCCGTTTCCACCCGAAGGGCGTGGCACCGCACAAGCTCGCTCCCAAGCACGACCCGAGCTGCCTGGTCCTGTGGGGCTTCGACAAGGAGACCCGCACGACGGCGCTGCTCGTCGCCGCGATCCTCGCCAGGCTGCCGCACCCCTCGGGCGCCCGGCTGCCCGCCGCCGCGGAGTCCCCGGCGATCGAGGCCACCGCACCCACGGCACCCGCCGGCGGCGACGACCCGGACTCGCTCCTGCGCCGCCTGCGCGAACTCGGTGACCTGCACAAGGACGGCGTTCTCACCGACGAGGAGTTCACCACCGCCAAGCAGGCCCTGCTCCGCCGCTTCTGAGCGGCCGCGCGGGTGTCACCGGCACTGGGCGAGCATGACGGTCTTGTCCGCGCGGGTGACCGGCAGGTTGTACTTCAGGGCCACCTGGGCGAAGCGGACGACGTAGGCGCAGCGGACCCCGCGTACGGGAGGGAGCCAGGACGCCGGTCCCGAGCCGCCCTTGGCCTCGTTGGCGTCGCCGTACACCGGCAGGAGGTTGAGCGGGTCGTTGGCGATGCGCTTGCGCTTGGACAGCGGCCAGCGGGAGGCCCCCATCCGCCACTCGTAGGACAGCGGGACCACGTGGTCGACCTGGATCTCGTCGGAACGCTTCTTGGTCCAGCGGACGATCCGGCCGGTGTAGGGATCGCGCAACTTCATGGAGACGACCACGCAGTCGGATCCGCGACGGTAGCGCACGTCCTCGCCGTCGCGGGCCAGCAGGTCGTCGCGGGTACGGCAGCCGTTGCGCGCGTACGGCACTCCCCTGGCGGTGTCGGCCCAGTTCTCGCCGAACCTGGCACGGCTGTAGCCGGCCTTGGAACCCATCGGCCCGACCCGGAGCCTCCCGATCAGCCTGACGGCGATGCCCCGGTCTCCGGTCGACCTGACGGGCGCCAGTCCGGGGCCCACACCGTCCGGGTTGTCCAGCGGCGCGACCCGGGCCGGCGCGGCCCTCGCGCGCGTGTCGTCGTGCGTCGACAGTGAGAAGAGCACCGCGGCGCCGAGCATCACGGTGACCACCCCCCGCGTGCTCACCCATGCCTCCAGAAGGGTCTACAGGCTCGTGCTTGACCGATTCCCGGCAATCCCCTGGTTGACACGGGGGTGTCCGCTGGTTGAGACCGTACCCGGAGGGCGGCCGGTCGGGGCCGGAAGCGGTCAGGGCTGGAAGCGGTAGCCCATGCCCGGTTCGGTGAGCAGGTGGACCGGGTGGGCAGGGTCACGCTCCAGTTTCTTGCGCATCTGGGCCATGTACTGGCGGAGGTAGTTGGTCTCCTTGCCGTAGGCGGCGCCCCAGACGTCGTTCAGCAGGCGGCGCTGGGTGATCAGCTTGCCGGGGTTGCGGACCAGGATCTCCAGCAGGCGCCACTCGGTGGGGGTCAGCCGCACGCCGCCGGAGACGGTCTTGCCCGCCAGGTCCACCTCGTGCTCGCCGATCACGAACCGGGCCGGTTCCTCCTCGGTGACCGAGGCGCGACGCGACACCGCGCGGATCCTGGCGAGCAGCTCGTCGACGCCGAACGGCTTGATGACGTAGTCGTCGGCGCCCGCGTCGAGGGCCTCCACCTTGTCGCGGCCCTCGGCCCTGCCGGACAACACGATGATCGGGACGGTGGTCCAGCCGCGCAGCCCGTGGATGACGTCCACCCCGTCCATGTCGGGCAGGCCGAGGTCGAGCACGACCAGGTCGGGGTGCCTGTCGGCGGCCTGGCGCAGGGCGGCGGCGCCGTCGCCGGCCACGGCCACCTCGTACCCGCGGGCGGCCAGGTTGATCCGCAGCGCCCGCAGGAGCTGGGGCTCGTCGTCGACGACGAGGATGCGCGTCACAGGTCCTCCACAGGTGCGGGCGCGGCCCGGTGCCGCGGGAAGACGGGCAGGGTCAGGACCATGGTGAGGCCTCCGCCCGGTGTCTCGTCCGGTACGAGGGTGCCGCCCATCGCCTCCGCCAGCCCCCGGGAGAGCGCGAGGCCGAGACCGACGCCGGTGGCGTTGTCGCGGTCGCCGAGCCGTTGGAAGGGCATGAAGACCCGGTCGCGCGACTCCTCGGGGATGCCCGGCCCCCGGTCGACGACCCTGATCTCCATGTGGTCGCCGTCCACGCTCGCGCCGACCAGCACGGCGACGCCCGGCGGGCTGTAACGGACGGCGTTGGAGACGAGGTTGACCAGTACGCGTTCGAGCAGCGCGGGGTCGGCGGCGATCTCGGGGAGATCCTCGGGCAGGCGGTTCAGCACCCGGTCGTGCGGCGGGCCCAGTTCGTCGACGACCCGGGGGACGATCTCCTCGAGCGCCGTCGGCTGGAGGGTCAGCCCGAGCGCCCCCGCCTGCAGGCGGCTCATGTCGAGCAGGTTCACGACCAGGCGGTCCAGCTTGGCCAGGGACTCGTCGGCCGTGGCGAGCAGTTCCTCCCTGTCGTCCGGCGACCAGTCGACGTCGGTGGCGCGCAGGCCCTCCACGGCCGCCCTGGCCGAGGCGAGCGGGGTGCGCAGGTCGTGACTGACCGCGGCGAGCAGCGCGGTGCGCATCCTGTCGGCCTCGGCGAGCGGGCGCAGTCGCCCCGCCTGCTCGGCGAGGCGGTGGTGGCGCAGCGCCACCGCCGCCTCGGCGGCGAACGCCTCCAGCACCCTGCGGCCGGACGTGCCGGGCAGCCACCCGCGTACGGCCAGTACCAGGTCGTCGTCGACGACCACGTCGGTGCCGGCGACGCCGGGACGGGTGGACGGCTCCCCGCCCCCGGTCGCCACGATCCGCCAGCCGTCCGAGCGATCCGAGCCGTCGGGACCGTCCGGTCCGTTCGAGCCGTCCGAAGTCCCCGAGCCGTCCGAGGTCTCCGGGCCGGACGGGCCGGACGGGCCGTCGGGCCGGCGTTCCAGCAGGGTGACGGAGGCCAGCCCGAAGATCTCCCTGAGCCGGGAGAGCAGGGACGGCAGCGCCGCCTCGCCCCGGAGCACGTATCCGGCGAGGGTCGCCAGCACCTCGGCCTCCGCGCCCGCGAGGGCGGCCTCCCTGGCGCGGCGGGCCGCCAGGTCGACGACCGCGCTCACCATGATCGCGACCAGCACGTAGACGACCAGGGCGAGCAGGTTCTCCGGTCGCGTCACGGCCAGCGAGTGGAACGGCGGCGTGAAGTACCAGTTGAGGAGGGCGAATCCGGCCACCGCGGCGGTGATCGCGGGCCACATGCCGCCGGCCAGCGCGACGCAGACCACCATCAGCAGGAACAGCAGTATCACGCTCGGCAACGTCGCGTGACCGAGGCCCAGGAGGACGGCGGTGAGCAGGGGGAGCCCGAGCAGCGCCGTCCCCCAGCCGGCGAGCCTGCGGGAGCGGGTGAGCGCGGCGCGCGACGGGCCGCGGACGCCGGACCTCCCCACCCCCTCGTGGGTGACCATGTGGACGTCGACGGTCCCCGAGGCCGCGGCCGTGGTCACCCCGACCCCCCGGGACAGGGTCCGCGCGAGCCGTCCGCGCCGGGAGACCCCCAGCACCAGTTGCGTGGCGTTCACCCGCCGGGAGAAGTCCAGCAGCGCCCGCGGCACGTCGTCGCCCACCACCTGGTGGTAGCCGCCGCCCAGGCTCTCCACCAGCGCGCGCTGCCGGGCCAGGCGCGCCGGATCGGCGTTCGCCAGGCCGTCGGCCATCGTCACGTGCACCGCCAGCAGGTCCGCCCTCGGGGACCTGGCCGCGATCCGCGCCGCCCGGCGCACCAGGGTCTCCCCCTCCGGGCCCCCCGCCAGCGCCACCACCACCCGCTCCCGGGTCTCCCGCACCCCGGCGACGCGGGGCTCGGCGCGGTAGCGGCCGAGGCTGTCGCCGACCTCTCCCGCCACCCACAGCAGCGCCAGCTCGCGCAGCGCCGTCAGGTTGCCCGGCCGGAAGTACGTCGACAGTGCCGCGTCCGCTCTCTCCGGCGCGTACACGTCGCCGTGCGCCACCCGGCGGCGCAACGCCTCCGGGGTCATGTCCACCAGCTCCACCTGCCCGGCCCGCCGCACCACCTCGTCGGGCACCGTCTCGCGCTGGACCACCCCGGTGATCTCCTCGACGGCCTCCCCGAGCGACTCCAGGTGCTGGACGTCGAGGGTGGAGACCACGTCGATCCCGGCCTCCAGGATCTCCTCCACGTCCTGCCAGCGCTTGGCGTTGCGCGAGCCCGGCACGTTGGTGTGGGCCAGCTCGTCGACCAGGACGACCTCCGGCCTCCGCGCGATGACGGCGTCCACGTCCAGCTCGCCGAACACGGCCCCGCGGTGCTCCGCCGCCACCCGCGGGACGATCTCCATCCCCTCCAGCAGCCTCTCGACGCGCTCGCGACCGTGCGTCTCCACCAGCCCGACCACCACGTCCGTGCCGCGCTCCCCGAGCCCACGCCCCTCGGCCAGCATCGCGAAGGTCTTGCCCACCCCGGGGGCCGCCCCCAGGTAGACGCGCAGCCGTCCGCGTGCCATGCAGCCCGTCCCTCACCGATCGCCGAATCCCTGCCGGATGCCGGGCCGGACCCGGCCGTTCTCCCCTGAGGCCAGGCTACGGCGGGCGGTCTCCCGGCCGATCAGGTGACCCGGTGGGCGGCGGCGGACGGCGACCGGGTCAGAGCCAGTTGCGCTTCTTGAACGCCCGGTAGAGCAGCACCGTGCCCACGATGATCAGGATCGTGGACGTCCAGAACCCGACCGACTGGGCGAAACCGGGGTAGGGCACGTTCTGCCCGTAGAAACCGGTGATCATCGTGGGCACCGCGATGATGGCCGCCCAGCTGGTGATCTTCTTCATGATGTCGTTGAGCCGGAACCCCTGCTGGTTCATGTGGGCCTCGCGGACGTTGCTCACCAGGTCCTGCAGGGACTCGCTCCACTCGGCGGTGCGCAGGGTGTGGTCGTAGATGTCCTGGTAGTACGGGGCCAGCTTGGGATCCAGGACGTCCTCCCTGCGCAACAGGCTGCCCACGACATCGCGCGTCGGCACCGCCAGCCGCCGGAAGCGCACCAGCTTCTTGTGCATGTCGTAGGTCCGGCGCTGGATGTGCGGCATGTCCCCGGGGTTGTCCTGGAAGAGATCGTCCTCCAGCTCCTCGACCCGGTCGTCCACCCCCTGGAGCACCTCGAAGTAGCCGTCCACGATGTGGTCGAGCAGGCCGTGCAGCAGGTACGGCACCCCGAACCTGACCATGCCGGCGTTGGCGTCCCAGCGCCTGATCACGTCGTCGATGTCGAGCTCGGGGTTCTCTCTCACGGTGACCAGGGCGTTCTTGGTCGCGAAGATCGAGACCTCGATGAAGTCGATCCCCGTCTCCACCAGTTTCGCCGCGTAGGCGGTGATGAACAGGTGGCTGTCGTAGGTGTCGAGCTTGGGACGCTGGTGGCTGTGCAGCGCGTCCTCGACCGCGAGGGGGTGGAGACCGAGCTCCTCGCTGATCTTCGCCAGGTCCGCCTTCGTGGGCGAGCAGAGGTCGAACCAGACGACGGCGGACTCGTCCTCCACGTGTTCGGAGATGTCGTCGATGGGAAAGCCCTCGGCCTCCAGGACGCCGTTGCGATACAGGCGGGTACGGTCCATGGGCGTCAACCCTAAACCTGCCGCGGCAGGCCCGGAATCTCCGGGAGATCCGTATTGCCGCCCTGTGGCATCTCCGGCGACGTCCTGGCTCCGGCCGTGATCCCCTACGCCGCCGCGGAGGGGACCGGCTGTCCGGAAGCGGCGGGTGCGGCGAGGAGGCGGCGAACGTGCCGCACGGCGGTACGGCCGGCGCGGTTGGCGCCGACGGTGCTGGCGGAGGGACCGTAGCCGACCAGGTGAACCCGGGGGTCGAGGAGGGCCCGGGTGTCCTCGACCCGGATGCCGCCGCCGGGCTCGCGCAGGCGCAGCGGGGCCAGGTGGCCGACGACGGGCCGGAAGCCGGTCGCCCAGAGGATCACGTCCGCCCTGACCAGGCGGGCGGGCCCACCTGGCCCGGCGTCCCAGGCCACGCCCTCGGGGGTGATCCTGTCGAACATCGGCAGCCGGTCGAGGACACCCGCCGCCATGGCCGCCTCCACCTGGGGGGTCACCGGATATCCGGTGGCCCCGACCACGCTGCCCGGTACGAGCCCGGCTCGGACGCGGGCGTCGACCCTGGCGACGGCCTCGCGGCCGAGGTTCTCGTTGAGCGGCCCCCTGACGAAGGCGGGAGGGCGCCGGGTGACCCAGGTGGTCGTGGCGACCTCCGCGATCTCCATCAGGAGCTGGACGCCCGAGGCCCCGGCGCCGACCACCACCACGCGCATGCCCGCGAACTCCTCGCGGCTCACGTAGTCGGCGGTGTGGAGCTGGCGCCCCCGGAACGTCTCCTGGCCCGGATAGCGGGGCCAGAACGGGCGGTCCCAGGTGCCGGTGGCGTTGATCAGCGCGCGTGCCGACCAGTCACCGGCCCCGGTCTCCACCAGCAGCCGCCCTTCCGCGCCCTCCCGGACGGCCCGCACCTCGACCGGGCGGCGTACCGGCAGCTCGAAGGCCCGCTCGTAGGCGGCGAAGTATTCGGAGACGACCTCGGCCGAGGGCCGGGTCGTGTCGACGGCGCCCAGCGGCAGCCCCGGCAGGTCGTGCACGTGGTGGGTGGCGCCGAGGGTGAGGGACGGCCAGCGGAACTGCCACGCGCCGCCGGGCCCGGGGGAGCGGTCGAGCACCGTGAAGTCCAGCCCGGCCCGGCGCAGGAAGTAGGCGCTGGAGAGCCCCGCCTGCCCCGCGCCGATGACGACGACGTCAATGTTCGTGGCGTTTCGCGGCAGCTCGTCCTTCACATTCCCTGGCAACCATCGGCATCCGATGAATAATCCCGCTCGCCGAGGGCAGCAGTGGCTACCACAACAGCCAAAGCCTGAGGTGGTAGCCACATGATAGTGCTGGGACTTCTCTTGATCGTACTCGCGGGTGCGACCGTGATCGCGGTCTCCTGGGACGAGACCGCAGCATCGACCACCACCGCTTCGTTCACCGTGTTCGACCGCCTGTTCCAGTTCACCCAGCTGGAGCTCTTCTTCGCGGGCGTGGCCACCGGAGCGGTCTTCCTGCTCGGCCTGGGGATGATGTTCTCCGGTATGCGGCGCTCGGCCGTGAAGCGTCGCAGCCTCCGCGCCTCGCGGATGGAGGCGCGTGACCGCGTCACCCGCCTGGAGGAGGAGAAGCGGGAGCTGGAGCGCAAGCTCGAAGAGACCCCCGCGACCGCCACGACCACGGCCACGACCCCCGCGGTCGACCGCGACCGCGACGGCGTCGACGACCGCGTCGAGGACACCGCGCCCCACCCCCGGGTCGAGGTGCCCCGTCAGCCCTCCACCGACCAGCTCGTGGCCGGTCGCCACGGACGCTCGGACCACCGCTAGTCACATCCCCTTTCAGCCGGTGCGCCCCGCAGGCCGCACCGGCTGAGGCATGCCCGGACCTCCCTCGCCCGCGTCCGCGCCCGGATCCTGCCCCTGATCCGGCACGGTCTCGCCCACCGGGGCCTCGCCCACCGGCGCCCCGTCGGCCGGGGTTCGAGCGGGTTTCCCGCGACGGTGCAGGAGCGTCATGAGCCCGCCCGCGACGAGCCCCCAGAACGCGGCGCCCACGCCCAGGAGCGTCAGTCCCGACGCGGTGACCACGAAGGTGACGACCGCGGCCTCCCTGCCCTCGGGGTCGGCGACGGCCGAGACGACGGCCGAGACGAGCGCGCCGAGCAGGGCGAGGCCGGCGACGGCCTCGACGAGCAGCGGCGGGGAGAGCAGCACGAGCGCGGTGGCCAGCCCCGAGCCGATCCCAAGGACGATCATCGAGACGCCCGAGGCGACCGAGGCGATCCACCGGCGGGCCGGATCGGGGTCGGCGTCGGGCCCGGCGGACAGCGCGGCGCTGATCGCCGCCAGGTTCACCGCGTGGCCGCCCAGCGGGGCGGCCAGCGTGCTCGCCAGGCCGGTGGAGACGAGGATCCCGCGCAGCGGGGGGCGGTAGCCGTACCCGGCGAGGACCGCCATGCCCGGCACGTTCTGCGCGGCCATGGTGACCAGGAACAGCGGGAGCGCGACGCCGACCATCGCCTGGGCGTTCCAGGAAGGGACGGTGACCTCCAGTACCGGCCGTACGTCCACCGCGCCCAGCCCGGGACCGGTCAGCGCGATGGCCACGACGGCGACGAGGAGGGCCACCGGGATCGCCCACCTGCGGGCGAACCTGCTCAGCAGCGCCCAGGTGAGCACGACGGGACCCGCCATCAGCGGTATCTCGGCGAGCGCCCTGACCGGCGCGACGCACAGGTCGAGCAGGACCCCGGCGAGCATGGCACCGGCGATCGGCGTGGGGATGGACGCGATCCACCGGCCCAGGACGGGGAAGAGACCGGCGGCGGTGAGAAGGAGTCCCGAGACCGCGAACGCCCCGACCGCGGCGGGAAAACCGCCCTGCACGGCACCGGTCGCGACCAGCAACGCCGCTCCGGGAGTGGACCAGGCGATGACGATCGGGACGCGCTGCCGCAGGCTCAGCCAGACGGCCACCACGCCGATGGCCACGCAGAGGACGAGGAGCCCCGACGCCGCCTGCCGCTGGTCGGCGCCCACCGCCCTGAGCCCTGCCAGGACCACGGCGAAGGAGCTGGCGAAACCGACCACCGCGGCCACCACTCCGGCCAGCACGGGTTGAAGCACGCGTGTCATGTTCGGTCCTCGGGGGACGGCGCCGCCCGTTCCGTAAACGGAACGGTTCTTGTGCTGCACGATAGCCCCATGGACTCCGGAGCACAAAGCCCCAGGCCCCCCAAGGACACCGGCACGCCCGACCGGCCCGCTGCCGCCACCCGTGCGGCCGGCACACCCTCGGCGGACACCGACGCGCTCGACCGGCTCTCAGGGAACGCCGGCGCACCCGGCGAACCCGCCGTGGACGGCGGCACCCCCGACATCGGGCGGCGGATCCGCCGGCTGCGCGAGGAGCGCGGCATCTCCCTGTCCGCCCTCGCCCGCGCCGCCGGTGTCGGCAAGGCCACGCTCTCCGGCCTGGAGAACGGCACCCGCAACCCCACCCTGGAGACCCTCTGGGCGATCACCGCCGAGCTCGGCGTCCCCCTGGCGATGGCCGTCGGCACCCCGCCGCCGGTGGACGCGGGCGGGAGCGGGCGAGCCCAGGTGGTCCCCGTCGTCCACGGCACGGCCGTCGAGGGGACGCTGCTCCAGGTCTTCGAGGACGAGAAGGTCACGTACGAGCTCTACCGGCTGGTGCTCCGGGCGGGGACGACGCAGGTCTCGCCCGCCCACCACGAGGGTGTCACCGAGCACGTCACCGTCTTCGCCGGAACGCTGAGCGCCGGACCGGCCGGGGCTCCCCTGCGGGCCGGTCCCGGCGAGCACATCTCCTGGCGGTCGGACGTCCCGCACGCGTACGCCGTCCTCGGGGACCGGGACGTCCACGCCAGCCTGCTCATCCGCTACCCGCGCCGCTGATCCCGGCGTCCCTCGCGGACCCGATCGCATTCCTAAAACACGTAAAAAGTAATATTTCCCCCATGACACCACGGTCCATGGCGATCCTCTTCTGGGCCACGGGCGTGGTGGCCTACGTCATCGCCGTCTTCCACCGGCAGTCACTGGGCGTGGCGGGCATCGAGGCGGCGGCGAGGCTCGACGTCGGCGCGGCGGGGCTCTCGGTCCTGGCCATGTGCCAGCTGCTGGTCTACGCGGGCATGCAGGTGCCCGTCGGAATGCTGGTCGACCGCCTCGGTTCCAAGCGCATGCTGGTCCTGGGTGCCGCGGTGATGGCCTGCGGCGAGCTCGTCTTCGCCCTGGCCGGAGGGCTGCTGCCGGGGGTCGCCGGGCGGGCGCTGATCGGGTGCGGGGACGCGATGACGTTCATCAGCGTGATCAGGCTGGTCGGCCTGTCCTTCCCCGCCCGCCGCAACCCGCTGATGGTCCAGCTCACCGGCCTGCTCGGCCAGCTCGGCGCGATCGCCTCTGCGGTCCCCCTCATCTACTCCCTGCACACGTACGGCTGGACGCCGACCTTCCTGGGCGCCGCCGTCCTGGGCCTGGTCTCCGCGTTCCTGCTGGTCACGGTGCTGCGCGACCCCCGCCCCGAGCGTACGGGGGAGCCACCGAGCCTGAAGGCCGCCTGGGCCGAGCCGGGCACCCGGCTGGGCATGTGGACCCACGCCGCCACCCAGTGCTCGGGCGCGGCGTTCCTGCTGCTGTGGGGATATCCGTTCCTGGTCCAGGGCCAGGGGCTGACCCCCGCGACGGCGGGCGTGCTGCTGACCACGCTGACCCTGTGCGGCATGGTGTGCGGGCCGCTGCTCGGCTATCTCGCCGGGCGGTTCCCCTTTCACCGCTCCCGGATGGTGCTCATCGTGATCGGCACCACCGCCGGGGCGTGGACCGCCGTGCTGGTCTGGCCGGGACGGGCGCCGTTCTGGCTGCTGGTGGCGCTCGTGGTGGTGCTGGCGGCGAACGGCCCCGGGTCGATGATCGGCTTCGACTACGCCAGGACCTTCAACCCGGCCACCCGGATCGGCGCGGCCACCGGCATCGTGAACGGCGGCGGCTTCGTCGCGTCCGTGGTGGTGATCGCCCTGATCGGCGTCACCCTCGACCTCCTGGGCGACACCGGCCTGGACTCCTTCCGGTGGGCGTTCGCCACCCAGTACCCGATCTGGGCACTGGGTGCCGTCCAGGTCGTCCGCTACCGGGGCAAGGCGCGGCGCCGCCTGCTCCCGGCCGCCGCCGTCCGGACGAGCTCCTGACGACCCCGGCTCAGACGATCCTGGTGAAGGGCTCGGCGAAGTGGGCGGTGCCGATCATCCCGCCCTCCGCCCTGACCCGGTCGAGCAGCTCCACGCGCGTGGTGGCGGCCAGCTCGGGGTCGGCGTCGTAGAGGTAGGGCACCCGCGGGTCCTCCAGCTGCACCGGATGCAGCACCACGTCGCCGGTCAGCACCAGATCGCCGACCTGCACGACCTGGTGGCCGGGAGTGTGCCCCGGGGTGAGCAGCACCCGGATGCCGGGCAGCACCTCCGCCCCGCCGTCCACCGCCTGCACCCGCTCGCCCAGCGGCCGGACGACGTGGTCGAGGACCGCCTCGCCCGCCGCGTCGATCTCGGCGCGCTGCAGGACGTGCCGGGCGTCGGCGAAGACCGGCGCCCCCGCGACCACCGCACCGCTCGCGTGGTCGCTGTGCAGGTGCGTGATGACCACCGCGTCCACCTCCTCGAGGGCCGTCCCCACCCGGGCCAGCTCCGCGCCCAGGGCGCCGGGCACCGGCGCCCAGCTCGCCGCGGGCGAGTCGCGGGGACCGATGCCGGTGTCGACCAGCACCGTGCGGCCCGCCGCGTCGCGCAGCAGGTAGCAGTGGAAGTGCAGGATCCACTCGTCCGACTCGCCGTGGCGGCCACCGGGGAACATCTGCGGCATCGGGCGCCGGATCGCGTCGCCCATCGGTCCCACCGCGTCGCACAGCGGGAACACCTCGACCCCGGCGACCGTTATGGGTTGATGTAGCATCCGCTCTCCTGTTCGGGATGGGGCAACGGTGCTACCGTGATACCGGGCGTGACGCACCGCTGGCTAGGCCGCGTGCGATGATCCGCCCCCGTTTCTCGCTTTTCTCTCTCGGCACCGCCCCTGTCCCAGGCGTGCGGTCCCGATCTCCCGATCTCCCGTGAAAGGTCATTCATGACCGCCGAACCCGTTTTCAGAGAACCCACCGTCGAAAAGATCACTGCCAAGAAGGTGCCGCGTCCCCGTGGAGGCGACTCGGGCACCATCAGGAAGGCCCCTCGGGGGAACGGCGCGACCACGGCCGGACGGTCCCCCGGACGCGACGCCCCCGCCGAGACCGTGACCGGCCTGCTCGACGTCCGCGACCGGACCGGACACCTGCGGACAGGCGGTTACCTGCCGTCCCCGCGCGACGTCCGCGTACCCCCCTCCCAGATCTCCGAGTACGGCCTGCGCCCCGGCGACCACGTCGTGGCCACCGCACGCGCCCCGTACGAGAGGCTGGAGGGGGTGGAGAGCGTGAACGGCGCCGCCGCCCGGCGGCACCGGCCCGACTTCGCGGACATGACCCCGATCCACCCGCGCGACCGGCTCCGCCTGGAGACCGGATCGCTGACCGGCAGGGTCGTCGACCTGTTCACGCCGGTCGGCAAGGGCCAGCGCGGGCTGATCGTCGCCCCGCCCAAGGCGGGCAAGACGATGGTCCTGCAGGACCTGGCCGCCGCGATCACCGCCAACCACCCGGACTGCCACCTCATGGTCGTGCTCGTCGGCGAGCGCCCCGAGGAGGTCACCGAGATGCGCGAGTCCATCCACGGCGAGGTCGCCGCGTCCACGTTCGACCGTCCCGACCGCGACCACACCGCCGTCGCCGAACTCGCCGTCGAGCGCGCCAAGCGCCTCGCCGAGGCCGGGCACGACGTCGTCCTCCTGCTCGACTCCCTCACCCGGCTCGCCCGCGCGTACAACAACCTCGCCCCCGGTGGCGGGCGCACCCTCGCCGGAGGCATCGACGCCACGGCGCTGCTCCCCCCGCGCCGCTTCTTCGGCGCCGCCCGCAACCTGCGCGACGGCGGCTCGCTCACCATCCTCGCCACCGCGCTGGTCGAGACCGGCTCACGGATGGACGACAGCCTCTTCGAGGAGTTCAAGGGCACCGGCAACATGGAACTGCGCCTCAGCCGCGCCCTCGCCGACAAGCGCCTCTACCCCGCCGTCGACCTCGACGCCTCCGGCACCCGCCGCGAGGAGATCCTCCTCGACCCTCAGGAGCGGCAGCTCACCTGGCGGTTGCGCCGCACGCTGGGCGGCCTGGAGCGGCAGCAGGCCCTGGAACTCCTCACCGGCAGGCTCAGTGAGACCCCCTCCAACGCGGCCTTCCTCCGGCAGATCCAGCAGACCGCCTGATCCGCCGTCCCCGAACCCACGAAGACCTCCGAAGACCCCGAAGACCCCGAAGACCCCCGCAGACCCCCGCGGGTCCGCGTCCGTCGGGACGATTCGGCTTCGGCGGGACGCGAGATGATGGGGAGATGCTGGACGATGTCGTCGAACACCTCGCCTGCCCGGTCTGCCGCGGCTCCCTGGAGCTCGGGGAGCGGGTCCTGCGGTGCGCCCTGGGGCACGGCTTCGACGTGGCCAGGCAGGGATACGTCAGCCTGCTGACGGGGTCCCGGGTGCCGGGAACGGCCGACAGCGCGGCCATGGTGGCGGCCAGGGACGCGTTCCTCGCCGCCGGGCACTACGCCCCGCTGGCGGAGGCGGTCGCCGGCGCCTGCCGTACCGACGCGAGGGTGGTGGCCGACGCCGGTGCCGGGACGGGCCACTACCTCGCGCGGGCGCTCGACGGGCTGCCGGAGGCCGCCGGGGTGGCGCTGGACGTCTCCAAACACGCGATCAGACGGGCCGCGCGGGCCCATCCCCGGCTGGGGGCGGTCGTGGCCGACGTGTGGAGACCGCTGCCGCTGGGAGATGACACGATAGATGTGCTTCTCAATGTGTTCGCCCCCAGAAATGGGGCAGAGTTCGCACGAGTGCTCAAGGGGGACGGTGAGCTCGTAGTGGTCACACCGACCTCGCGGCACCTATCGCCACTGGTGGAGCGGCTGGGGCTCCTGTCGGTGGACGACTCGAAGGAGCGGCGTGTGGCGGAGAGCCTGAACGAGCACTTCGTCGAGACCGGCCGGAGCACTCTCGCGTTCGAGATGGCCCTGGGGCATGATGCGGTCGAGGCGGTCGTGGGAATGGGGCCCAGCGCCTGGCATACGGACACGGAAGTTATGCGAAGAAAGATCGCAGAACTCCCAGAAATGTGCCTCGTGGAGGCTTCTTTCCGTATGTCTATCTTTAAGCACCACCTCTGAGCAAGCTGTGTGCTTGACAGCCCCTTCGGGGCACCTGTTACTGATGTGACTTTTAGTCCGAAATTCCCTGACATTACTCAAGCAATTAGCCGGTGAAGGCGACATACTGGACCGCAATCCGGCGAGCCCGCGCCTGGACGCGTGAAGCTGACACCTTGACGGAGGGAAGCGCCATATGAAGGCGGAGGAGCGCTGGCAGGCCAGGTTCCGTGCGCCGCGCGCGACGTTGCCCGTGTGGGCGAGCCAGGCTCCCAGCCGGTCCGTCTACCGCAGCAACGCCTCGGGGGCGTGGGAGGTCTACGCCTGGGACCGCGCGGGCGGCTCCGCCCGTCAGGCGACCTCGCGTCCCAAGGGCACCTCGCACGGCGCGATCGATCCCACCGGGCAGTGGATCTGGTGGTTCGACGACACCGACGGCGACGAGTGGGGCCGGTGGATGCGCCAGCCCTTCTACGGCGGCCCCGACCAGCCGGTCGACCTCGCCCCCGGATTCCCCGCCGGGCTCGGGCTCTCGGCGACGGGCGACGCGGTCGTCGGCATGGCCAGGCCCGGACAGGGTTTCACCATCCATCTCGTACGGCCGGGCGAGCCCGCGCGGACGATCTACGAGCACACCGAGGCGGCCGCCGTCTCCGCGGTCTCCCTGGACGGCTCGCTGATCGCGATCAGCCACAGCGAGCACGGCGACGCCAGGCACCCCGGGCTGCGCGTGCTCCGGCGCAACGGCGAGGTCGTCGGCGACCTGCACGACGGTCCCGGCAAGGGGGTCGTCGGCCTGCGCTTCGCCCCGCTGTCCGGGGACCGCCGCCTGCTCACCCTGCACGAGCGCAGGGGCCGCCGCGAGCCCCTCGTCTGGGACCCCGAGACCGGCGACCAGCGGGAGATCTGGCTGCGCGACCCGGGCGAGATCACCGCCGACTGGTACGACGACGGCCGCTCGCTGCTCGTCGTGCGCGGCAACCGGGGGCGCACCTATCTGACCCGCTACGACCTTCCGGGCGGCGGGCTCTTCCCGATCGAGACCCAGCACGGCGTGATCGACGCCGCCGCCCCCCGACCCGACGGCTCCGTCGAGTACTCCTGGTCCAGCGGGGCCCACCCGCCGCTGATCCGGTCGACCAGCGGCCACGTGGTGATGAACCACGGCGGCCCCACCTCGCCCCCGTCGGTCCCGGTCGAGGACGTGGACGTGGAGGGGCCGGGCGGCCGCATCCACGCCCTGGTCTCCCGCCCCGAGCGCGGCTCGGGCCCCTTCCCCACGGTCTTCATGCTGCACGGCGGGCCAACCGCCCAGGACGACGACTCCTTCGTGCCGCAGGTGGCCGCCTGGGTGGATCTCGGCTTCGCGGTCGTACGGGTCAACTACCGGGGCTCCACCGGATACGGCTCGGCCTGGCGGAACGCCCTGCACGGCGACGTCGGGCACATCGAGCTGGCCGACGTGGCCGCCGTCAGGGACACGATGGTCGACCGCGGCGTCTGCGACCCCGACCGGCTGGTGCTGTCCGGCGCCTCCTGGGGCGGCTACCTCACGCTGCTCGGCCTGGGCACCCAGCCCAAGATCTGGGCGGCGGGCATCGCCACGGTGCCGATCGCCGACCACGTCGCCACCTACGAGGAGGAGACGGAGGCGCTGCGCTCCTACCACCGCGCGCTGCTCGGCGGCTCGCCCGAGGAGCAGCCCGAGCGGTACGCGAACAGCTCGCCGATCACCTACGTCGACCAGGTCGAGGCCCCGCTGCTGATCCTCGCCGGGGAGAACGACCCGCGCTGCCCGATCGGGCAGATCGAGGCGTACGTGGCCCGGCTCGCCGAGCGCGACCACGAGCACCGGGTGTACCGCTACGACGCGGGTCACGGCTCCCTGGTCGTCTCCGAGCGGATCGCGCAGATGTCGGCCCAGCTGGATTTCGCCAGAAAGCACGTGAATACCGATATATAGCCCACATCGCCCGGTGAGAGGGTGACGGTCTCGCCCGTACGGTCCCCGGGTCGTGCGGGCGATCTCGCCCGGCAGGTGGACGGCCCCGTCAACGGCCCGTCCGGCCGGTGGGCAGCCCCGTCAACGGGCCTCCTCCCCCGGGTGGGCGACCCCGTCAGCGGGCGCGCAGGACCACGATCGCCATGTCGTCGGCGCTCGGCTCGGGGGCGAAGTCCTGGACCGCGCGGCGGATCCGCTCGGCGACCGCCCTCGCCGACAGCCCCGCGCACTCGGCCAGCAGCTTGGCCAGCCCCCCGTCGTCGTCGAGCAGCCGCCCGTCCCTGCGACGCTCGGTGACCCCGTCGGTCACCGCGAGAAGCACGTCACCGGGGTCGAGATGGACGAGCTCCGCCTTGAAGGTCGCCTCGGGGAAGACGCCCAGCAGCGACTGCGAGGTCACCACGGCCTCCACGACGCCGCTGGGCCGCAGCCGCAGCGCCTCCGGGTGCCCCGCGGAGACCATCGCCACGTCCAGGCCGGTCGGCACGGGCCTGATCTCCCCGTGCAGCAGCGTCAGGAAGCGGGCGCGCTCGCCCTCCTCCAGGATCGCCTGGTTGAGGCGGTCGAGGACGGCGGCCACCCCGTACCCCTCCCGCGAGAGCAGGCGCAGGGTGTGGCGGGCCAGGCCGGTGACCGCGGCGGCCTCGGGGCCGGTCCCGCAGACGTCGCCCACCGCGAACCGCCAGGAGCCGTCGCCGGCCGCGAAGAGGTCGTAGAAGTCCCCGCCGACCTCGTTGGTCTCCCCCGCGGGCTCGTAGACCACCGCGGGGTCCAGACCGGGGATCTCGCCGGGCTCGTCGGGAGGGAGCAGGCTGCGCTGCAGGGCCCGGTTGGCCGCCGCCTGGGTGGCGTACAGCAGGGCGTTGTCCAGGGCGAGCGCGGCACGGCGGCCGATGTCCTCGGCGTACTGGAAGACGTCCTCGGCGAACCGGTCGGGCCGCCCCAGGCACATCGCGCCCAGCGTGCGCCCGCGCGCGAGGAGCGGGATGACCAGCACCTGCGAGTCGGCGAACTGCATGGAGCCGCCGGCCTGCGGGATCTGGACGCTGGCGAGCTCCTCCCGGAGCTCGTCGATGCGCCGCTCGTCGGTGTGCCAGAGGTAGGCTGGACGCTGCGGGCCGCCGCCGTTGCTCCAGGTGTAGACGGCACACCAGGTGGCCAGCCGTGGCACCACGATCTGCGAGATGATCGCGGGCACCATGTCAGGGTCGAGGGTGCCCGCCAGCAGGTCGCTGGCGTCGGCGAGAAAACCCATCCAGATCGGCCCGCGGCTGGGTTCCTCGGCGGTCCACTCCGAGGACGGCCGCCCGGAGGAGCCGGGCAGCCGGATCCTGGCCCAGTGCGTACGCTGCTGACCGGCGAAGGTGACACCCCATTCCTCCACCGGTACGGACGGGGCGCCGGGGCTCCCGTCGGGGGCCCGCTTCTGGCGCACCTCGATCTGCAGCCCGTCGCCCAGATGGCTCCAAACGATCTCAAAAGAGGCATCGGTCACCTGTGACGACAGGTCGGCCGCCAGCCGCTCGGCGACCGCCAGAACGGACGCGGCGGCCCAGGCGGTCATCACCTCGATGGTGAACCGCCTGGCGGCAGGAACGGCCGTGTGTCCTGGGGCGAAGGTCGCCGCCAGGACGGCGCGTGGAGCACTGGTCACTGTTCCGTGACTACCACACTTCCCGTTGACATGGGGTGAATCGAAGGTGGGACTACACATTGCGCACCGTGACAGACTGGGGTGACTCACGGCTGCGCCCCCGGGAGTCAAGGAGGTCATATGACCACGGTCAACACCGTGCCCGACGTCGAGGAGCGACGTTACAGCGAATCGGATCTGCGACCAATCTTGCAGACGCTCATCACCTGGCGCGACGGTGACTTCCGCCGCCGGGTGCCGCACGCCCCGCCGGGAATCCTCAGCGAGATCCGCCTGCTGCTCAACGAGGTGGCCGATCGCCGCGAGCACCTGGCCAACGAGCTGCACCGGGTCCGCCGCGAGGTGGTGAAGGAGGGCCGCTTCGGCGAGCGCCTCACCCCCGGTCCCGGCGTGGGCTCATGGGCCGAGAGCGTCGATTCGGTCAACACGCTGATCGACGCGCTCGTGGGCCCGGTCAGCGGGGCCGCGGACGTGATCGACGCGGTGGCCAAGGGTGATCTGTCCCGCCGGATCGACCTCGACCGCGGTGCCAGGGGCGAGGTGCGCCGCCTCGGCAAGGCGATCAACGGCATGGTCGACCAGCTCTCGCTGTTCACCTCCGAGGTGACGCGGGTGGCCAGGGAGGTCGGCACCGAGGGCCGCCTGGGCGGCCGGGCGAACGTGCGCGGCATGTCGGGAAGCTGGCGCGACCTCACCGAGGCCGTCAACACCATGTCCAGCCGCGTCTCCGCGCAGGTCCGCGACATCGCCGCGGTGACCACCGGGGTCGCGCGAGGCGACCTGAGCCGCAAGGTCACCGTCGACGCGGTCGGCGAGATGTTCGAGCTGAAGAACACCGTCAACACCATGGTCGACCAGCTGCTGGCGTTCGCCGAGGAGGTCACCCGCGTCGCCCGCGAGGTCGGCACCGAGGGCCAGCTCGGCGGCCAGGCACAGGTGCGCGGGGTCTCGGGGGTCTGGAAGGACCTGACCGACAACGTCAACGTGATGGCGGGCAACCTGACCACCCAGGTCCGCGCCATCGCGGCGGTCTCCACGGCGGTGGCGCAGGGTGACCTGTCCAAGAAGATCACCGCGGACGCGCAGGGCGAGATCCTCCAGCTCAAGGACACCCTGAACACCATGGTGGACCAGCTGTCGATGTTCGCCGACGAGGTCACCCGCGTCGCCCGCGAGGTCGGCACCGAGGGCCAGCTCGGCGGCCAGGCCCGCGTACGCGGCGTCTCCGGGGTCTGGAAGGACCTCACCGACAACGTCAACTCCATGGCCAACAACCTCACCTACCAGGTCCGCAACATCGCCGAGGTCACCACCGCGGTCGCCAACGGAGACCTGACCCGCAAGATCGACGTGAACGCGCAGGGCGAGATCCTCGCGCTGAAGACCACGATCAACACCATGGTCGACCAGCTGTCGTCGTTCGCCTCCGAGGTGAGCCGCGTCGCCCGCGAGGTCGGCTCGGAGGGCCAGCTCGGCGGCCAGGCGCAGGTGCCCGGTGTCTCCGGCACCTGGAAGGACCTCACCGACAACGTCAACGTGATGGCGAACAACCTGACCACCCAGGTCCGCCAGATCGCCGCGGTGTCCACCGCCGTCGCCCAGGGCAACCTGTCCAAGAAGATCACCGCGGACGCGCAGGGCGAGATCCTCCAGCTCAAGGACACCCTGAACACCATGGTGGACCAGCTGTCGATGTTCGCCGACGAGGTCACCCGCGTCGCCCGCGAGGTCGGCACCGAGGGCCAGCTCGGCGGCCAGGCCCGCGTACGCGGCGTCTCCGGGGTCTGGAAGGACCTCACCGACAACGTCAACTCCATGGCCAACAACCTCACCTACCAGGTCCGCAACATCGCCGAGGTCACCACCGCGGTCGCCAACGGAGACCTGACCCGCAAGATCGACGTGAACGCGCAGGGCGAGATCCTCGCGCTGAAGACCACGATCAACACCATGGTCGACCAGCTGTCGTCCTTCGGTGCGGAGGTCACCCGCGTCGCCCGCGAGGTCGGCTCCGAGGGCAAGCTGGGCGGCCAGGCCCGCGTCGAGGGCGCCGAGGGCATCTGGAAGCGCCTCACCGAGAACGTCAACGAGCTCGCCGCCCGCCTGACCACCCAGGTGCGCGCCATCGCCGAGGTCACCACCGCCGTGGCCACCGGCGACCTGACCCGCTCCATCACCGTCGACGCCGAGGGCGAGATCGGCGAGCTGAAGGACAACATCAACATGATGGTGGCGGTGCTGCGCGACACCACCACCGCCAACCAGGAGCAGGACTGGCTGAAGTCCAACCTGGCGAGGATCTCCCGCCTCATGCAGGGCCACCGCGACCTGATGGAGGTCGCCAAGCTCATCATGAGCGAGCTGACCCCGCTGGTGTCGGCCCACTACGGCGCCTTCTACCTCGCCGAACCCACCGGCGACCGCGACCTGCACCTCATCGCCGGGTACGGCGCCCGCTCCGGCAACGGCCCCCGGCAGCGGTTCGCGACCGGCGAGGGAATCGTGGGACAGGCCGCGATGGAGGGCAGGGGGATCATCCTCGGCAACGTGCCCGCCCGCTACCTGACCGTCGACACCGGACTGAGCACCTCCACGCCCGCGCAGATCGTCGTGCTGCCGGTCCTGTTCGAGACGCAGGTGCTCGGCGTGCTGGAGCTGGCCTCGTTCAGCGAGTTCAGCGAGATCCACCACGACTTCCTGAACCAGCTCGTCGAGACCATCGGCGTCACGATGAACACGATCATCGCCAACTCCAGGACCGAGGACCTGCTGACCGAGTCGCAGCGCCTCACCACCGAGCTGCGGGAGCGTTCCGACGAGCTCCAGCGCCAGCAGGAGGAGCTGCGCCGCTCCAACGCCGAGCTGGAGGACAAGGCCGCGCTGCTGGCCAAGCAGAACCGGGCCATCGAGATCCAGAACTTCCAGATCGAGCAGGCCCGCCGCACGCTGGAGGAGCGCGCCGAGCAGCTCGCGGTCTCCTCCCGCTACAAGTCCGAGTTCCTCGCCAACATGTCCCACGAACTGCGCACCCCGCTGAACAGCCTCCTCGTGCTGGCCAAGCTGCTCACCGAGAACGCCGAGGGCAACCTCACCGCCCAGCAGGTGGAGTTCGCCAGGACCATCCACGGCGCCGGCTCGGCCCTGCTGCAGCTGATCAACGACATCCTCGACCTGTCGAAGGTCGAGGCGGGCCGGATGGACATCCACCCCCAGCAGATCTCCCTGCCCAAGCTCGTCGACTACTTCGAGGCCACCTTCGCGCCGCTCGCCCAGGACAAGGGCCTGTCGTTCACCGTCGAGGTCGACCCCTCGATCCCGCAGGAGCTCCGCACCGACGAGCAGCGCCTCCAGCAGGTGCTGCGCAACCTGCTCTCCAACGCGATCAAGTTCACTCCCAAGGGAGAGGTGCGGCTGCGCGTGATCCACGCCGGCCGCACCGTCTCCTTCGTGGACGACACCCTGCGCGGCGCCGACGGCATCCTCGCCTTCGAGGTGGTCGACACCGGCATCGGGATCGCCTCCGACAAGCTGGAGGTCATCTTCGAGGCGTTCCGCCAGGCCGACGGGACCACCAGCCGCAAGTACGGGGGGACGGGCCTGGGCCTGTCCATCTGCCGCGAGATCGCCCGTCTGCTCGGCGGCGAGATCCACGTGATCAGCGAGGTCGGCGAGGGCAGCACCTTCACCCTCTACCTGCCCCCGTCGTACGGCGGACCGCTGGCCTCGCGCGACGGCGGGGCGAGTACCCCCAGCGCCTCCCCCCGCAACCCGGCGCTCGTCGGCGTGCTGGAGGAGCCGGACGACCTGCCGGAGCTGACGTTCAACGACGACATGCCCCTGCCGCAGTTCCCGCAGGGCGAGGGCAAGCCGTGGAAGGGCGACGACCCGCTGACCGGGGCGAAGATCCTGATCGTGGACGACGACATCCGCAACGTGTTCGCGCTGACCAGCGTGCTCGAACGCTACGGCTCCACGGTGATCTACGCGGAGAACGGCCGCGAGGGCATCGAGCAGCTCGAGCGCAACGAGGACGTCGCCCTCGTCCTGATGGACATCATGATGCCGGAGATGGACGGTTGGGCCACCACCTCGGCGATCCGCCGGATGCCCCAGTTCGCGGATCTGCCGATCATCGCGCTAACCGCTAAGGTCATGCGAGGTGACCGGGAGAAAAGCATCGCGTCCGGCGCCTCCGACTACGTGCCCAAGCCCGTGGACGTCGACCGCCTCCTGGAGAGGTTGCGCGGCTGGCTGACCCGGGGCAAGCCGGCCGGCGACTCCAACGAAGGCGTGTGATCGATGCCGGACAGAGCCAAGATTCTCCTGGTCGACGACCGGGAGGAGAACCTGATCGCGCTCGAGGCCATTCTCAGCTCGCTCGATCTGGTACCCGTGCGGGCGAAGTCGGGTGAGGAGGCGCTGAAGGCCCTGCTCGGCACGGAGTTCGCCCTGATCCTGCTCGACGTCCGGATGCCGGGCATGGACGGGTTCGAGACGGCGGCCCACATCAAGCGCCGCGAGCGCACCCGCAACATCCCGATCATCTTCCTGACCGTGGTCGACAGCGCGCCCGACTACGCCTTCCGCAGCTACGCCGCGGGCGCCGTCGACTACCTCACCAAGCCCTTCGACCCGTGGGTGCTCCGGGCCAAGGTCGCGGTGTTCGTGGAGCTCTACAACATGAACCGCAGGCTGGCCGAGCAGGCCACCATGCTCCGCGAGCGCCTCGGCGCGGAGCTGCCGCCCGGTGAGGCGTCCGACCAGGCCGCCGTGCTGCCCGAGCTGTCCAGGCGCCTGGCCGCCGTCGAGGAGGAGCTCGGCCGGGTCGCCGAGCTGGTCCGTAAGAGCGGCGACCCCGGCCTCGCGGGACCGGTGGCCGACCTGTCCAACCGCCTCAGCCACCTGCGCGCGGGCTTCGACGCACTTACCTGACGGACCCTTCTCGCGCTGCGGTCCTGAGCGCGCTTACGCGTCTCAGCGGCGGGCGCGCTCCAGGGCGTCCCAGAAGCCGCGGCGCAGGGCGTGGCGGACCTCGTCGTGCAGGAGGAAGTCGATCGGCAGGGAGGAGCCCTGGAGCAGGCGCGCCTCCAGGTCCGAGGGCATCCGGGGCTTACGGGCGAGGACCGCCTCCAGCCACAGGGCGGGCGCGTCCTTGGCCACGGACTCGCCGAAGTCGTGGCCTTCCTTGTGGGCGGCCTGCACCGCGTCGGAGAGAGTCGTCGCGGTGCCGGTTCCGGAGCTCTGCGGGGGGACCGGGGCCGGCTGGGGGCCGGTGTAGGCGCCCATCTGCGGGGACTGGTAGCTCGGCATGCCGCCGGTGTTGCCCAGCGAGTACTGCGGCGCGGCCGGCAGCGGGCCGGTCTGGTTGCCGACGGCCGCGTGGGAGGGCGCGGAGGCGGGCGGGGACGGCGAGGAGGGCGGGGACGGCGGTGCGGCGGGAGCGACCGGGGTGATCGGCGACTCCTGGGTGTAGCTCGGGTAGGTGGAGGGCAGCGCGGGCTGGGCGTGGGCCGCGCGGGAGGTCTGGACCGCGGGGATGGGGCTGGTGGCCGGGGCGCCGTTGCTCCCGCCGGCACCGCGGGAGGTGGCGGGCTGGCCGTTGCCGGAGCCGTGCTGGTGGCCGTTGGCCACCAAGGCGGGCGTCTCGCCGCTGAGCAGGCTGACGTGGGGGCGTAGATGACCGGCGCCGATCTCGATCAGGTCGTCGCACTCCTGGCGCAGCGTGCGGGAGACGGCCCAGCTGCCGTCGGCGCTGATGTGGACCACCGTGACCCGGATGCCGAGGTCCTGGGCGTCGCAGACGACCTGCGCCAGGTCCTCGTCACCGCTGACCACGACCGCGTCGCAGACCGCGCCGTTGCGGGCCAGCGTCATCAGGTCGCGGTGGACCTGGGCGTCGACGCCCTCGCGGCGGCCGGGGCGGATGCGCGACAGGCGGAGCTTGAGGCCGGGGATGTCGGCCAGCGTGTCGTGTTCCGGGGTGCGGCGGCCCTCCACGGTCGCCTCGTACCAGTAGCAGCGCAACAGCGGCAGGCCGGTGCGCTCTCTCGACAGCTTGTTGAGCAGCTGGAGCAGCCCCGGGTAGTCCCAGGAGACGGACTCGCGGTGGCGGGTACCGTGCACCGCCATCGCGCCGTCGGCCAGCAGGTAGCCGGCGTCCACGAACAGCGCGCAACGATCCACACGACACCGCCCTTCCTACGTGGCCCGATCCTTCGGTTCAGACAAGCCTGAAAGAACCCCTAAGAGACCGGACAGACGGCCCTTCCTCAGGGTAATCAAGCAGCTGACCATCCGAGGGTGAATCCCGACGATTCCACCCGCGCTCGACCATACGCTGGATCGTTTACGCCGACCGTACCAGTTTGTCCCGTTCGTGGATCCCCCCGGCGAGGTGCCACTCGCTCGGGTTTCCCGCCGCCCCGCCCCATGTGCCCCCACACCCCGCATGACGCCTTCGCCGCACAGCGGACCCGGGCGAACGGCGCGCCCCGTCAGAAGGCGGTCTGTACGCTCACCGCCGCCGCGCCGAACAGCAGGACGTCCTGGTGCGTGCTGAGCTCCAGCACCGGGTCGCGGCCGAGGGGCGTCCGGAAGCGGTCCACGTCCGTGCCGAAGGTCGTGCCGGTGCCCCGCGCCCCGGCGGCGGACCCGTCGAAGGGATTGCGCGGGTCTTGCTCCCCGCCCGCGGGCCGCAGGGGCCGGCCGCCGAGCCTCACCCGATCGCCCATGACGCCCGCGTCACCCTCCCAGGTCACCAGGGCCAGCCTCGCGGGGGCGTCGGAGCCGGAGGGGGTGAGCCCTCCGAGCGGCATCCGCGCCGAGCGGTGCCCCCCGTCCAGCACCGTCGCGGTGTCCACGACGACGGCCTGGCTGTACGGCCGGCGCGGGTCGGCCACGATGATCACCAGGCTCCAGCCGGCATGGCGCGCCACCCCGGACCGCACCGAGGCGTCGGCAACCCAGTACGTCCCGCGGGCCGTGCCCAGCAGACGCGTCACGTCGGCGAACGCCTGGTAGCCGCGCCCCGCGGGGAGCTCCCGCTCCACCACCTGCGTGGCCCTGACCTGCCGGTACCGCTCCTCGCCCGGCACCTTGAGCTTGATCCGCTCGCTGGGGGGCGCGCTCGCCGACCAGTAGAGTCCCGCCCAGACCACCTCGCTCGCGGCCGGCACGACGAGCCGGGCGGCGCTCGAACTGCTCGTCGACGGGTCCCCGTCGCGGTCGAGGGGGCGCATCTCCCAGCTGTTGTTGTCGCGCCTGCCGCCCCGCCGCGAGTGGGCGGCCTCGCACGCGGGCTCCGAGGGCGCGCAGCTCATCAGGGTGTTGCCGATCGCGGAGACGGCCACCCTGCCGTCGGTGGCGAACCGGGCCGGGGCCCCCGTCGCCCGTACCCCGCCGCGCGACCTGGCCGCCACCCGCGTCCCCGCGGTGGAGACCGTGACCGAGGGCACCGCCCCGTAGGGCGCGTCGCCCGACACCAGGACCCTCAGGAAGACCGCCGTGGCCCGGCCCGCAGGCAGCGGGCCGCGGACGCAGCGGGCGCCCCGGCTTCTCGCCCGGCAGGACCAGCCGTCGACCGTGCCGACCGGCGTGACGCCGCCGACGGCGTTTCCCCTGCGGGACCCGGACGGCAGCGTCACGCCTCGCGGCAGGCCGACATCGGCGACGACCTCCTCGCTCCGCCCTCGGCCCGCGTTGCGGAGGCGCACCACGACGATCCCGGCCTCGGACCTGACCAGGGCGCCGAGCGCGTCGATTTTGGCCACCAGGCGGGGGGCGAGCCAGGAACCCGTCCGGCCGTCCTGTCCCGCTCCCGCCGTCCCCGGCGGCGTCCCGGCCGGGTCACCGCTCCCGGCTCCCGTTCCCCCGAGCCCTGCGCCGGGTGCCGCACCGGCACTCGCCCCACCGGATCCTGACGTCGTCCCGGTCCCGGCGGGCTCGCGGTCGGGACCCGTCGGCCGCCCGGAGAGTGACGGTACGGACGAGCCGGAGGTGTCCGGCCCGTCCGAGGACCCCCGCGGGGCGGGGGAACCGGGCGCGGGGGCCACGACGATCGGCTCGGAGGCCGTGCTCGGCCCGGGGGCGGGCTCCTCGGCCGACACCAGCACGAGGGCCGCGGCCACCGCGACCGCGGTCGCCATCGCACCGGTCGCGACGGCGCGCCGTACGGACCGGGGAGCCCGGTGCCAGCGCCCGGACAGCCCGCCGCCCGCCGTGGCGCCCATCCTGGCGAGTGCCGTCAGGTAGGCGGGGAACGCGGGACCGGCGACGAGCGGTCCGATCACCGAGCGGATGCCCTGGCCGATACCGGTCAGCTCCGCGAGCACCGCGCGGCAGCCGGAGCAGCCGTCCAGATGCCTTTCGATGATCCTGCCCTGTTCCCTGGGCAGGCCGCCGCGGGTGTAGGGACCCAGCCTGATCAGCACGGGCCGGCACTCGGGGGCGGACGTCTCGGCCAGGTGGATGCGCAGGCACGCCTGGCGCGTCCCCTCCCGTGCCCGGTGGGCGAGCGCGGCCGCGCCGTTGACCGTCAGGCCCAGCAGGAGCCCGACGTCCTCGGCCCTGAGCCTCTCGACCTCGGCGTGCCACAGGACGAACTGCCACCGCTCGGGCAGGGAGAGGAACGCCCTGGCCACCGGTGAGCGTTCCAGGCCCGCCACCGACGGGTCGACGAGAAACGCGCGCGGACCGAAAGGGGACTCTCCGTCCGCCCGCTCGTCGATCTCCCCCCGCGCCCGCTCGCCGGTCCCCCCGTCATCCCCGTCCGCCCTTTCGTCTTCGTCGGCCTCCCCGTCCGTCCCTTCGCCGATCTCTCCCTCCGCCCGCTCGCCGATCTCTCCGCCCCCTCCGCCCTCCCCGCCCGCGCTCTCTCCGTCCTCCCCCTCCGCCCGCTCACCGGTCTCCCCCGATGCCTTCCTGCCGGCTTCCGGTGCGGCGGCCGCCGGGCCGTTCCCCGTGCCGGTCGTACCGGGACGGGCGTCGGCGGTGCGGCGGAGGGCGGTGAGGAGGTGGACGCGGAACGCCTGTTCCGGCCCGTGTCCCCGGGCGATCACGTGGTGGACATCGGCGAACGTCCTCTCCACGACGCCCTCGACGTCGGCCTCGCCCGGCAGGAGCAGGCGGGCCAGGGCATGCGCCGCGGGGGCGTGCCGCTGATGGAGCACCCGGTAGGCGGCCACGTCGCCGTTCCTGGTGGCAGCCAGCAGTTCAGCATCGCCTTGAGATGTTTTCACACTCATTGTGACCTCGCCATTACCTGGAGTTGCCTGCCGGATAATCCCGCAGTACGCGCCGCGAGTAAACCCGGATCGCACTTTTGCCACCTCCGGCCCGAAACTCGCGTTACGGCGGCCCGGTTTCCCGGCGGGGTCCGATCGGACGGGTTCGGGGATCGCCCTAACCTTGTGCCATGAGCGATCGCGAGAACCTGCTGGCGGAGATCAAGGGCAAGGCCGTGGTGCACGGCAAGGTCGTGCTGTCCTCGGGCATGGAGGCCGACTTCTACGTGGACATGCGCAGGGTGACCCTTGACGGGCAGGCGGCGCCGCTGGTGGGGCGGGTCATGCTGGACATCACCGAGGGCCTCGAGTACGAGGCGGTCGGCGGCCTGACGCTGGGCGCCGACCCGGTGGCGACCGCCATGATGCACGCGGCGGCCGCGCGAGGCGGGAGGCTCGACACGTTCGTGGTCCGCAAGGCGCAGAAGACCCACGGCATGCAGCGCCGGATCGAGGGACCGGACGTGTCGGGACGGCGGGTGCTGGTGGTCGAGGACACCTCCACCACCGGCGGATCCCCGCTGACCGCCGTGGAGGCGCTGCGCGAGGCGGGCGCCGAGGTCGTGGCGGTCGCCACGATCGTGGACCGGGGGGCCGCCGCGGCGATCACCGGGGCAGGACTGCCGTACCTGACCGCCTACGACCTGGCCGACCTCGGCCTGGCCTAGAGCCGCACCCGCCGACCACTGCCCGATCCGGCCTGGAGTCCGCTCTGGCCTGGAGCCGTGCACGGAGCGCCGGAGGGCTTTGCGCGCGGGGGATCCGGAGCCGGCGGGAGAGCCGGGATCAGCCGCGGGAGACCGTGAACTCCTGGCGCTCCCCCGCCTTGCCCGGGGAACGGACGGCCCCGTTCACCTGGACGCGGACGGCGGCGGAGTCGGCCAGGACGACGTCGATCTTGGGATCGAAGGCCTGGAACTGCTCGCCGCGGGTCAGCTCCCGGTCGAGGAGCACGTCGCCCCCGGTGACCTTCAGGAAGACCGTGGGGCAGTGCTCCCGCAGGCACTCGACGAGGACCGTCGGGACGCGCTCGGGGGTGGCGGAGGGGGGCGGGGAGACGGCGGCGGACGACACGCCGGCCGAGGGGGCGGGCGACGCGACCGTGTCCGCGCCGGAGCCCAGGCTGCCGAACAGCGAGAGGACTCCGAACACGATCAGGGCGACGAGCGCCAGCACCGCCAGTCCGACGAGGACCAGGCGCGCGATACCCATGGGGTCAGACCTGTGGCGTCCCACACTGTGGAGGTTAGCGGTTCGTGAGGAGATTTCACGACCGTCCCGGCGGATCGGTCAGGAAGAACCGCGATCTGGAAGATCGTCCGTACCCGCCCAGGTCGTGCGCCCCCCGGGCTCTCCGGCCGGGGAGGGGCCGGGGATAGGTTGGAGACACGGCCGGGGCGCATCGGTACGGATCGAAGTGGTACTGGAGCTATCCGGCCGGGCATGAACCCGGGATACTGGCCCACGGGCTATGTCCTCATAGCCACGCGCCAGCTGTTCACAGCCGTCTCCAGGGAGATGACACGATGCCTATCGCTACTCCAGAGGTCTACGCCGAGATGCTCGACCGGGCCAAGACGGGCGGTTTCGCCTACCCGGCCATCAACGTGACCTCGTCACAGACCCTCAACGCGGCGCTCAGGGGGTTCGCCGAGGCGGAGAGCGACGGCATCGTCCAGGTGTCGACCGGCGGTGCCGATTTCCTCTCGGGCACCACGGTCAAGAACATGGTGACCGGCTCGGTGGCGCTCGCGGAGTACGCCCGCGTCGTCGCGGCCAACTATCCCGTGACGATCGCCCTGCACACCGACCACTGCCCCAAGGACAAGCTGGACGGTTTCGTGCGCCCGCTGCTCGACATCTCCCTCGAGCGGGTGGCCAGGGGCGAGGATCCCCTTTTCCAGTCGCACATGTGGGACGGCTCCGCCGTGCCGCTGGACGAGAACCTGGAGATCGCCAGGGAGCTCATCGAGAAGACGGCCCGCGCGCGGATCGTCCTGGAGGTGGAGATCGGCGTCGTCGGCGGCGAGGAGGACGGCGTCGTCGGCGAGATCAACGAGAAGCTCTACACCACCACCGAGGACGCCCTCGCGACCGCCGAGGCCCTTGGCCTGGGTGAGCGGGGCCGCTACATGCTCGCCGCGACCTTCGGCAACGTGCACGGCGTCTACAAGCCGGGCCACGTCAAGCTCCGCCCGAGCGTGCTCAAGGAGATCCAGGACGCGGTCAGCGCCAAGTACGGCACGGAGAAGCCGTTCGACCTGGTCTTCCACGGCGGCTCCGGCTCGCTGCTCGAGGAGATCCACGAGGCCATCTCCTACGGCGTGGTGAAGATGAACATCGACACCGACACGCAGTACGCCTTCACCCGCCCGATCGCCGACCACATGTTCAGGAACTACGACGGCGTGCTCAAGGTCGACGGCGACGTCGGCAACAAGAAGGTGTACGACCCCCGCTCCTACGGCAAGGCCGCCGAGACCTCGATGGCGGCGCGCATCGTCGAGGCGGCCCAGCACCTGAAGTCCGCGGGCACGAAGATCTCCTAAGGCCGCGAAAGCGCCACGGCGGAGATCGCGAGAGATCGGCTTCCGGAAAGACTCCGGGGGCCGATCTTGGCCTGACGCGGGTACACCGGGTAGGACTGTCGTTATGGAATCGCACGAGAACCTCCTCGCCGGCCCGCCGCCCACCCTGCTCCCGGACCTGCCCGAGGCCCGGGAGGCGCTGGAATCCGGCGCCCAAGCATCCGACGTCGCCGCGCGCTTCCCCGCGTACCCGGCCGCCTGGGCCGTACTCGCGGACGAGTACTTCGCGGCGGGGCACGCCGTGACGTCGTACGCCTTCGCCCGCACCGGCTACCACCGCGGCCTGGACCAGCTCCGCAGGGCGGGGTGGAAGGGGCACGGCCCGATTCCCTGGCAGCACCTTCCCAACCAGGGGTTCCTGCGCTGCCTGCACGCGCTGGCCCGCGCCGCCCAGAGCATCGGGGAGAAGGAGGAGGCCGAGCGGTGCTTCCAGTTCCTGAAGGACTCCAGCGCCGAGGCGTCCGAGGAGCTGACAAGCCGCTGACCAGGCGATGTCCCACCCCCGGCCCCGCGGCCGGTCCCACCCCTGATCCGCCTCGCTGAGCCGCCGGTCAGCGTCCGATCCACCCCCGGGATCTCTCACCGCACCCCCTTTCGCGAGGTGGGAGATCCCCATTTCGGACGCCGTCGGGTATTCTCTCCACGCAAGAGCCCCTGTCGCGATTGCGTCAGGGGTTTTCGTTTTTGTGGTGGGAGACTCACGATGCCGGCTGTCGTTCTCGTTGGTGCCCAGTGGGGCGATGAGGGCAAGGGTAAGGCGACCGACCTGCTCGGAGACCAGGTCGACTACGTCGTCAGATACCAGGGGGGCAACAACGCGGGCCACACGGTCGTCATCGGCGACCAGAAGTACGCGCTGCACCTGCTGCCCACGGGAGTGCTCTCCCCGAACGTCGTCCCCGTGATCGGCAACGGTGTCGTCATCGACCCGGGCGTGCTGCTGAGCGAGATCGACGGGCTCGAGGCCCGCGGGGTCTCCTCCGAGCGCCTGTTGATCTCCGCCAACGCGCACCTGATCATGCCCCACCACAAGGCCATCGACAAGGTCACCGAGCGCTACCTCGGCAAGGCCAAGATCGGCACGACCGGGCGCGGCATCGGCCCCGCGTACGGCGACAAGATCTACCGGATGGGCGTGCGGGTCCAGGACCTGCTGGACCCGGGCATCCTGCAGAAGAAGATCGAGGTCGCGCTGGGCGAGAAGAACCAGATCCTCACCAAGATCTACAACCGCCGGGCGATCGACGCGGGCAAGGTCCTGGAGGAGTATCTCGGCTACGCCGAGCGCCTCACGCCGCACATCGCCGACACCTCGCTGGTTCTCAACAGGGCGCTGGACGAGAACAAGGTCGTGCTGCTCGAGGGCGGGCAGGGCAACCTGCTCGACATCGACCACGGCACCTACCCCTTCGTCACCTCCTCCTCCCCGACGAGCGGCGGCGCCTGCTCCGGTTCCGGCATCCCGCCGACCCGGCTCACCGGCGTGATCGGCATCCTGAAGGCGTACACCACCCGCGTGGGCGCCGGCCCGTTCCCGACCGAGCTCGACGACGAGATGGGCGAGTGGCTGCGCACCACCGGCGGCGAGTACGGGGTGACCACCGGTCGCAACCGCCGCTGCGGCTGGTTCGACGCGGTCATCGCCCGCTACGCCACCCGGATCAACGGCGTCACCGACTACTTCCTCACCAAGCTGGACGTGTTGTCCGGCCTGGACACGATCCCCGTCTGCGTCGCCTACGAGGTCGACGGCGTCCGCCACGACGAGATCCCGATGACCCAGACCGACTTCCACCACGCCAGGCCGGTGTACGAGGAGTTCCCCGGCTGGAAGGAGGACATCACCGGCGCCCGGAGCTTCGATGACCTGCCCGCCAACGCGCAGGCGTACGTGAAGGCCCTGGAGGAGATGAGCGGCGCCAGGATCTCGGCCGTCGGGGTCGGCCCCGGCCGCACCGAGACGCTCCAGATCCACTCGATGCTCTAGTTTCCGCCGGTACGGCCCGCGCCCGGCGTCGCCGAGGGGCGAGCCGTACCGGACGATCGGCGCTCGGGGTGGATAAGGTCCCTGTGTGCATGCCGAGATTCACGGTCACCGCGGCGCCCGCGGGCTCCGTCCCGAGAACACCCTGCCCGGCTTCGCCCACGCCCTCGAACTGGGTGTCGACGCGCTGGAGCTCGACGTCGCGCTGACGGCCGACCGGCGGCTGGTGCTCACCCACGATCTCACCGTGTCCCCGGTGACCAGCGCCGACGTCCGTCCCGCCTTCGCGGGCGACCCCGCCTTCCCGTACGTGGGCCGGCCCGTCGGCGCGCTCACCCTGGCGCAGCTGCGCACGCTGGAGTGCGGGGTACGGGTGCCGCGCCACCCCGACGACCGTTTCGCCCCGACCCAGGTGCCGGTGCCGAACACCCGGATGCCGACCCTGGGCTCCGTGCTGGGGCTGATGGACGCGTACGGCGCCGACGGGGTGCGGGTGCACGTGGAGCTGAAATCCGACCCGACCCGGCCCGACCTGAGCGCCGACCCCGCCGAGTTCACCGAGAGGGTGGTCGCCGAGCTCGACCGGCACCACCGGCTCGACAGGGCGGCGATCCTCAGTTTCGACTGGCGCGTCCTGCGGATCGCCCGCTCGCTGGCCCCCGCGACCCGGCGGTACGCCCTGATCGAGCGCGCCACCATGGACAGCGTCTGGCTCGACGGCCTCCGCCTGGAGGACTTCGACGGCGACGTCCCGGCCGCCGCGGCCGAGGCCGGGGGCACCACGCTCTCCCCCGAGCACGTGATGGTCGACCGGGAGTTCGCCCGGCTGGCCGAGAAGGCCGACCTGCCGCTGGCCGTGTGGACCGTCAACGACCCGGGGCGGGCCGCGGAGCTGCTCGACCTCGGGGCGGCCGCGATCGTCACCGACTATCCCGACCGGATGATCGCCCTGTGGGCCGGACGGGGCATGCGCGTCCCCGGTCCGATCACCCTCGCGCACCCCCTGAGCGCCTGAGGACCGGGGTGCGGAGCCGGGGGATCACATCCAGCCGTTGCGGCGGAAGCCCCGGTAGAGCAGCGTGCAGGCGATGACCATCACGCCGATCACCAGCGGGTAGCCGAACACGGAGTCGAGCTCGGGCATGTGCTCGAAGTTCATCCCGTAGATGCCGGCGATCATCGTGGGGACGGCCATGATGGCGACCCACGAGGAGATCTTCCGCATGTCCTCGTTGGCGAGCGCGTTGGAGCGGGCGAGCGCCGCCTGCAGTATCGAGTTGCAGAGCTCGTTGGACGACTCGACCTGCTCGCAGACGCGGGCGAGGTGGTCGACGACGTCGCGGAAGTACTCGCGCATCTCGGAGGGGATCATCCGGCGCTGGGCCAGCGTGGACATCGGCGACTGGAGCGGCATGACGGACCGCTTCATCTCGATCATCTCGCGCTTGAGGTTGTAGATCCGGCCGATGTCGCGGGCGCTGACGTCGGCGAAGACCATGGCCTCGACGTCCTCCAGCTCGGCCTGCATCCGGTCGGCCACGCTGAGGTACCTGTCGACGACGTGGTCGGCGATCGCGTGCAGCACCCCGGTGGGGCCCCGGTTGAGGAGCTTGGGCTTGTCCTCGAGGCGGGCGCGCACCTCCGAGAGGGGGCAGTGGCTGCCGTGGCGCACGGTCACCACGAAGTCGGGGCCGACGAACACCATGAGCTCGCCGGTGCCGATGATCTCGCTGGTGGCGGTCAGCACGTCGTGGTCGATGTAGGCGACGGTCTTCAGGACCACGAACACCGAGTCGCCGTAGCGCTCGACCTTGGGCCGCTGGTGAGCCTTGACGGCGTCCTCGACGGCGAGCGGGTGCAGGGCGAAGACCTCCGCCAGCCACTCGACCTCGGGGGCGTCGGGCTCGTGCAGGCCGACCCAGACGAAGGCGTTGCCCCCGCCGGAGCCCCCGTCGGCGGCGGCGGCGTTGTGGGCGCGGACGATCTCCAGGGCGTCGGGGATGCCCAGGGCGTCGATCTTCTTGCCGCCCACGTAGGCGGCGTACTCGACGAGCGAGTCGCTCGGCGGGACGCAGACGCCGGTCATCCGCTCACGGAGCGAGACGGCGGGCGTGTGCGCGGCACGGATCGTACGGGTGTGCTTGATACGGGGAAAAAGAAGCGAGGAGCGCATGGCGAGCCTTTCCCGCCCAACCTGGCGGGATCCACACGCGATGCGATGTCACCCCCGGTGAGGGAGGTGATGCGTGCGGCGCCGGTCGGGCACCGAGATGGGGTGGTCGAGGGTGCGCACAGCAGGCGTGCGCGAGCACGTACTGCTGGGATCGCCAGAGGACATCCCGAACCACCTCCAATCAGCAAGAGACACGCAAAGCCACCCAAAAGTAACACGATCGGGAGGGTGTCTCTCAGTTTACTCCCAGGTTCAAGTGTTGATCATGTAGAACCAGACAAAATTCACACGCGCTTTACGGCACTTCCCCCCGCGCAGGCACCCGGAGTTGTCCACAGGCTGTGGACGACTCCGCGGATCCGCGACCGGCCCGGGCCTCCCGAAGTGCCGGCCTCCTCCGTGCGGGGACGGGAAAAGCATGGCGGACGCGGGCTCGGAAAGCCGTCCGGGGCCGCGAGACCCGGGGGTGGCGGGCGCGGGCCCGAGGGGGACGCCGGGGGGACGATAGGCTCTGACGAGTGCGCGTTCTTGTGATTGGATCCGGCGGGCGTGAGCATGCCCTGTGCCGGTCGCTGGCGGCGGACCCCCAGGTCACCGAGGTTCACTGTGCTCCCGGAAACGCGGGTATCGCGCAGGTCGCGACCCTGCACCCGGTGGCGCCCACCGACCCGGCCTCGGTCACCGGCCTGGCCGGGAGACTCCGGGCGGACCTGGTCGTGATCGGCCCCGAGGCCCCCCTGGTCGCCGGGGTCGCCGACGCCGTCAGGGAGGCCGGGATCCCCTGTTTCGGGCCCTCGCGCGAGGCGGCCCTGATCGAGGGCTCCAAGGCCTTCGCCAAGGACGTCATGGTCGCGGCGGGCGTTCCCACCGGGCGGTCGCACACCTGCGTCACGCCCGAGGAGGTCGCCGCCGCGCTCGACGAGTTCGGCACGCCGTACGTGGTCAAGGACGACGGCCTGGCCGCCGGCAAGGGCGTGGTGGTCACCGGCGACCGCGACGAGGCGCTCCGGCACGCCGCCGCCTGCGGGCGGGTCGTGATCGAGGAGTTCCTCGACGGCCCCGAGGTGTCGCTGTTCGCGCTCTGCGACGGCTCCACCGCCGTGCCGCTCCAGCCCGCCCAGGACCACAAGCGCGCCTACGATGACGACCAGGGCCCCAACACCGGCGGGATGGGCGCCTACACCCCGCTGCCGTGGGCGCCGGACGACCTCGCCGACCAGGTGATGGCCGAGACCGTCATGCCGACCGTGACCGAGCTGGCCAGGCGCGGCACACCGTACACGGGGGTGCTGTACGTGGGGCTGGCCCTCACGTCCAAGGGCCCGAAGGTGATCGAGTTCAACGCCAGGTTCGGCGACCCGGAGACCCAGGTCGTGCTGGACCGGCTGGAGACGCCCCTCGCCGGCCTGCTGCTCGCCTGCGCGAACGGGACGCTCGACCGGTTCGGGCCGCTCTCCTACCGCGACGGCGCCGCGGTGACCGTGGTGATCGCCGCGGAGAACTACCCGGCGGAGCCGGTGAAGGGCGACGTGATCGAGGGGCTGTCCGACCCGGTCGAGGACGCCTACGTGCTGCACTCGGGCACCGCCCTCGACGGCGACCGGATCGTCTCCAACGGGGGCCGGGTGCTCAGCGTGGTCGGCACCGGGCCCGACGTCCCCGCCGCCCGGGCGGCGGCCTACGAGGCCGTGGAGCGCATCCGGATGCGCGGCTCGCACCACCGCACCGACATCGCGGGCCGCGGCGCCTGAACCCGCGTTTTCCGGAGAGGCATAGCGCCTGATCGGCATGTCGCGGTAAGCCTGGGGCAGTCGGCAGTGCCCGTCCCCGGCCCGTCCCCGGCCGCTCCCTTCGGAGGAACGATGTCGCTTGACCCCGCGATCCCCCCCGAGCGGATCGGCGACACCGGCGTGCTGCGCTGGCCCGGCACCTGGCGGGTGTACGTGGCCACCCGCAGCGAGGAGATCAGGGCCGACGCCGAGCGGGCCCTCACGATGCGCGACGAGGCGGGCCAGCTGGTCTCGGTGGGCGAGGGCATCGGCACGCACCTGGCCCGCGCGGAGACGTACGCGCGCAGCAGGCACGGCGTGCGGCGCTGGCTGACCGGCCAGGCCATCGAGGGCGCCTGGTCCAACGTCAACAGCGCGACCGTGATGCTGTACGGCGTGCTGCCGACGGCGGAGCTGTGCGGGCGGGGCCCGGAGGTGGCGGCGATCGGCCGGGCGTACCTGCCCGGTGACGACCCCCGGTTGGTCCACCTCCAGGCCAGGCTCGCGGCGGGGGACCTGGGGGAGAACGACAGGCCGCTGATGCAGTCGGTGCTGCGGGCCGCGTACACCGCGCAGGCGATGGAGACCGGGCGGGTCCGCAGCTTCCGCAACCTGCTGCTCGGCGGGGTGGTCATGCTGAGCCTGATCGTGCTGGGCGTGGTGGTCATCGGCGCGATCTGGCCGAACGTCATCCCGATGTGCGGCAACCAGTCGGTGATCCGCACCCAGGGGCTGATGCCCGCCCAGATCTGCCCGACGGGTGGCCTGCAGCCCGGCCACGGCGACGTCCCGCTCGTGGCCCTGATCGGCATGCTGGGCGCGGCGCTGGCCACCGCGGCCTCGCTGTCGACCCGCTCGGAGCTGTCCACCCGCTACTCGCTGGCGGTCGTCCAGAACCTTCTCAAGGCGCCCGCGGGGGTGGCCACCTCGGTACTCGGGCTGCTGATCCTGAACTCGGGCTTCGTGCCCGGTTTCGCGGGGCTGGGCTCGCAGCCCGCGATCCTGGTCTGGGCGATGGCGTTCGGGTACGGCCAGCAGGTCGTCACCCGCTTCGTGGACCAGAGGGCCGACAACCTCCTGTCGGCCGCCTCACCGCTCACCGCCGCGGGCGGCACGAAGAGCAGATGACGCCCGCCCGTCAGGGCCGCGCCCCTCCCTGTACCGCGGCCGCCGGGCCATGAGATGATCTTCTGCGCGGTCCGGCCGCGAGCGGTGCGGGAGACATGGTCGAAGGGGCGCGGGGACACCGGGGAGCACGGGCGGGCGGGCCGCCGGCGCCCGCCGCCGCGAGGGCCGATGATTACCGGCGATCCGAGGGGTAGTTCCCCCCTGAAGTGGCCGGTTCAGGGGCATCCAACGGCTACTGTTGGCCGATAAACCTCGGCTGCCGCCCCGCGCCACATGAATCACCCGAACCACTTCAAGGAGCATGACGCATGGTCCGTTACCGCGTGCGCGGTGGCAACCCACTTCGTGGAACCGCCTTCATCCAGGGTGCCAAGAACGCCGTGCTTCCCATGATCGGCGCGGCGCTGCTGGCGTCCAGAGGCCGGACGGTCCTGCGCAACGTCCCCATCATCGAGGACGTCCGCCGCGCGGTCGAGCTGGCCGAGACGGTCGGTGCCACGGTCGAGCTCCACGAGGCGGAGCGCACGCTGGTGATCGACGCCTCGACGCTCAGCAGCCCGGTCCTGCCCGCCGAGATCGCCCGTCGCTTCCGCGGTTCCGTGTTGTTCGTGCCCGCCCTGCTGCACCGCCTCGGTGAGGCGATCATCGAGGGCGTGGGCGGCTGCAACCTGGGCAGCCGCAACCTCGACTTCCACTACCTGGGCTACAAGCGCCTGGGCGCGCTCGTGGACGAGGGCGACTCGGTCATCCACGTCAAGTCGGCGGGCCTCACCGGCGCCACCCTGTACCTGGACACCCCCTCGCACACCGGCACCGAGAACCTGATCATGGCCGCCGCCCTCGGGCGCGGCACCACCGTGATCGAGAACGCGGCGCTGGAGCCCGAGGTCCTCGACGTGATCGAGATGCTGACCCGGATGGGCGCGAAGATCAGCGGCGGCGGCACGGGGTTCATCACCGTGGAGGGCGTGGAGGAGCTCCAGGCCGTCGAGCACACCGTGATGCCGGACCGCCTCGACGCGGGCGTGTTCGCCATGGCCGCCGCCGTCACCGGCGGCGAGGTCAACCTGGTCGGCGCCGACCTGGACCACCTCGGCGTGGTCCGCTACAAGCTGGAGCAGATGGGGGTGGAGTTCGCCGACCACGGCGCGGTGCTCCACGTGCGCAGGGACCGCCCGCTGCGCCCGATCAACGTGATCACCGACACCTACCCCGGTTTCGCCACGGACCTGCAGTCGCCGATCATGACGGTCGCCTGCCTCGCCGACGGCGCCAGTTACATTCATGAACGCATCTTCGACGGGCGTTTCGCTCTGGCCTCAGAGCTGAACAAGATGGGCGCCGATATTGAAGTGAAAGAGAACAGCGCTGTCGTTCGCGGTGCCACTCCGCTCACCGGGACACAGGTGACCGCGCACGATCTGCGTTCGGGAATCGCGCTCGTGCTCGCGGGCCTGGCCGCCGAGGGGGAGACCGTGATCGAATCGGGATATCTCATCGACCGCGGGCACTCTTATCTGGCCGAGCGTATGCAGTCCCTGGGAGCCGATGTGCGGCGAGAGATTTCAGCTTCATAATCAGCAGGTTTGAGACGCTCAAAAACCGCTCTGACCTGTGTAAACGATGCCAGTCATGGCTTTAACCCGGAAGTTGCTTCCGGAATTGGCCGCAAATCGGGCGTGACATTACGGCCCTCGCGAGCGATCGTTCCAAAAGAGAGCCGAAAACAAACGGACGGCATGATGGGACGAACATTGGTCGAGCGGGCCGAAGAAGCGCCACGAGTGTCACGCCCGGGTGCCATGACACCGGACCTCACTATCGGTGTGGTGGGCCCCCATGACCTCGTCGAACGGGTGATGTTGATGGGGCATGCGGCTGCCCCGTTACCCTGCCGCCTGGTGGCGGCGGCATACCGTGACGAGCAGGAGGCAGCCGACAAGGTCACCCGGCTGGGAGCCGGGGTGGACGCATGCCTGTTCGCCAGCCCGGTCCCCTACGACCTGGCCCGGCGATCGGGGGTGCTGACGATGCCCGCGACGTATGTCCAGCTCGGCGGCGCCGCGCTGATCGCCGCGCTGGCGAGGGCCGCGCTGGACGAGCGGATAGACCCGCGCAGGGTCAGCATCGATGTCCTGGGCAGAGCGGAGGTCGAGGAGGCGTACAACGATTTGAGCCTTCCCTCAGGGGATGTGCAGAGCCGCGACGAACCGGGCGCCACCGGTACGATCGCGGCCTTCCATGAACGCCTCGCCCGCCAGGGCAGCACGAGCGGGGCGCTCACCTGTCTGCCCGCGGTCGCCGACCGCCTCCAGACCGCGGGGGTGCCCGTGGTGAGGATCCGCCCCACCTCCGCCGCGGTGCGCACGGCGCTGCACACGGCGGCCCTGCTGGGCGCGCACCACAGACTGGAGGAGTCGCAGCTCACCGTGGTCCTGGTGGAGGTGCCCACGCTGCGCGAGCCGGTCCGCCGGGCCGCGCCGCGCTACTGGCGCGACGAGCTCCGGCTGTCCCTGCACCGGTTGCTGGTGCAGGAGGCCAACCGGATCAACGCGTCGGTCACCGCGGTCGACGACCACAGCTACATGGTCACCGCGACCCGCGGGTCGGTCGCCGCGGCCACCGAGGGCTTCCGGGTCCTGCCGTTCGCCGCGCGGGTCCGCGACGAGCTGGGCCTGGCGGTCGAGGTGGGCGTCGGCATGGGCCGTACCACCCACGACGCCGAGTCGCACGCCAGGGCCGCGCTGGCGCGCACCCAGGCGGGCAAGCAGGCCCAGGGCTTCGCGGTCGACCGCGAGGGCAGGGCGCTGATCCCGGCGCCCAGGATGCCCCCTCAGGGCGCCGGACCGCTGAAGCCGAAGGGCGTGGAGGTCCTGGCCCGGCTGGCGGCCAAGCTGGAGGGTGGGGACACGGTGGTGGACGCGGAGGGCGCGGGCAAGATGCTCGGCGTCACCCCGCGTACGGCACGGCGGTTGCTGCGCACGCTGGTAGACGAGGGACTCGCGTGGCCGCTTCCGCCGAACCGGACGCCGCAGCCGGGGCGCCCCCGGCAGCTGTACCGGCTGATCGTGGAGAAGCTCGGCACCCGCTGAGCCCCGCGCACGGCCCGCACCGACCTGGAGGCTTCCGCCGCACCCGGACGGCGGAACCTCCCAGGTCACGGCGCGCCGGGCCCGGCGTGGCGTGGCGTGACCCGCCGGCTCGCGGTGTGTTCGCCGCGGCCTGTTCACCACGGTCCGCCCGGCCCGGCGTGTTCACCGTGGCTTGTTCATTCCGGCCTGTTTATTTTGGTCTGTTCACCGGACCTGTTCACGGGATCCGTTCATTCCGGCCCGGCCATTACGGCTCGCCCGTCCCGGTACGGCGAGGATTCCCGGGCCGCGATTCCCCGGAGCGCGTTCCGCCGGATCCGACCGGACGCGGTGTCGCGGAACCCGGCCGGTCACGGTCCGCCCCGACGGATCTCAAGGTCCGAAACCCGCGAGCGGATTGTCGGTTTCAGCCGCTATTGTCATGAGCTATGGGTCAAGACAGTGCTGACAGCCGCAAGGCGCTCCTCGTCTGGGGGGCGCTGGCGATCGTTTACGTGGTGTGGGGTTCCACGTACCTGGCGATCATGATCACGATCGAGACGATCCCGCCGCTGCTCAGCGGGGCTGTCCGCTTCGTCACGGCCGCGCTCGTCCTCGGCGCCGCGGTGTACCTGCTGAAGGGCCGGGACGCCTTCCGGATGACCTGGAAGGAGGCGGGCGGGGCGGCCCTGGTCGGCCTGCTGCTGCTGAACGGCGGCAACGGCATGGTCGCCGTGGCCGAGCAGCACATCTCCAGCGGCCTGGCGGCGCTGCTGGTGGCCTCGACGCCGCTCTGGCTGGTCATCTTCAGGGTCCTGTTCAGGGACCGGCCGCGGGCGCTGACGCTCGTCGGGGTGCTCATCGGGTTCGGCGGCGTGGCGGTGCTCTCGCTGGGCGGCGGGAGCAACGCGGCCGACGGCGCCGGAATCACGATCATCCTGCTGGCGTCGCTGTCGTGGGCGGCCGGTTCGTTCCTGGCGTCCCGCATCCCGATGCCCGCGAACCCCTTCTCCGCGAGCGCCGTCGAGATGGCGGCGGGTGGTGTCGGGCTCGCCCTCACCGCCGCCGTGATGGGCGAGCGCCTCGACGTCGCCACCGTCTCCGCGCGGTCGTGGACCGCACTGGCCTACCTGATCCTGATCGGGTCCCTGGTCGCCTTCACGGCGTATGTGTGGCTGCTGGGCAACGCGCCGATCTCGCTGATCTCCACCTACGCCTACGTCAACCCGGTCGTGGCGGTCGTGCTGGGCGCCCTCGTGCTGAGCGAGCCGGTCACCGGCTCGATGGTCGCGGCCGGCGTGGTGATCGTCATCGGCGTGGCCCTGGTGGTCTCCACCGAACGGCGCAGGAAGCCGGAGCCCGCACCGGAGACGAAGCCGGAGCCCGCGGCCGTGTAGCCCGCGGCCGTCCCGGCTGTGCAGCCCGCGGGCACCCGGCGCGAGGGCGGTCCGGCGCGGAGGTCGCCGGAGCGGGGGACGGCCCGGCGCGAGCGTGCCGGAGTGGAAGTCGGCCCGGCGTGCGGCCGGGCCGACGGGTCAGGGCGGGTCAGACGGGTCAGGGCGGGTCAGGCGCTCCGGAAGGCCGCCGCGGCGGCCAGGAAGGTGTCGTTGGCCTCGGGGTCGCCGATGGAGACGCGGGCGCCCTCCCCGGCGAAGGGCCGCACCGCGACACCCTCGGTCGCGCACGAACCGGCGAAGTCGAGCGTGCGCTCCCCCAGCCGGAGCCAGACGAAGTTGGCCTCGCTCACCGGCACCTCCCAGCCCTGGGCGATCAGCGCCTCGCGGACCCGGTCGCGCTCCTTGACCACGGCGTCGACCCGCTCCATCAGCTCGTCCTCGGCGGCCAGCGAGGCGACCGCGGCGACCTGGGCGAGGTGGTTGACCGCGAACGGCACGGTCGTCTTGCGGACGACGGACGCCACCGGCTCGTCGGCGATCAGGTAGCCCACCCGGAGCCCGGCCAGGCCGTACGCCTTGGAGAAGGTCCGCAGCACGGCCACGTTCGGCCGGTCGCGGTAGATGGTGAGCCCGTCGGTGACCCCGGCGTCCCTGACGTACTCGCGGTAGGCCTCGTCGAGCACGACGAGCACGCTCTCCGGCACCCGGTCGAGGAAGGCCTCCAGCTCGGCCGCGTGCACGACCGTGCCGGTGGGGTTGTTCGGGTTGCAGACGAAGATCATGCGGGTGTGCGGGGTGATCGCGTCGGCCATGGCCTCCAGGTGGTGCGTCTCCCCCAGCAGCGGGACCCGCACCGAGGTCGCCCCCGCCAGGTCGGCCAGGAGCGGGTACGCCTCGAAGGACCGCCAGGCGTAGATCACCTCGGCGCCCGGCTCGCTCACGGTCTCGAAGAGCTGCTGGGCCACCGTCACCGAGCCCGCGCCGAGGGCGACGTGCTCGGCCGGGACGCCGTACCTCTCGGCGATCGCCCCGGTCAGCTCCGTGGCCGCGGGATCGGGATAGCGGTGCATCTGGGTCGCCGCCCTGGCGACCGCCTCGACCACCGAGGGCAGCGGCTCGTAGGGGCATTCGTTCGAGGAGAGCTTGTAGGACCGGCCGTCGGCGGACACCACGGCCTTGCCCGCACGGTAGGCGGGCATCGTGTCCAGGATCGCGCGGAAACGAGGCATGGCCTTACTTTATGAGCAGCGGGCGGATGGGGCATCCTGTAACACTGGAGGTGAGAGGCGTGCCCGACCGGGAGGACGACATGAGCATCGCACCGCTGGCCGAGAGGCCGAGCGCCGAGGCGCCGAACACCGAGGCGGACGAGACGGGGTCGCCCGAGCTGGAGCCGCTGCCCAGTTGGGTGTTTCCCCCCGAAGAGGGCTTCTCGGCCGAGGACCTCGACCGGCTTCGAGGGATCCCTCCCCACACGGAACTCGTCGATGGCACTCTCGTCTTCGTGAGCCCCCAGACCAACTTCCACATGTCGACGCTCTTTCTCCTGGAGAGCGCGCTACGTCGGACCGTTCCGGCCGACCTGCGCGTTCGCAGGGAGATGACGATGACGCTCGGAAAGCGGCAACGTCCCGAGCCGGACCTCCTGGTGGTCCACGCCGAAGCCGTGAAGGATCCGAAGCAGACCACCTACCAGCCGGCCGACGTCGTCCTCGCCGTCGAGGTCGTCTCCGCCGAGTCGGAGATCCGCGACCGGGAGCGCAAGCCGGTCCTGTACGCCCAGGCGGGCATCGGCCACTTCTGGCGGATCGAGGAGAAGGACGGCCGCCCGGTCGTCTACGTCTACGAGCTGGACCCGGCCACCAAGGCCTACGCGCTCATGGGGATCCACCACGACCGGCTGAAGCTCAGCGTCCCGTTCGACGTCGACGTCGACCTGACGGAGATCGACGACCTCTGATCGGCGGCGAGGCCCCACGGCTCACGACAGCGGGGCTCCGGCGACGGCGGGGAACCGGCTACTCCTTGAGGGAGCGGAGCATCGGGGGGTGCAGCGCCACGGCGGGGCCGCGGCGGTAGAGCTTGGCGGGGCGGCCGCCGTCGCGGGTGGTGGTGCCGCCGGTGGGCACCAGGAAGCCCTCGGCCTTGGTGACCTTCCGGTGGAAGTTGCGCGGGTCGAGGGGGCGGCCCCAGACGATCTCGTAGACCCGGCGCAGCTCGGCGACGGTGAACTCCGGCGGGCAGAAGGCCGCGCCCAGCGGGGTGTACTCCAGCTTGGCGCGGGCCCGTTCGATCCCGTCGACCATGATGCGCCGGTGGTCGAAGGCCATCTCGCGCAGCAGCGCGGAGACCGGCTGCCAGCTCATGTGCGCCTCGGTGGAGGTCGGCAGGTGCGGGGCGAGACCGAGGTAGGCCACGCTCAGCACGCGCTGGCGCGGGTCGCGGTCGGGGTAGCCGTAGGTCTGGAGCTGCTCCAGGTGCACGGGGGCACCCGGCAGGCCCGCCCGTTCCGCGAGGACCCGGGCCGCGGCCGCGGGCAGGTCCTCGTCGAGCTGGATGAAACCGCCTGACAGGGCCCAGCGTCCCTCGTACGGCGGGTTGTCACGCCGCCAGACGAGCGCGCTCAGCACCTGGCGGCGCACCGTGAGGACGACAAGGTCCACGCTGACGGGAATGCGCGGCACCATGGCAGGCACGTTACACCGGTCAGACCCGCACGCGGACGTGCAGCGGCTCGGTGGCGGCGCGTCCGTCGGCCGCCGCGACCGAGACCTGGACCCAGGTGTCGTCCGGCACCTTGGACCAGTCGAACGGGATCCACGCCGTGCTCATCCGCACCGGCAGGTCCGGCGGCGGCTCGGTCAGGTTCACCCCGGCCACGTCGACGACGTGGGGCTCCTCCTGGCCCTTCCAGGTGAGCGTGATCTTGGAGCCCATGGGGATGTTGTAGCCGCGGATCTCCACGCCGTCCTGGATGTCGCGCGGCATGCGGATCGCGTCGGCCGCGATGGGCCGGTCGTGGTCGCGGGCGATCTCCTCGGCGAGGGACGGGGAGCCGCAGGTGTAGAAGTCGCTCCACATGTAGGAGACGATCTTGGAGACGTAGCGCCCGACCTGTGCCACGGCCGTGTCGAGCCGCTCCTTGTCGGTGCGCCCCCGCTCGGAACCCGCGGCGCACCGCTCCTCGCCGGTCGGCTCGAAGGCCTCGACGTTGGCCCAGAGCTGCACGTTGAAACCCTGCTCGACCATCCTGGTCCTGGCCAGGGACATCTCGCGATAGTAGTCGCGGGTCGAGCCGTGGTACGCGTCGCCGTTGGTCTTCTCGTCGACGACCGAGCGCAGCCGCTCGTCGACCTCGTCCTCGCGCTGGTCGGGCCAGAACAGCCCGACCTTGCCGGTACCCCGGCTGTCCTGCGGGGCGATGATCCCGACGCCGGTCCTGACGAGGGCCTCGAAGCCCCTGGCGACCTGCTTGGGGGTGGCGCTGAACGGCCGCTCCTTGCGGGCGTCGAGGTAGGGGCTGACGAGGACGGGCCTGCCGGGCATCTCCTGCTCGACGATCTCGTGCTGCGAGGCGTAGACCCTGAGCGTCGGGTGGTCGGCCTCGGAGTCCCCGATGTACTTCATCTCGCGCATCTGCAGCTCGAACGGCTGGTAGAAACCGCCCAGCGACTCCCGGTCCTGGAAGCGCGCCCCGTAGTCCTGCATGATCCGCCGGGTGAGCGTGGTGAGCGTGTCGGTGCCCTGCTTGGCGGCCCGGGTCTTCTGCGCCGGGTCGCGGGGGGCGAGCGGCAGCGCGGGGTAGACCTTCACCCCGAACCGGTCGCCGAGGTCGAGCAACTCGGTGAGGCTGTCCTCGTGCGCGGCCGCGACCAGGATCACGTGATAGCCGCGTCCCTTGGCCCGGATGTTCTCGCAGCTCGCGTCGTCGGTGCCGTCGTCGGTGGCGACGATCCGGTAGAAGACGGTCTTCTCCGTGACGATCTTCCGCTCGAACTCGGGGCAGCGGAACAGGTCGGGACCGAACGCCTCGTCGGTGCGGTAGACGAACGTCCAGCTCACCCGGTTGCCGGGGTTGGCGGCCTTGAGGTCGTTCTCCGCCGCCAGCGCGCACGGCACCCCGTCCTCCTCGCACGGCTCGTAGCGGGCGTCGACGTTCCCCTCGCCGTCGAGGATCCGGCCGTCGTCGTCGACGTTGCGCGCCTGCAGGCCCCAGCCGATCCGGATCACCGTGTCGCCGCCCACCTCGTGGATCGCGCCGAACTGCCGGCGCCAGGTGCAGTGGTCGGCGGTCGGGATCAGCCAGTAGCCGGTGATCGCGTACGGCCAGCGCATCGTCGTGTCGAACGTTCCACACGGGTCGGTGAACTCGGCCACCTCCGGCACCGGGACCGAGGGGGAGGCGGAGGGCGACGAGGACGACGAGGACGAGGGCGAGGCCGCGAGCGACGAGCTCCCCGCCGTCGGGGAGCCGTTCCCGACGGGGGTGGTCACCACGAACGCCGCCACCCCTGCGAGGATCGCCACGCCCAGGAAAGCGATGAGCCAGCGCACGTTCAGGACACTACCGTTCTTGTGATCAGGCAGACATAAGGAGCCGGGCGGGCGGCGGGGGACCCGCCGTACCGGAGGTCAGCTCTTGACGCCCGCCCACGCCTCCAGCTGAGAGACGAAACGGCGGGCCGAGTTGGGCCAGTGGTGGTTCGCACGAGCCGCCGCATACCCTCGGGCGCCCCGGCCATACCGCTCCCTGGCGTCGTCTCGCAGGAAGAGCACCGCCTGGGCCACGGCCTTGGGGTCCTGCCAGGGCACGACGATGCCGCTGTCGTAGCGTTCGACCAGTTCCACCGCACGAGGCGAGGGGGTGGTGATCACCGGGATGCCGTGTGCCATGTACTCCACGATCTTCGTGGGCATGGAGTGCCGGTAGTTGGGCTCGTCGTGCAGCAGGGAGAGCCCCGCCAGCGCGCCGTCGAGCCGCTTGAGAGCCTCGTCGTTCGGCATGAAGTCGCGCCACTCCAGCACGCCCTCCGCGACCGCCTCGTTCAGCGTCGGCCGCGACTGCGGGTCGGCGTAGCCGATCAGCTCGACCGCCACCCGGTACGGCTGGAGCAGCCGGGCCACCTCGATGGCCTCGCGCACCCCGCGCGCGCCCGACAGCCAGCCGAGGTAGACGACCCGGTCGTCACCCGGCGGGGTCACCTCGTCGGGCACCCAGGTCTCGTTGGGCACCACCAGGTGGGTCTGGCGGAACCGTCCGGCGTAGGCGGTCTCGGCGAGCAGCAGGTGCAGGTGCCGCTCGGCCGTGCCTTCGAGCAGGCGGGCCAGGAACCGCACCGGCGGGCGCAGGAACGCGGGCAGCCAGGGCTTCAGCGACAGCGTCGCCGGGGTGTCCTCGTGGACGTCCCAGACCACCGGGGGCCGCTTGCGCATGCCCACCACCGCGAGCAGCAGCTCAGGGTCGTGGATGACCACGAGGTCGACCTGCCCGCGCATGCGCTTGAACACCTTGCGCGCGGCGCGCACGGCCGCGAACCGCTTGCGCTCGGCGGCGCGGGGGAGGTCGACGCCGTTCACCCAGGAGCGGGCCATCACGCCCCGCGCCGTGTACGGGGCCGCATACGTGACCTCATGACCGGCGTCCACGAGCGCGCGGATCTGCCGGTGCAGGATCCGGGCGTCCTCGGGGTGATGCACCACCGTCATGACGAGCACGTGCACTGCGCGCAGCCCTCCGTCGCTAGAGCCGCTCGACGCGTTCACCCTCGGCGAGCACGCCTCGGGTGTCGAGCACGAGCTTGCCTTGGTCCTCGACGATCGACAGGTCGAAGGCGGCGTGCTGCTGCAGCAGCAGCGTCACGTCGGCTTCGGCCACTGCCGTGGCGAGGTCTTCCTCACGCGGCACCTCGACGTCGTCGACGCGCCATTCCTTGACGTACGGGTCGGCGAAGACGAGCTCCGCGCCCAGTTCCAGCAGCGCCCGCGCGACCGGCAGGGCCGGGGTCTCGCGCTCGTCGGCGATGTCGGGCTTGTACGTGACACCGAGCAGCAGCACCTTCGAGCCGCTGACGGGCTTGCGCTGCCGGTTGAGCAGGCGCTGCACGCGGGCCACCACGTACGACGGCATCCGCTCGTTGATCTCCTGGGCCAGCTCGACGAAGCGGAACGGGTAGCCCAGCTTGCGCACCGTGTAGGAGAGGTAGGACGGGTCGACGGGGATGCAGTGCCCGCCGACGCCGGGCCCGGGGAGGAACTTCTGGAACCCGAACGGCTTGGTGGCCGCGGCCTCGATCGACTCCCAGAGGTCGACGCCGAGCTCGTCACAGAAGATCGCCATCTCGTTGACGAGGGCGATGTTGACGTGGCGGTAGGTGTTCTCCAGGAGCTTGGCCATCTCGGCCTCGCGGGTGCCGCTGACCGGCACGACCTGCTCGATGAACTGCGAGTAGAACCCGACCGCGCGGTCCTTGCAGGCCGGGGTGTAGCCGCCGACGACCTTCGGGGTGTTGCGCAGGCCGTACTTGGGGTTGCCCGGGTCGATGCGCTCGGGCGAGAAGGCGAGGTGGAAGTCGGTGCCCGCGGCCAGGCCCGAGCCCTTCTCCAGGATGGGCCGCGCGACCTCGTCGGTGGTGCCGGGCCAGGTGGTGGACTCCAGGACCACCAGCGAGCCGGCCCGCAGGTTGCGGGCGACGGTGCCGGTGGCACCCTCGACCGCCGACAGGTCGGGGCGGTGGTCCTCGTCCAGCGGGGTCGGCACGCAGATGACGATGGTCCGGCTGTCGGCCAGGACCGATTCGTCCAGCGTGGCGGTGAAGCCCCCCGCCAGCATGTGCTCAAGGTCGGCGTCGGTCAGGTCGTCGATGTAGGACGTGCCCGCGTTGAGGGCCTCGACCTTGACGGGGTCGACCTCGAAGCCGACGACCCGCAGACCAGCCGCCGTGGCCTCCTTGGCCAGGGGCATGCCGACGTAGCCCAGACCGATGATGGCCAGGTCGTAGGCAGTCACTGGATGACCTTGGAACGCCGGAAACAACACTTCATGGTCGCAAAGGCTATCTCAAGTCCGAACGAGCTACGCCTAATGCGATTGAACGCATCGCAAACGACTGGGATCCCCGTTACCAACACGAGACCATCAACCAGCAATCGATCGGTAAATATCACGGTAAGTCTCCGCGATGCGGCTCCACGTACGCTTCGCCGCCACCTCGGCCCGTCCGGCCTCACCCATCTCGGCCCTTCGCTCCGGATCGTCACGCAGCCCGGCGATCGCCTTGGCCAGCGCCTCGGGGTCTCCCGCGGGCACCAGAAGCCCGGCCCCTTCGGAGCCCACGAGCTCGGAGAGGGCGGGCAGGTCGCTCAGCACGACCGGCTTGCCGAGGGCCATCGCCTCGACGGGTTTCAATGGCGTAACGAGTCGGCAGACGCGCAGGTCCTCACGGGGACAGACGAAGATGTCGATCGCCGCCTGCGCCTGCAGGGCCTCGTCGGGGCCGACCCGTCCCGGCAGGATCGCGATGTCGCCCAGTCCCAGCTCCTCGACCTGTTCGAGCAGCGCCGCCCGCTCCACGCCGTCGCCGACGAGCAGCACCCTGACCGGCGCGCCCTCGTCCCGCAGGAGCGCGGCCGCGTTGATCATGGTGGCGAAGCCCTCGTAGGCCACGATGCTCGACACCGAGCCCATCACGATCTCGCCGGGTTCGATGCCGTACGCGGCGCGGAACGCCGCACCGTCGTACTCGGCGCTGAGCAGCGAGTCGTCCACCGCGTTCGGCGCGAGATAGATCTTCTCCCTCGGTACCCCGCGCTCGACGATCTCGGTGGCCATGGTCTCCGCGAGGGTGACCACGGCGTCGGCGGAGCGCATGATGAACGCCTCGCGGTCGCGCTGGAGCACGTGCCGCTGGCTGCCGATGCGCTTGGGGTCGCGGGAGGCCCAGGTCTCCTCCAGGAAGCCCCGCACCTCGTAGACCATCGGCGTGCCGGTGCGCTCGCGCACGGCCAGCGCCACCGATCCGTTGCGGTGGTCGGTCGCGGCGTGCAGCACCTGCGGTCGCAGCGTCCTGACCAGCTCGGTCACCTCTCCGGCGCCGCGGATCATCCGCCCGTGGCTCTCGAACGGCACCTCGCCGCTCGGGATCAGCCGGTGGTAGGGGATGCCGTCGATCTCCTCGTACGGCGTCGCGTCGGCGTGCCCCTGCATCATCGGCCAGCCCCAGCTGGTCACGACGTGCGGGTCGAGCCCGGCGGCCTTCTGCGAGGTGACGATGCGGTGGGTGCGGACGGTGTATCCGGCCTGCGTGTACGGCAGCGCGTTGGTCACGCAGTGCAGCACCCGGCCCTGGAACCGCTCGCCCACGATCACCTTCGCCTTGGGCGGGATCGGGTTCGGCTGGATCGCGGCCAGCTCACCGGCGTAGTAGGCGTGCCGGCGCTTGATGAAGGGATAGCGCGTGTGGGCCTGCAGCACCGCGGCGGCCTCGCTCATCCGGCCGGAGTCGAAGTGCTCCTTCGCCTCACTCCATGGGCCCTTCACCAGGCGCATGCCGAGCTTGCGTACGACGATCTTGGCGCGTCGCGCGACGGGCCAGGCGAACCGGCCCACGACGGGGCGGACACTCGGCGGGAGCGTCTCGGCCGCCGCCTGCGCCACGCGTACCGGGTCGGACTTCACCTTGGTCGCCACGACCCGGGAGACGATGACCGGGTGCTGGACGAAGCCCCTGATCAGCCCGCGCAGTCCCGCTCTGGCCGACTTCGCCGACACCGGGGCCGCCGGAGGCGTGGACGACGCCGGGAGCGACGCGGGGACCTTCTCCTCGTCCTCGTCCGAGGGCCTCGCCGTGACCGCGGGCATGTCGGAGACCGGGACCGCGTCCGGGCCTCCGGCCGCGTCCGGGCTTCCGTGCGGGTCCGCGGCGGGAGCCGGAGTCGTCTCCGCAGCCTGGGTCGCGTCCGCGACCGGGGGCGTCTCCGCGCTCGGCGGGGGCGGCGGCTCCGTGGGCGTGTCCACGGCGGGCTCCTCCACGACCGGAGTCGTCTCCTGGACGGAGGGTGCCTCCGGCTCGGAGGGTGCCTCCGACGCGGCGGGTGTCTCCGGCTCGGAAGATGCCTTCGGCGCCGCAGGTGTCTCGGACGGCTCCGGACTCGGAGGCGTCACCGGCTCCGCGGATGCGGAAGACACGGCGGGCGGAGGGGTCACCGAAGCGGAGGGCTCGACGGCGGGGGTCTCAACGGCCGGAGGCGTCACCGAGGGGGATGGTGTCGCCGGCACCGAGGATGTCGCCGGACCCGGGGGCTTCGCCGGAACCTTCGCTGGAACCGAGGGGGAGTCTGGCCTGTTGGCATCGGATACCACGCCGTGACCGTACCATAGGCAACGTTTGCCCCACTGCCGCATGAAAGGCGAGGTCAATGAGGGACTTTGCCCGTCCGGGCGCTGCTCAGGGCCCCGATAATCCCCTCGTCCTGCACGTGCTCGGCGCGCGTCCCAACTTCGTGAAGGCCGCGCCCGTGGTGCGCGCGCTCACCGAACTCGGGGTGCGACAGGGCATCGTCCACACCGGTCAGCACTACGACGCGCTCATGTCGGACGTGTTCTTCGCCGACCTCGGTCTCCCCGAGCCGATCGCCAACCTCGGCGTCGGTTCCGGCTCGCACGCCCGCCAGACGGCGGCGCTGCTGGTCGGCCTGGAGGACGTGGTGCTCGAGCACCGTCCCACGCTGGTCGTCGTCTACGGCGACGTGAACTCGACGCTGGCCGCGATCCTCGTCTGCGCCAAGCTCCACGTGCCGACCGCGCACGTGGAGGCGGGCCTGCGTTCCTTCGACCGGGAGATGCCCGAGGAGGTGAACCGGGTCGTCACCGACGGCCTGTCCGACATCCTCTTCGCCACCTCGCCGGACGCGCTCTCCCACCTGGCCGCCGAGGGCGTCGACCCGGCCCGGGTGCACCTCGTCGGCAACCCGATGATCGACAGCCTGTTCTCCGCGCTCGACCACCTCGACCCCGTCCCGGTCCGCTCCCGGCTCGGCATTCCCGAGCGGTACGCGGTGGCCACCCTGCACCGTCCCGGCAACGTCGACGACCCGGCCTCCGCCAAGGAACTGGTCGACGCCGTGCTGTCGGTGAGCGAGCGCCTCCCGGTCGTGGTGCCGCTGCACCCGCGCGGCCGGACCCGTCTGGCGGAGGCCGGACTGGTGAACGGGGAGAACCTCCGCATCGTCGACCCGCTGGGCTACGTGGACTTCCTGTCACTGGTGCGGGGCGCGACGCTGGTCGTCACCGACTCCGGCGGCGTGCAGGAGGAGACGACCATGCTGGGCGTCCCCTGCCTCACGGTGCGGCCCAACACCGAGCGGCCGATCACCATCACGCACGGCACCAACCGGCTCGTCACCCCCGCGCAGCTGCCCGCCGCGGCCGATCGCGCGCTGGCGGACGGCGCGGCGACGCCGTCGGGCGAGCTGCCCCCGCTCTGGGACGGCAAGGCCGGTCCCCGGATCGCCCGGGTGATCGAGAGCTGGCTGCGCGGCGGCAACCTCTCACCGGCCGGACAATCGGTATCGCCCAAATCCCTTTAAAACTACTTTTTCGGTACGGCTATGGTCGTACGCTGGCACGACCCCTGACAAAGGCGATTCCCCATGAGCGATGAGACCCCAGAAGAGCCGAAGTTCCAGCGTCTCGGGCCGATCAACTGGCTGCCCGAGGAGCGCAAGGTCGTCGAGCGCCTCGAGGAGCGCGTCCAGGACCTGGAGCGGCGGCTCGCCATCGCCGAGGCGCGGGCCGACTACGCGCAGTGGAAGCTGGAGTCGACCAAGGTGCAGCGCCCCTACCGGGTGGCCGAGGCACTGACGGCGGCCAAGGGGCCGGGGGTCACCGCGCTGCCGGGCAGGCTGCGCTCCGCGATGCAGGCCCGCAAGGGCCCCAAGCCGCCCCGCCCGGTGGCCGAGGTGATCGAGGAGCTCAAGCACCAGGGGCCCGTGGTCGACGTGCCGCAGGTCAAGTGGCCCGCCGGTCCGATCGTCCGCCCCGACATGAAGGTCGCGGTCATCCTGGACGACTTCTCCCGGATGGCGTTCAAGTACGAGTGGGACCAGATCGAGTTCGGGCTCCGCGACTGGCCGGAGATCTTCGCCGAGCGCCGGCCGGAGCTGTTGTTCGTGGAGTCGGCCTGGCACGGCAACCAGGGCCGCTGGCGCTACCAGATGACCGGCACGAAGGCCCCCAAGCCCGAGCTGCTCGCCCTGATCGACTGGTGCCGCGCCGAGGGGATCCCCACGGTCTTCTGGAACAAGGAGGACCCGCCGAACTTCGACTTCTTCATCGACACGGCCAAGCTGTTCGACTACGTCTTCACCTGCGACGGCGACATGGTCCCCCGCTACCGCGAGGTGCTGGGCCACGACCGGGTCGACGTCCTGCAGTTCGCCGCGCAGCCCCGGGTGCACAACCCCATCCAGGACAAGCGCGGGCGCGTGAACGACGTGGTCTTCGCGGGGATGTACTTCAGGGACAAGCACCCCGAGCGCCGCGAGCAGATGGAAACCGTCATCGCTCCGATCCGCGAGCTCGGGCTGCACATCTTCGCCCGCAACGGCACCGTTGACGAGAAGTACGCCTGGCCGAAGGAGTACGTCCCGCACATCGTGGGCGAGCTGCCGTACGACCAGATGCTGGCCGCGTACAAGATGTACAAGGTCTTCCTCAACGTGAACTCGGTGCTCGACTCGCCGACCATGTGCGCCCGCCGCGTCTTCGAGCTGTCGGCCTGCTCGACGTCGATCGTCTCCGGCTGGTCCCGGGCCATCGAGGAGACCTTCGGGTCGCTGATCCCGATCGCCCGCGACGAGCTTGAGTCGTACAACCAGGTCCTGCACCTGATCAACAGCCCCGAGCTGCGCGCCCGCCAGGGGCACCTGGCCATGCGCGAGGTCTTCGACAAGCACCTGTTCTCGCACCGCGTGGACCAGATCCTGGGGATCCTCGGCAGGCCGGTGCAGCAGCGGACCCGGTCGATCTCGGTGGTCCTGCCCACCAACCGCGCCTCCCAGATCGAGCACGCGATCTCCTCGGTGGCCCGGCAGATACACCGGCCCGTCCAGCTCGTCATGGTCCTGCACGGCCTCGACATCGACCCCGTCGTCGTCGCCGACAAGGCCCGGATGGCCGGGATCACCGACGTCGTGGTCCTGCCCGCCGACGAGTCGCTGTCGCTGGGCGCCTGCCTCAACATGGGCATCGCCGCCACCGAGGGCGAGCTGATCGCCAAGATGGACGACGACAACCTGTACGGCGAGCACTACCTGTCCGACCTGGCCCGCGCCTTCGACTACTCCGACGCCGAGCTCGTCGGCAAGGGCGCGCACTACGCCTACTTCGAGGGCAGCAACACCACCATGCTGCGCCTGCCCGGGCTGGAGCACCGGTACGCCTTCCTGGTGCAGGGCGGCACCTTCCTCGGCAAGGCCGACATGTTCCGGCACTACGGCTTCGAGGACATCACGCGCGGCGAGGACACCCACCTGGTCCGTCGCCTCAAGGAGGACCGCGTCAAGATCTACTCCGCCGACCGCTTCAACTTCGTCTACTGGCGCAGCGGCGACAAGTCCATGCACACCTGGCAGGCCGACGACATCAAGCTCACCCGCAACGCCCAGTTCTCCTTCGCCGGGCACCCGGAAGCGCACGTCATGATCTGATGTTGTGGAGCGGTTCCCGAAAGTTTTTCTGAGGTATGGGCACGACGGCTGCTCTGCCAGGCTTCCCGGCAGGTAAGAACCGGCGCGTCAGGTGAGTTCGCGCTTCGGTGGGCGGGTGCTCCGGGCGGCCGTCGTTGGTGACCGTCCGGTGCGTCAGGCCTCCGGCCTGGCGGGCGCGCTGGTCACGGATTTTTATAAGCCGCCCGGAACACCCACCCACCTCCGCACACGACTCGTCTCGCCGTACGCCGCGTAGACCGTAGTCGCTTTCTTGCGGGCCGCCCAGTGTGCGCTGGGACGCTGAAGCAATCCGTACGGGGTCGTTCGGTGTTGTTCGCCGTAGCTGAAGCGCCGGTGCGGGAAGGAGCGCAGGGGGCGCTCGCCGGCGCTCGCTCGCCATACGGGGCTCATTCGGTCCTGAGTACGCCGTCGGTCGGCAGGTGGAACCAGACGGCGGTACCCGCCTCGGTGTCGTGGTGAACGCCCCATCCGGTGGCCATCGCCTCCACCAGGAGCAGGCCGCGTCCGCCGTCGCTGTCGGGGGCGGCCGCGCGGACGAACGGGAGGCTGGTCGCCGAGCCGTCGTCGATCACCTCGGCGTGCACCATGCCGGCGCCCAGGCCCAGGCAGACCGTTACCGACCCTCCGGGTGTGTGTCCGGAGTCGGAGTGGACGACGGAGTTGGTCACGACCTCGCTGAGCAGCAGCACCACGTCGTCGAGGGCGGTGTCGGTGACTTTTCCGTTCAGGAGGTGCCGTGCCCAGGCGCGGACGGTCGCGACCGAGCGGGGGGTTCCCGCGAACTCGGCGTGGCCCAGGGGATGCAGTACGGCCCAGCGTTCGAGGCCGTTCGCTGCCGCTCGTACCGGCAGGCCGCCTGCTTGTACGCGTTCACGCGATCGCTTCCGAGACGATGACGTCGGCCGCGTTGTCGGCCTCGGCCCACACCGCCTCACCGGGCCGCCACACCCTGGCCCACCATGGTCGCCAGACGAACACCCACCCGCAGGCGCGGCGGACGACGGTGATGCGGACGCGGGTCTCGCTGCCGGACATGACCTCCAGGACCGGTTGCCCTGTTCGAGGAAGCACCAGCGAGGTGCACAGGCCCAGACCTCGCAGGTCCCAGCCCAGCCTTACCAGGTGAGTGAACTGCTCTTGCGGATCGTGCGCGCTCATGTCGCCGTCCTCCTGTCGTAAGCCACTGCTCGACGGATTACGCTCCGCAGTCATCCTGGACCGTTTCAGTTAAAATCGCAATGCCAACTTTGGGCATTCTCTTATTGAGGTTTCAATGTCTGGTTCGCTCAGATGCCCTACGATCACAACCGGCCACAAGGAGACGCAGCCATGACCGCCAGCAGGCAGAGCCCCACCGTTCGCCGCCGTCGCCTCTCAGGCGAGTTGCGACGCCTGCGCGAAGCGGCGAACATGACCGCCGACTCGGTCGCCGAACGTCTGGAATGGTCACGGGGCAAACTCAGCCGGATCGAGACCGCCCAGTGGCAACGCCCGAACCCTCGCGACGTCCGCGACCTGCTCGATGTTTACGGCGTCACCGATCCCGGCCAACGCGAAGCGATGATCACGCTCGCCAAGGAGTCCCGCCAGCGCGGTTGGTGGACCGCCTACAAAGATGTATTGGCCGGTAGCTACGTCGACCTGGAAGCCGAAGCCTCGGCCATCTCGACCTTCGAACCTCTCGTGATCCCCGGCCTGCTACAGACTCCCGCGTACGTGGCGGAGATCACTCGTGCGGCACTGGTGCGCGACCCTGGCGAGGTCGAACGACGTGTCACGCTGAGACTGGAGCGACAGCGGCTCCTTACCCAAAAGGACTCCCCCCGTTTCTGGGTCGTCATCGACGAAGCCGCCCTCGTCCGTCCTCTCAGCTCACCGCTCGTTTTCCGCGAGCAACTTCAGCGGCTCATCGACACCGAGCCCTTGGAGCACGTCACCATCCAGGTGCTGCCACTTACCGCCGGTCTGCACGCGGGCATGGCAGGTCAGTTCGTCATCATGGAATTCCCCGAGGATCCGAAGATCGTCTACGTAGAGACCGGTACCGATGGCCTTTACCTGGAAAAGCCAGCCGAACTCGCCCGATATACACTGATTTTCCAGCACCTGTGTGCGGCAGCTCTTGCTCCCGACGCATCCCTCGCCTACCTGTCCGACATGCTCGACACGTTGAAGTGAGGTCACTTCATGGACTTCCCCCAAGCCAACTGGCGGAAGAGTTCGCGTAGTCAGGGAACAACGGACAACTGCGTCGAGGTCGCCTTTATCTCGGGCTTGGTCGCTGTCCGCGACTCTAAGGATCCCGGCGGCGCCATGCTCGTCTTCTCACCGGATGACTGGACCGTCTTCCTCGGCCGCGTCAAAACCGGGGACTTCGACACACGCCCCTGACCGCGCGACCGGCCCCTCCAAGGCATAAAGGTGGGAAAATGGCTGCGTCAACGCCACCACCTCGCAAGTCCACACATCCTGCGAGATCATCTCGCGCATGCCTCGCATTGCGGTAACTGTTCTCTAGCAAGATCACCAGCTGTCCGTGCTAGATGATCTCTCCCATCCACATGCGCCGGCCAAGGTCGTCGAGTTCCATGCGGCGCTCCTTGTATTCGGGCAGTGCCTGCCTCAGCAGCCGCCAAAAATGAGCATCGTGTCCGGGGATCCGGGCATGGGCGAGCTCGTGAGCGATTACATAGTCGATCAGGTGCATCGGGAGTTGGAAGAGAGGCCAGCCAAGGCTTATCCGGCCTGGTCCTCGATCTTCTTCCGATTGATACGTTCCCCAGCGGCTGCCTAGGTCACGTACATCCACCACCGGCTCCGGCACGGACATCCGAGCTGCCCAGGGTTGGAGTCGTCCCACCACCCAGGCGTGACCAGCCCGACAGTACCAATCGACCAGTGCGGCTCGGCCACGCGTCGTATCTTCGGCCAGTTCACAGCTCATGATCAGATGTCCGGCCACCAACCGAACCCTGTCGCTCCCTGACTCATCCTCCACGATGGCGAGCCGATACATACGACCGAGGTATCGGAAGATCTCACCCTTTATGAGGCGTTTGGAAGGACTCAGTGGTCGAGCCTGTTCTCGCAGCGCACGTCTGCTTATTAGCCAGGCCCGGTGCGTACGTACGAAATCCTCGGCGTCCGACGTCGACCGTCCTTCCGGAACGTGCAGAGTAAGAGCGGCATCTGCCTCCACCGTCAGCGCGAAGCGCCTGCGTCTGCCGCTGATGCGTACTCGCAACGTCAATCCGTCAACGGCGAGGAGACTGCCGTCCCTCAGCGCTTGCGGAGTGTAGTCGTCGGCGGGTGTGGTCACCCGCCCTATTCTCCCTGGGCCCTCCGCAGGAACTGCGAACGGTTGTCGTTGGCGTACGCCGCCAGGCTCTCCGCGACGGCCTTCAAGGGAGCCCAGTCCACACCTGCAGGTCGGAGGCCACCGCGGAGCAACTCGTTGTTAACAGCATTCGCCAGCGCGCTGATATCCTGGCTCTGGCCTTGATACGCGACACTGCCCATGACGCGTGCGGCTGTGTCGCACACCGTGTTGACCAGCTCTCGTAAGTCCGTTTCCCCGCGGACGACTCCCGGGTTCCCCTCCACCTTCTCCTCGATGAGCCGGTACAACCGCTGTTCCAGCACACTGAGCCCCGCCAGGGCGGGGTCCTCCTCGCTCTCCCTACGGGCCTGCTCGATAAGCGGCCCCAACTCCTCGACCTGCTCCTCGAAGCGTTCGGGAAGTCTTTTCAAGATCTCTTCCAGGCGCTGTGAGAGCCGGATGTACTTCTCCGGATCCTCTCGTCTGACTTGTTCCTCCAGATGGAAGCGGAGCGCGTGACCCATCTCGGCCGCGGCCTCTCGCGCCGGGATGTCCCTGACCATGTTGTCGAAGGCGTCCGAGGTGAGCGAGACCGGCGGGATGACCTGTTCGATCTGTGGACCCTCCAGGTGCGCCGCGATCATCGCCCGGACCTTTCGTCCGTAGCGGCGCAGAGTGAAGGTACCGCCGTCCGCGTCTCGATAAAGCCGCCGAATGCGCTTCTGCAACATCCCCCAACGCCGGGCGTCGGACACGTAGTCCAGGGCGTGCTCGTGGGGCAGTACGCGTTCCAGCGTGTCGAGGAACTCGTGCAGCACCTTGTCGAAGGCGAAGCGGTCCTGCTCGTCCTCGAAGGCCAGGGCCGCTCTGCCTAGCCCGTCAAAGCCGGTGAGATCCGCGTCGGTGACCCTACGACGGCGCAGGAGACCGCGGATCGCCTCGGCCGCTGGATGAAGATTCTCGATCTCCTCGGACAGGCTGCGCATGGTGTCCTCGACGTCGGCCTGCCGGTAGGCATCGAGCGCGTCGGCGAGATGCTCCAGAACACCGTAGTAGTCGACGACGTAGCCAACCTGTTTGCCCGGCATCGGCCGGTTGACCCGCGCGACGGCCTGGAGTAGCTCCGCGTCGCGAATCGGCCGGTCCAAGTAGAGCACCTGTTCACGAGGAGCGTCGAAACCGGTGAGCAACATCGACTTCACGATGAGGAAGGCGACAGGGCTGTCGGGGTGGACCGGGTCGGGGCCGACCGTAGGTTCCGGCCGCCTGGTCGCCTGACTCCGCGACCAGGGATTGTCGCCCGCCCCCCCGTTCGGCCTCTCCTGCGGCGGGTTGAAGGGAACGGCCGCCGTCCAGTCCTGGTCCAGTGGCAACTGGGGAAACGGCTGATGAAAACGGTCGATGTACGCCTTCTGTCGTCCCGCGTCGGTCCAGTGCAACCACTGGCGATACTTGCGCTCCGCTCCCGGGGATATCACCGGCACGAAGTCGACACGACGTAGCAGCGCACGGTGCCGGTAAGCCATGTAGAGATAGCGCGTCCGACTGTCCATCTTCTCCACCGGGCCGACCACCGCCTCCGGATCGAACGTGGCGAGCTCTTCCAGGAGGATGTCCCGTGCCCGCCGCAGAGCGTGGTGATACTGGACGGCCGCCTTCCGGCTGACCGCCGCGACCTGAGCCTTGAACCCGTCCGGCAGCACCCAGCTCACCCAGTGCTCCAGCATGTCCTCGGCCTTGGCCTCGATCATCGGCACAGACTCGGCGACGTCGCGCTCGCGGGGCCAGCGCTTCAGCAGGGCACTACGCTCGTCATCCGTACGGTCGCGGACCAGGTCGTCGAAGTTCCGGTCGAGACCGTCCTTGTCGAAGACCCTGCCCTCGCCGGTGCGCCCCTCGTAGCGGATGCGCACGACGACGCCGTCACGCTCGGCCTCGCTCATCCGGTACTCGTCGAGGAAGCCCCTGCCAGGACCGCCGCTGAAGATCCGCCGGGTGTCCTCCATCCTCCCGGTCATGATCGGCGTACCGGTGAAACCGATCTTCGCCGCGTTGGGAATGGCCTTACGCAGGGCTGCGTGCAGCACGCTGGTGTGCGAACGGTGTGCCTCGTCGACCAGGACCAGGATCGAGGAAGAAGTGTTGCACTCCGGAAAATTTGGCGCCGGTGGGATCGTCTCGGCCTTTCCCTCCCGCCTGGCCTGCTCGGCTGCCTCGTACTCCTCCACCAGGTCGCGATCGTCGTCGTCCTCGGCGGCTTCCGCGGCAAACGCGAGCCCGCTTCCGTACTTCTGGATCATTGCGAAGACGACCCGCCGGCCACCGTCCCGGAGCAATCCTTCCATCTGGGCACGGGTCTTGGCCGTCTGGACGTCGGACTCACTCAGTCTTAGGGTCCGGGAGAGCTGGTCCTGGAGCTGAGTGCGATCGGTGACGACCACGACCATGAATTCGCTGAGTTCGTGGTGCAGATGGATGCGGCGCACCAGGAAGGTCATGGTGAGGCTCTTGCCGGAGCCCTGCGTGTGCCAGATGACCCCGCCGCGCTCGTCGGCGTCCCGTAATCCGCTGCGGACCCGCCCGGTCCGCAACCTCCGTACGGCCTCCTCCGCGGCCCGGTACTGCTGGTGCCGTGCGACGATTTTGACTGTTCGAGGTCCGCCGGATTCGTTCTCAACTGGGAACGGGATGACATAGTGCCGTACGACGTTGAGTAGGGCGGCGGGGCGCAACACAACCCCGACCAGCTTGTGCCGCTCGTTCAACGGGCCGGTCCTGTTCGGTGTCTCCGTTTCGAGTGTCTCCCGGCGTTCCGGCTTCACGCTCCGCCACGGGTGGAAGTGGTCCGGCGTGGAGGTGACCGTGCCAAGGTGCGCGGTATCCGCGGTGGCCGCAACCAGCAGCTGAACGGTGCGAAAGAGTTCCGGGACACCGGTGGGCTCCGGACCGCTTCTGGCGTCCTCCTCATCGGGGAGTGGGTTCCCCGCGTAGTGTCGTAAATCACGCACGGCCCGATCGACGGGGTCGGCGAGATCAGGGCTCTTGCACTCGACGGCGACGAGGGGGATGCCGTTGACGAAGAGGACGAGATCGAGGACCGACACCTCCCCTGAGCGGTTCCGCACGCGAAGCTGGTCGACCACGGTGAAGTCGTTGAGCACGGTTCGGTCCTCGTGCCACTCGATGTACTGCACGGTCGCAGAGGAACCGCCGTGTGCCGCGGACGGGCCTGCCAGCACGAATCCGCTGAGGAGCAGATCGGTGGCATCGAAGTTGGCCTGGACGACACCGCGACCGAGGGAGACGGAGGACAGTTGCTCAACGGACCTCGCCACGTCGGAGTCGTCCATCCACGATCCGCAGCCGGTCGCCTTGAGATTTATCCGGCGCAGGGCGCCCTTCAGTTCCTCGACAAGGAACGGGGTGCCGGCGTCGAGCGTCCCGACCTCCGTACCGGAGGCGTGCGTCCAGCCCATCGCCTCAAGCTGAGCGACGATGGGCCGCTCCACCTCGTTACGCTCGACCTGCACCACCACGTCGTCACACCCTCCGGCCCTCGCCCGCCGCTTCGGTGATCCATTCTGCGCGTTGCGGGGGCGCAAGGGTGAGGGTTCCACCGAAATGGGACACCTGGATGAGACCTAGGGCCCTGTCCCAGCAGGAACGGCGGCGATGCTAGAGGCTCAGACGCTGACGCGACCACTCAACAGATCGTCTACGATTCCCTGCTTGACAGATCCGAGCTTGCCCAATTCTGCGTTTTTATCGCGTATCTGGGTCGAGAAGGAATCCAGGACCCTCAGCAAGTGGTTCTGCTCCTCGAATTCGGGCAATGGTATAGGTATCCCATAGACTGTTGCCGCAGATATTTTCACCATACTCTCAGAAGTACCTTGGGCAAGTGCCCGCACATGCCGACGGACGCGCGTCGACATCAAAACGGCGCCTAGAAATTCCGTCGAACAACGATTTGATGGCCGAATCCTCATCATTAGATCAGGGTAGATACACGGTGTCCCCACATCTCGATATATACCGGCCAGGCCAACGAGCTCCCGCGTATTTGCGCGACTTATAAGCAGATCTCCTTCCCTCAATGTGGCTACGTGATCCGCAGTGACCGACGACGGCGCATTCTTGAGTTGTATAGGATTGAAGCCATAAGGCGTAAGGCATCCTAGACCCAACATTCGTACTCCGGTCCATGCTTCACTCTCTATGGGAGAGTGTCCGTTTCGGATTGGCCCATCTATCGCATCAGACAAAGTGTAGTCCCATACCACCCTTTCTAGTAGAGAGTCCACCGTCGCAGAACTTATGCTGGACAGCTTCGCGATCGATGCTCGGACAGCTTCTTCCTGCCTAGACACCGCATCAATCACCTCAACGATCCGTCGCTGCTCTTCAAGTGGAGGAAGCGGAAAGAAGAAACCAGATAGGTCTTCCCGGTTCACCTTTGGAATTCCAGTGCGCCCTGACAAGCTCTCTACATAACGAGAGAATCGACCACTAAGAAGAATCGGGAGCAGGAAACTTCCAAGAATCTTCTCACTAGGCCTTAGAGGGTACATATCTGCTGAGCAGATTCCCGAGAAATCTGCCAACGCAACCTTGCGAAGAGCGGGTCGAATCTTGCTGAAGACGATATCGCCAGGCCGCACCACATACTTTCCGCTAGTCGCTCCCTGCTCCTCGGCCGTCTCGTATTTTAAGATTCTTCCAGTAGCTTGCTCCACATGGTCTGGAGCAAGCAGGATTTGACTTCGATACGGGTCAACATTTGGGTCAACTTGTCCTGTAGGGAGTGTCACCACATCAGTTAGGCAATGGATCGGCCAGTTATTCCGCATAACCTAGCTCCTTCAGGAAACCATTCAACACCGCCGCCGACCTCTCCCGCGCCGCCTCGATCTGCCGAAATGACATTGCATATTTGTTCTCCCACTTCTGATATGCCTCTGTCAGTTCCCGGCGGCGTCGTACGGTGTGCCCCTCCAGTTTATCCCCCAAATCATCACGGAGCAGATCAAGTACGACCCTGCGTTCGTCCTCCGGGCTGAGCGCCTGCCGGGCTCGGAACAGACGAGGCGGTTCCTCGCCGAGTGTGGGCGGGTCGCTCGGCCACAAGAACCAGAAGTCGGTCTCAAGACGCTTGATCATTGCGGCGGCCTTCGTCCGCGCCTTCTTCACGCGGTCGAGCTCCACTTCCTGCTCCGGGTTCAGAACCTTCTGCTCGTGAGATGAGGTCTTGTCGTTGGTCTCTTCTTCGTCCTCGGACGACTCGGAGTTCAGTTCCTTCCAGCGCGCGTCCAACTCCGCTTTACACGCCTCGGCCTTGGACAGTTCCTTCAGGAAGTCCGGGGCGATAGCGGCGACCACTTTGTGGTCATAGGCCTGGCGCCGCTCGGCGGCCGTCCGGTTGCGCAGTTTTCTCGTCCGCGGGTCCTGCTCTGGGGCGAGCATCGTCTCGACGTTCTCCACCCATCCATCCAGGACTCCCGCGAAACCATTCTCCGAGAGAGCCAGCAGGTCGTACTTCGCCTCGTACCACCAGCCGGCCACCGCGCCCGCGAGCGCGTACCGGTCCAGCAGTCCCTCCTGCCCCAGCTGCTCCACGAACGACTCAATGAGCGAACCACGGACCGCCATCAGTGCCGCTTTGCGTTCCGAGGAGGTCAGGTCGGCAAGACGCTCCGGGGTCGCGGCCACCGCTTCCAGCTGCCGGGCCTCCATCTCCCACCATTTTGCGAACGCTCTCCGCAGTTCTTCTTCGCGCGGGCGGGCCAGCTCGCCCAGCCGGACGGTGTCAGGGCGCCTTCCCTCTGGCATGAAGTCCACATAGTCCGGGTCTACCGGGTTCCGCTCGGCGAAGAGGTCGTTCAGCCCGATCCCGTACGCGTCGAGCAGTTTCTTTCTGCCTTCGATCTCCGCGCGTGGCACTCCGCCCACTAGATGAGCCCGCACATCCTGCGGCTCCGGCGGCGGCGTGTTGTCCATGTAGCGACGAATGTTGAGGTTGTCGCCGTTCTCGCGCAGCGTCTCGCGATTGACAATTCGGGAGAAACCAGGGACCTCGGCGTAGGCGTGAAAGGTTGAAGTGATCTTCTCCGCGTGTTCGGGGAGAAGCACGTTCTGCGCCCGACCCGCGTGATACTCGCGGTCGGCATTGATGAACAGGACCTTGCCCACATGCTTCGGGTCCTTCTTACCCGGCGGGCGCAGCACCAGGATGCAGGCCGGGATGCCGGTGCCATAGAACAGGTTCGGGGCCAGGCCGATGACCGCCTCGATCGCGTCCTCGTTCAAAAGCTTCGTGCGGATCTCCTGCTCGCCGCCGCCGCGGAACAGCACGCCGTGCGGCATGACGGTAGCGACCATGCCGCCGGCTCCCTCACGCTTGGCCATCCAGAGCATGTGCTGGAGGAACATCAGGTCGGCTTTGCCGCGCTCGCTCGTCTTGCCGTACGCCGCGCGCTGGCCAGGAAACATGAGGTCGGAGAGGACGTAGTCCATGGAGAACGGCGGGTTGCTGAGGATCGCGTCGTACCGGTCGGCGTCGGACTGTGGTGGGTGCGCGGGCTCGGCGAGGGTGTCACCGGTCTTCAGATCAAAGCGGCGCACTCCGTGCAGCACCATGTTCATCGTCGACATGATCCACGAGCCGCTGTTGGCGTCCTGACCGGCGAAGAACATGTCCTTGGTGTCCCCGCCATGTTCCTCCACGTACTCCTTGGCGTGGATGAGCATGCCTCCCGAGCCGACGCACGGGTCATAGATGCGCATGCCTTGCCGGGGGCGGACCAGCTCGATCATCATGCGGACCACGTCACGCGGGGTGTAGAACTCGCCGCCCTTACGGCCCGCCGAGTCCGCGAACTCCTTAATCAGGTATTCGTATGCGGCGCCGATCAGGTCGGGGAATTCGAAGTCGTCGGTCCGCAGCCGGACGCGACCGAAGTGCGCGATGAGCAGTTGGAGGCGCTGGTCGGCGAGCTTGGCCGCGGTCGCGGTCGCACCGGAGCCGCCGATGCGGTTGAAGTCGAGATGGTCGAAGAGACCTCTGAGCTTGCTGTTCTGCACTTCGAGTGCCTGGAGGGCAGGACGCAGTCGGTCTTCGTTGATGTTGTGGGTGGCTGAGGAGATCCGCTCCCAGCGGGCGTCCTTCGGGACGAACAGCACGTCACGTTCGTCATAGGGTGCAATCTCTTCTAAAAAGCTCTCTAGCTGCTCCCCGGTGAAACCGAACTCCCGGACGGCATCCTCCCGGACGCGTTCGCGGGCGGCCTCGAACTCATCGTTGGCCCGTTTCAGGAAGAGTAGGCCGAAGATGTAGTCCTTGTACTCGGATGCGTCCATCGTGCCGCGGAGGATGTCCGCTGCGGCAAACAGATGCCGCTCCAGTTGGGCGAGCGTGAGCTTGGCCACCGTACAACTCCCTACGACCCCGATATGACGTAGGAACCCTATGGTGGCAGCACGCGGAAGAGGAAACGATTGCCGCACCGGGCTTCAGTAGGAGGTGATCCCGAGGCCCTGCTCGACGAAGTGGAAGACGTCGGTGTACGGGTCGCGGTTCGGCAGGGACACGTGGTCGCCGTGCTGGGCGTTCATCCGGAGGGCGCGTCGCTTCGCCTCGGTGTAGTGGCCCATGATCTGCTCTGCGTACACCTCCTTGATCTTCCCCACCTCGTTTTTGAAGGGGAGCCTGTCGATCACCAGGCCACACACCTGGTTGAAGGTTCCGGCCACGTCCTTGTGGTGCAGGAGCCGCCACACCTCGAAACAGGGATGCGAGAAGGCGATGCGGACCTTTCCCTGGCGGGCCTGTTTGAAGGCTCGGTCGAGATCTTGGTGGTCGTCCCGGTCGAACAGGCACCAGACTTGGGGGCGGATCTCATCCCTCAGCCGGTTGCGCTCCGCCTCGCGGGTCAGCCTGTGCATGAGCGGTACCGCCGCCTCGACCAGGTCGATCGGCTTGCGCTGGGAACCCCGTGCACCGGCGTTCGCGATGTGCACCTCGACAGGCAGCCTCTGCTCGTCGAGGTGCTGTTTCATGATGTCGATGTACGAAGGCTCGGTGAGCCTGCCTTCGGTGAAGACGTGGACGACCCGGTTGCGCTTGTCGCGCCGTTGTCCGGACGGCCCCAGCGCGTCCTTCCCTCGCGTACGCGTCATTTGGCCTGCTCTGCGGTGTGCCGGTGCTTGTGCAACCGCCGAGCGAATTGTCCCTCCACAACGGAGGGAACCCCGCCGAAGGCACCGGCGAGGTAGGACTCCATCAGGTTCTCGTCCTCTCCCGGCTCGGCGGCGGTCAGGGAATACAGTTCCGTGGCGCCATCCTTGCCCTTCTCCGTCAGCCACACCTGGCCTGGTTCCAGCAGCCGCTCCCCGCTTGGGGTGATGAGCAGCGACGGGTCGTGTGAGGTGAAGACGAGTTGCGCGCCCTTGGGGTTGGCATGCGGATCGTGGAAGAGCCGGACGACCTCGGCGGCGAATCGCGGGTGCAGGCTCGCGTCCAGCTCGTCGACGAGCAGCACGGCGCCCTCATCGAGCGCCAGCAGCAGGGGACCGAGCAGCGCGAACCAGGATCGAGTGCCGAACGACTCGCTCCGCCAGTCGAGGGCAACGTCCTTGGCGGCCGACCGGTGGGTCAGCCGCACCGTCGGCCGATTCTTGCCCTCCTGGACAACCTCTGCGCCGGTGATTCCCAGATCCGCCACCCTCAGCAGTTCGTTGATCCGGCGTGCGCGGCTGCCGGAGAGCTCCTGCAGAGTGAACTCCTCCCGTTGCTCCCGTTCTTCCTCCGGGTTGATGATCCACAGATTGCGGCGGAACCAGTGGAAGAGCGCCGAAAGCTGCGGGTGGTTGTCAGTACCGGCTGTGGACAGCAGCAGCGTGTTGGAACGTGTGCGCTTGGCCAGCTGGGCCCGGTCCTTGATCCGGTTGCCCGGCCATTCGTATACCCCGGCTCGCGAGGCGTCACGGTCGAGCCACACCTGACGGTGACCTCGGGGGTAGCTGTGGATCCACTCGGCCTCGACGCGTTTTGAGCTCAGCTCGAATCCGTACGTCCAGCGCACCTCGTCTAGCACGAGGTCGGCCTCGAAGAAGCTCGGCTCACTCTCGCCTTTGGGATCGAGCGCGTAGGGCTCACGCGGGATTCCCTCGAACGAGGCCCAGCGGGCATAGGAGTTGAGGACTGCCGCACGCATATCGGTCAGCGCGGCCAGAACGTTCGACTTTCCCGAGGCGTTGGCGCCGAAAATGCCGACCAGCGGGAAGACGCCAGCGGAACGACTTCCGCCGAGTGCGGTCTCTCGCGTCACCGCGCTCAGCTCGTGTTCGGAGACGACGAAGGACAGTTCCTGCTCGTCGCGTAACGACCGCACGTTGGCGACACGGAACCGGAGCAGCACGCTGTCCCTCCTTCCACCCCATGGTTAGGGTAACTGTCCGATCTTCCAGTGGCGCGCTCCGGCAGTGATCACGCTTCGATGAATTTTGAGAAGCACGGCAGCGGTATCGGAATATCCCATGCTCACTTCACTCGGAGTCCCGCACCTGCTCAGCGAGCTCGACGAGGGATTTGCCCCGGATCGACCAGTACTTCGTCCCCTGAATCGACCCCTTCTTTCCGAGCGCCCGCAGCCTCATGTACGTGGCGAGCGTAGTCGGTGAGTAGGCTTGGCCGTCCGCTTCCCAGATCAATGGTTTCGACCTGCTGTTGGCCCATGTCGCCCGCCCCCGCCGCGGATCCTCTGCGATCCAGCTGTTCATACCGGTCTGCTCATCGCCGAAGACGCGGAACTCAAGCACCGCCCCTTCCTCGATCACCCCGGCGTCAACGAGCACCCCGACGGCCCGAGAACTCCGTTTCTTGACCTGGATCTCTGGTGGCGGTGTCTGTCCGTTGACCGACGCGATCACCGACGCGGCCAGAGATCTGCACTTCTCCGGATTTTTGAAGATGCTGACCGGGTAACCGCCGATCTCCTCCACGTGGCGTACCAACCAGGCCAGCACGGCAGCCGTTCGTTCTGGAACGGCGGACAGGACGGTGTCCTCCCAGGAAGACTGTGGATCGTTGACGCCGCTTTGATCCAGGCTCTTGAAAGTAATGTGGGTGATCAAGGATCGTCCGTGTTCCGCGACTCGGGCGGTGACCCCTTCCCGAGAAGCCTGTCCTTCATCGAGGACGGCGCCTACCCTCCGGTTGAAGACAACGGACCGCCAAACTCTATAGACGCTGATCTTCTTGGGAAAAAGCTGATCATAGGCACTTCCTGGGGTCCTTTCCCAGAAATAATCGCCGCCGGCCTTCGCCCGCACAGTCAGTTCAGGACGCGCATGTGTGCACGCGAGCGCCTCCGCCGCCTCGACATTAGTACAGCCTCGTTCTTCCTCTGGTGCATCGCCGCCCCCTTTGATGACGTATGTAAGGCGCAGCGCCCATGCGAACTCCTCCTGCAGACGGACCTGAACCTCGTCGAGAGCCGCGAGATCACGCCGCCCTACCTGGTTCTGCGTGTTGGTGGCACGGGTGATCTGGTCAGCGAAGCCCTCCGGGCAGTCCTCCAGGGCGATCAGCCGGATCCAGACTCGCGCCACCCCGGCTTTATCCGGTGCGCGTCGCAATCCTTCGCTGATCGCCGCGACCGTCTGTGCTCCGTTGACCACGCTTACGCCCTCCAGCTTAAATTCCCGAGGACCGTCGTCAGAGGTCGCATACTGCACTGTCGGACGAACCCGATCACACAAGACGGTGATCCCGTTGTTGAAGTACCAGAAGTCGAGGGGACGTGTGATCAGCGTGTCGACAAGGGAACGATTGACTCCGGTCAGACCAAGCGACTTGCGGATGTTCTGCTCGAACAGGCTGTCCTCGTGGTCGCCGTACCAGCGCGCGACCTGTCCAACGGACACCGATCCGTAGTAGGCGAGATACGGCGCCTGCAAGCGCCCGGAGCCGTCAAGCGTCACAGAGAGATCAATGCGAGCTGGCGCGAATTTCGCGCGGACCGCCTTATGGACGTCGTGAAGCCCAAGGACACGGATGTCCAAGACCTCGTCCTCGGGCTTCGGCCCGTTGAGCTTCCTGGCCGCCGCCAGCAGCGGCCTCTCAACGACGTCCTCCATCTTTGGGTTACCCAGCACGGCCAACATCAGGGTGATCTTTACGGAGGGGTCGCTCAACGCCGCGTCGACCCGCTTCTCCAGCTTCGCGAAACGGGGATTGAAGCTGCCGTACTCCCCTTCCAACAGCAGGTCAAGCCCCTCCTTGAGCTTGAGAGTGGTCTCCTTGTCGACCGTTCCCTCGCCCGTCTTGGTCCACTTCGACTGAATCAGCCACAAGTGTGGCTTGTCATCGTCGATCGCGACGGCATCGATGCCGTTGTCGTCCCGTCCGTCGATCACGAACGCTGCCGCTTCTTCAGCCGAGCATCCTGTCACCTGTTGCGCGACATACGCGGCAAGCGCACGACTCAAGAACTGGACTTCCCTCTGCGCCTGCGGTGCATTTTCGGCGACATCGGTGAGATCGATCAGCCCCTCGAAGGACGTCTTTAGCTCCCCTTCGATGTGTCGAACATGCAGAACACTCACCGAACCTCCTCAACTCGCACGCACTCACTTAACGGATCATCACATCGAGCCACCGAGGTTTTCCAACCGAGCGGATCTGTCAATCAAACGGCTCTGAAATACACGCGTCGAAACTGGAGACTTCGACACACGTCCCTGACCGCACGACCGGTCGAAGGAGATCCCCAAGCGTAAGGGATAGGAATCAAGCGTAAGGGATAGGAATACCGATGCCCCAACACACTGGTCAACGTTGCCTGATTGGCACAGCGGGTTCGGAGAGGGCGGTCACTGGCCCATCAGCTGGATAGAGATCCATAGGACACGGATGCCGACCAAGGACGAGGCCGGCCTGCTGGAGATCCCCACCAGCCTGCCCGTACTGGAGATCGTGCGCGTGGGCACCTCGGGAGGCGACGCTCAGCCCATCGAGGTGACCGAGTATGTCGTGGCCAGTGACCGCGTCGAGACCGTGCACGTTCTGCACCGTGACGAATCCGCGAAAGCACCGTGGTCCGACGACACGACGGGCGAGTGAAGGAATGTCCCTCACCGGTCGATGTGGCCTCCTCACCGGCAGGCGATCGTGTGCCGCCCCTTCCCTGGTTCACCGACTTCAGAATGTGTTCTGACTTACGGTGGCAGGGTGAACAGCAACGCCGACGCCGTCACTTTCTCGGACCTGTCGAGAAACCCCCGGGCCGCCGCCGAACGCGCCGCGCGCCTCGGTCGAGTACGCGTCACTCACCGCGATACCCCGGACTCCTCCCTGACCGCCGCCGACCGTGAGGATCAGCGCGGGGAGACGCTGGCCACAGCGTCTCGCCTGTTCCTCGCCCTCATCAAGCACGATCCGACCGCCCGCGCGCTGGTCATGGCCATGCCCGAGGTCTTTCCCTGGGTCCGCCACCTCACTTCCGCCGAACTGCGTGCCTTCACCCTCGAACTGGTGGAGGCGCTCTCCGACGCCGCGGAACCGGATGTCGACGTCACCACACAGGAGGTCATCGCAGGCTGGCGGGCGACCGCCCGGATCAAGGCCGACCCCGCCCGCCGCACCCAGGCTCGTAAGGCCACACGCGGCGACTTCGGGCCGGTGGAGGTCTCGGCGTGAGCCCGAAGCGTGGTGACCGGGTCACGGTCCAGCCCCCAGATGACGAATGGGACAGGGCGGGGAGGGCGTCGATCAGCTCTCCGACAGTGTGGCGGCGCGGTCGCCGAGGATGTCGAGGGTGAGGAGGACGAGGTTGGCGGCGAGGGCGGCGCCGATGATCGTGGCCGTCGTGCCGGGTAGGCCGTCGGCGGCGGAGAACCCCAGCCAGGCTCCGGCGAGTGCCGCGGCCGGTGCGGCGGCCAGGCCCCGGCGCCGGTGCCGAGAGGTCCGGTCGCGTCGGGTCCAGGCGCAGTAGGCGCCGTAGCCGATGGCGACACCGACGGGCGGTACGGTGACGAGCGGGTCGCCGAGGTAGGTCGCCGGCCACAGGATCGACACGGTCAGTATGGCCAGGGACCAGCCGCCGAGACCGAGGATCACCGGGGTCAGGATGCGCAGCCAGATGCCGGTTCTGGGCCCGAAGCCACCGCGGCGGCGTACTCGGCGGGTCATCCCGGCGAGCAGGACGGCGGCGGTCAGCGTGAGGCCGGTCAGGACGCCTGCGAGGATCTTGGCGATGTTCGGCATGCTGAGCGTGCCGACCCGGAAGTCGACCTTGTGGGTGGTGTATCCGGAGGTGTCGACCTGGCCGTGGTCGAAGAAGGCGGTCAGCAGCCGCCGGTTGGCCTCGGGCTGGTAGCGCCAGAAGTCGGTGGTGTGCCCGAGTTCGGCCAGGATCACCTGATGGCCGTTGGGCAGGGCGGGCAGCAGTTCCCTGGTGGCCAGTTCGGCGGGCGTGGTGAAGTCGACGGTGCCGCTGATCAGGAGCGTTTCGACGTCGGTCGGGCGCGTCCGCTGGTATCCGCGGGTGTCGGGGCCGGACGGCCACGCCTTGGTGAGGCCACCGCCGGCCCACAGCAGATCCGCGCCGGCGTTGCCGAGGATCGAGCCCGGGTCGCCCCCTCCGGCGTAGTAGCGGTCGACCGGCGCAGCGTCGATCATGGTGGTCGCGGCGGACTCTCCCCAGACGAAGGACGTCGGGATGGTCAGGTCGGCGAGAAGGGAGATGGCCCAGAGTCCGCTGGGATCGCCGTCGGCGGCGGCCAGCCAGGCGTCGAGCATCGCGGGCGCGTTGAGCGGTGCGGCGAATCGTGTGGAGTTGACCAGTCCGATCAGCGTCGCGGCGCGGACGTTGCCGCTTTTGACGGCCAGGGGTCCCCACCGGTCGGGCAGGTGCGCGGCGGTCGCCCTCATGGAGGCGGCGAGGTCTTCGGTGCGTGCGGCGCATGCGTGGTCCTGGGCGCACAGCCGGGCATATCGGGCGAGTTGGTCGTCCGTGGTGGCGGGGTCCCAGAGGAAGCGACCGGGCGGGTTCACGCCGGCCATCACCGACCGGTGGATGGACCGCGGATGGCGCCAGGCGTAGATCATGGCGGTGCGGGTTCCGACGCTCTGGCTGATCAGGTTGATCCGCCGGTAGCCCAGTGCCCTGCGGACGGTCTCCAAGTCCTCGACGCGCTGGGGTAGCGAGTAGCCGCCGAGGTCGGTGCCGTCCTCGGTCAGGCGTCTGGCACAGTCGGCGTAGGCCTGGGAGGTGCGGCGCGTCGTGTCGGGTCCGGCGAGGTCGGCGGAGTGCCGCATCGCCGTGGTCACCTCAGGACAGTCGAGGACGACGGAACCGTCGATGCCGCGGTAACCGACCAGGACGATGTCGTGCCTCTCGGAGAGGCGGCCGGCTTCCTTGAAGGTCATGTTCGTCTGGCCGGGCCCGCCCCCGAGACGGAAGATCGGCTCGGCCGGGTCGGGGCCGGTGGCCCGGATGCGGTTCACGGGCAGCGTGATCGGCCGGGAGCCGGGAACGTCGTGGTTCTCTGGGACGGTCAGGGTGCCGCAGTCCGCCGGCAGGGCTCCGGTTTCGGTCTCGTACGTGCAGGGGTTCAGAGTCAGTGTGCCGACCTTGGCCGCGGGGGACGCCGCCGGTGTCGTCGTATCCCGTGCGCCCAGGTAGCCGAGAGCAAGGATGGTGAGGGTCATGGCCGCCAGGGCGATGATTCTGGCGGGGGTCAATCCCGAGGTGTCCATGCTGACGTCTCCTGTGTGTCAGGAGCGAGTCTGGTGCGAATGGGCCGGCGGCTCGCTGACGCCTGCCGGTGTATCGGAGGTAAGGGCAGCCCTACCCCGAGCAGGCCGTCACCGGCCCTCCGGCCGTGCGCCCGAGCCGGAGTGGATGACGGAGTTCGTCACGACCTTGCTCCTACCTGCTGCTCGATGACGGTTTCAACGCCGATGGGACGGATGGATTGTTCCGTTCGGGTCGATGTGGCCTGCTTGACGGCAGGCGATCGCGTGCCGCCCCTTCCTGGTTCACCAACTTCAGAATGCGTTCTGACTCACGTGCCGTCTCCGGCGTCGGCCGTGCCCCTCTCGAGTGAGCGGCGGTGTTTTCACGATCCTCGGATTTCCGCTGTAACGACGCGGCGTATCCGGACATCTCCTCTGATGCAGACCCCCGGGGGAAGGACATCCGTGTGGCCCCGCCCGACTCGAAGCAGCGTTTTGAGGAGATGTACATGGCCAACTACCAAGCCGTGATGAGCTACGTACGGCGCCGGACCGGTTCGCCCGACGACGCCGCCGACGCGATCGCCGAGACGTTCGCGACCGCCTGGCGCAAGGTCGGCGAGATCCCTCCGGCGGACGAGACCAGGCTGTGGTTGTACGGCGTGGCGCGGCGGGTGCTGGCGAACCAGCGCCGGGGGGAGAAGCGGCAGGGCGCGCTCGCCGTACGGCTGCGCGCGGAGCTGACCGTGCTGGCCGAGTCGGCGGTGGAGCAGGACCCGGACGCGGTCCGCGCGGCGTTCGGGCGGCTGTCGCCCGACGACCGTGAGGTGTTGTCACTCGCGGGCTGGGAGGGGTTGAGCGCGACGGAGATCGCGGTCGTGCTCGGCTGCTCCCGGCCCTCCGCACGGGTGCGGCTGCACCGGGCGCGCAAACGCCTGGCCAAGGAGCTCGCCTCAGCCGGTCTCGACCTGGCCCGGTACGGCTCGCGCGCCGTGAACCTGCTGGAGGCGAAGTGATGAGGCACCGGATCGACCGCATGGTCGCCGACATCGACCCCGGCCCCGGCCCGGGTCTGACCGCCGGGGCGCTGGAACTGCTCGACGAGCTGACGGCCACCCCCTGCGAGCCCGCCACCGTCACCCGGCGATTCTCCTGGGGACCGCTCCGCCCGCGCACGGCCGCCCTGCTGGTCACCGGGTCCGCCGTCGCCGTCACGATGGTCGGCGGGCTGTTGCCGGGCGGTCTGGGCGTGACCCCCAGCCAGGCCGACGCGCTGGACATCAAGCGGCAGGGAGCCTTCTACGTCATCACCGTCAAGGACCTGTTCGCCGACCCGAAGCTGTACGAGACCCAGCTCCGCGAGCGCGGCCTCGACATCCGGCTGCGGGTCAAACCGGTGCCTCCGGCCGTCGAGGGCGGCATCTTCACCTGGGACATGAGGATGGACGGCCGGAGTATGGAGGAGATCGAGCGCAGCGAGGAATATGTCTCCGCGATCCGGAAGCCGGGAGCCTGCGCCGTCCAGTGGCAGTGCCCGATCGGGCTGAAGGTCCCTGTCGACTTCACCGGGTCGGCGACCGTGACACTCGGGCGCAAGGCCAACCGGGGTGAGCGGTATGCCGCACTGCGCCCGCTCCAGGAGGTCGGCGAGCCCATGCACTGCGTGCCCTTCCTCGGCAGGTCCGTGGATCTCGTGCGCGGGCTGTTGCGGGAACGCGGGGTGACCGTGGGCACGTACTTCGACGGCAAGGACTTCCACTCCTCGGTGCCCGGCACCTGGTACGTGCAGGAGGGCCACATGAGCGAGCCTGGCAAGGCCACCCTGTTCGTCACGCCCACGCCCACGCGGCCCGAGGTGCCCGGCCCGAGCATGGCCGGCGACCCCTGCCCGCGACCTTCCTGACCCCTCGGACGGAGCGGCGCGTTGCCGGCCTTGCGAATCGGGGAACCCCGAGGAGTCTCCATCCGAAGATGTCAGGATTCGCGCCCGCTGGTTGGCGTTCCTGGGCGGTCGGACGGTGGTGGCAGACTTCGTCCGTGAAGTCGGAGAGCATCACGGCGGCGGTGGCGGGTACGTGGAAGCTGGGCGACCTGGTCGTCAACCGGATCGGATTCGGCGCGATGCGGCTGACGGCGAACGCCGACGGCACTCCGAGCGACCGTGACCGGGCGATCGGCGTGCTGCGCCGCGCGGTCGAGCTCGGGGTGAACCACATCGACACCGCCGCGTTCTATTTCTCGTCGCTACGTTCCGCCAACGAGCTGATCAACCGGGCGTTGGCCCCGTACCCGGATGACCTGGTGATCACCACGAAGGTCGGGCCGGGCAAGGACCCTTCGGGGGCGTGGCTGCCCCTGGCCAGGCCGGAGCAGTTGCGCGGCCAGGTCGAGGAGAACCTCCGCCAGCTCGGCCGCGACCACCTCGACGTGGTGAACCTGCGCGGCCACGGGCCCGACTCGATCGCCGAGCGCTTCGGCGCGCTGGCCGAGCTGCGTGACGCCGGGCTCATCCGCCACCTGGGCGTCTCCAACGTCAGGCCCAAGCACCTCGCCGAGGCCCTGGCCATCGCCCCGGTGGTCTGCGTGCAGAACAGGTACGGCCTCGGCGCGAACCCCGAGCGCCGGGATTTCCTGCGCGCCTGCGGTGAGCAGGGCATCGCGTTCGTGCCGTTCTACGCGATCGCCGGGGAGGGGCGCGAGGCGGGCGCGGGCGGCACCGAGAACGACGAGGTCCTCGCCGTCGCGCGCGCCCACGGGGCGACGCCCGCGCAGGTCCGGCTGGCGTGGACGCTGCGGCACGGGCCGCACGTGCTGGCCATCCCGGGCACCGGCAACCCCGACCACCTGGTCGCCAACGTGGCCGCCGGTGCGCTGCGGCTCTCGGAGGACGAGGTCGCCCGCCTCGAACGGGCGACCCCGGTCACCTTCTGACTACGGATGTCCCGGAGACCCAGGGCGTGTTCGTAGTTCGGATCTTCGGGTGGACGGGAAACTTCGAGGCCATGGGATGGCGCCTCACAGGTGAAGCCCGGCGAGGTGGCTTTCCGGGGTCTTGCCGGAGCGAAAGGCCGGCCCACGCCACTCCTCACAGGACCGCGCGGGAGACGTCCCGTATCCCGCGGCGCACCGGCCTTGCGCGGCCCACTGATCGACAGGTGATGTCCGAACCCACTGACGATCAGTGTCCGTTCTCGCCTGCGACGCCCCTCAGGCCGGCCGCGCGATCTCGTCGATGAGGGCGGCCAGCCGGCGTGGCTGTGACAGGAGCGGACAGTGAGCGCTGGTGATCCGGCGAATCTCGGTGGCCTGGGCCGCCATCTGCTCCTGCAGCGCAGGTGGGATGGCCTTGTCGTGCTCGGCGACGATGTAGGTGGACGGGATGTCCCGCCAGGCGGCGGCGTCGGCCTTCTCCGCGAACGACCGGACGGTCTGCTGGACCAGTTCGCTCATCGCCTGTTCGGCCTCGGCGTCGGTCAGGTCGCCGTAGAGCGAGGTACGCGGGTCGTCGATGAGCGGGAACAGGCCGCTCATGTCGTCAGGATCGGGAGCGCCGTGGAGGGTGTACATCGACTGTCCCTTGTCCGGCATGTACGCGGCAAGGTAGATCAGCCGCACGACGTTGCCCGCTCCGGCGGCGGCCTCGGTGACCGGGATGCCCCCGTAGGAGTGACCGAGCAGCACGACCGGCCCCTCGATCGACGTCAGTTCCTCGGCCAGCACGGCGGCGTCCTCATGCATGCCCGCGGTGGGATGTTCGCCGGAACTGCGCAACGCCGGCGAACGCGTGTCATAGCCGAGGGCGTGCAACTCGGGCTCGAGCTTCGCCCAGCAGGCCGGCCGGTGCCAGGCGCCATGGACGAGCATCACGGTAGTCATGAACGGTGCTCCAAGGTTCTCGTTTGCGGAGTTCGGTCGACCCGCCCGCCAGGAAGGTCCGATGGCCGTCGGCGAACTCGATGCGGGCGCACTACGCCTTTGAACGGGTGCCAATGCATGGCATGCCCGCAACTCTAAGCTTTGAGAATTGGACTTGGAATGATCCAGAGTGCAACATAGTTGCGTGAGCATCCAGCGAGTCGATCCCCTCCACGATGTCCTCACCCTTGTCGGCACGACCAGCCGCCTGTCCGTCGGGCTGGTGGCCGGCGGCGAGTGGGCGCTGTCGTTCGAGCCGCCGTCGGCGGTCAAGTTCAACGCGGTGCGCCGCGGCCACGGCCTGCTCACCGTCGACGGCGTGCCGGAGCCGATCGATCTGGCCGAGGGCGACTGCTTCCTGCTCACCCGGCCACGCGCCTTCACCCTGGCCAGTGGGCCGGGGGTGCGGCCGGTTCCGGCCCACCCGGTCTTCGCGGCGGCCACCGACGGTGTGGCCCGGGTGGGAACCGGCGAGGACGTGGTCTTCATCGGCGGCCGATTCGACTTCGGCGAGCGGGCACAGGAACTGTTGCTCGATGTGCTGCCGCCGGTGATCCACGTGCCCGGCCGCACCGCCGAGGCAGCGACCGTGCGCTGGGCGCTCGAGCAGATCGACGCCGAGCTGCGCGATCGGCCGCTCGCCTCGACACTGGTCACCGAGCATCTCGCCATGATCATGCTGATCCATCTGCTGCGCCTGCACCTGGCCGTCGCCGGGCCGGGCGCCGTGTCCGGCTGGCTGGCCGGGCTCACCGACCCGATCGTGGCCTCGGCACTGGGGGCCATGCACGCCCGTCCGGCCCACGCCTGGACGGTGGCCCAGCTGGCCGGGGTCGCGGCGGTTTCCCGGTCGACGCTGGCCGCCCGGTTCAAGCAGGCCGTCGGGCAGGGCCCGCTGGACTACCTGACCGGTTGGCGGATCGAACTGGCCGCCCAGCGCCTGCGCCGCGGCGACGAGACGGTGGCGGCGATCGCCCGTGAGGTCGGCTACGGTTCGGAGAGCGCGCTGAGCAACGCGTTCAAGCGGGTCACCGGCGCGTCCCCGCGCGAGTACCGCCGCCGGATCAGCCCGGCCGGCGGTCAGATCGTGCACGGGGTCGGGTCCGGTCTCGGCGATCGGCCGCCGGCCTCCGCAGCCGTCATCGGGGTGCGGGGGAAAGGCTCCCGTTCGGTTGCCCGGGCGCCCACGAGGTGAGGACGCGGAGCGCGTCGTGCGACGGTGAACCCGGCTCGGCGGTGAGAACCATGAGGCGCTGTCCCGAGCCGTCGGGACTGCTCCACGTGTCGCAATCGAGGGTGAGACCGCCGACCAGCCGATGCCGGTAGCGCTTGGTGCCGTAGACGGCGTTGTTGACGCGATGCTCCGCCCACCAGGTACGGAAGTCGGCGTCCCGCACGGACAGCTCGCCGACGAGCCGGGCGAGCTCGGGGTCGCCGGGATCGGCTGCGGACTCCATGCGCAGGGCGGCGACGGCGTCGCGGGCGTCGTGCTCCCACTCCAGGTGCATGTCCCGGATGATCGGGTCGGTGAACAACAGACGCAGGTAGTTGCGCCGGTCCGCGGTGAGTTGCGAGAAGTCGGTGTACAGGGCGGCGGCGCCGGCGTTCCACTCCAGGATGTCCAGCCGTTTGCCCAGAACGACGGCGGGGGTCGCGGTGAGCTGGTCGAGCAGGCGCCCGCCAGTTCCGCCTGGGGGCCGACGGCGCCCAGGACCCGGCCGTGTTCCTCGGCATGCTGGACGCCGCGGCCCACGCCCGCACCGTTGAGGCCCGAGGCGAGGAGCCGCCGGTGCTGACCCTCTTCCCCGGCACCGTCGAGCAGGCCTATGCGCTCGGCGGAGAACACGGTGCCGAGGGCTTCGAGTACTACCGCACCGAACGTGGCCGGCACCCCCGCTCGGCGAGGTTCCTTACCTGGAACAGCATCGACAAGATGGCAGCCTTCGACGCCTTCGCGCCGATCCCGCTGATCGGGCACCGACCGCTGCTCATGATCGTCGGCAGCCGCGCCGTCACGTCCTGGATGAGCATCGAAGCCTTCCAGCGCACCACGGGCCCCAAGGAGATCCACTGGATCGACGGCGCCAGCCACGTCGACCTCTATGACAAGAAGCAGTACGTGGATCTGGCCGTCGAAAGGATCGCCGGGTTCTTCGGCGAGAACCTGAGCCAGGCGGCCTAGAGATCTCCTAGCCGGCCAGCCGGTAGACGCACACGTTCACGCCCGCGGCGCTGGTGACCGTGGAGACCAGTTCGAGCGTGCGCAGGCCACCGTCGTCGGGGAAGATCGACTTCCCGCCGCCGAGGATCACCGGCATGACCGTGAGCCGGAGCTCGTCGGCCAGGCCCTCGCTCAGGAGGGTGCGGGCGAGGGTGGGGCTTCCCATGACCACCAGGTCGCCGCCGTCGGTCTCGCGCAGCTTCCGGATGTGGGCGACGGCCTCGTCACCGGGGATGCGGGTGGTGTTGTTCCACGTGAGCTCGTCGTCGCCCAGCGTCCGGGACACGACGTACTTCGGGATGGCGTTCATCCGGTCGGCGAACGGGTCACCGGCTCGCCCGGGCCACGCCGAGGCCATGGTCTGCCACGTGCGGCGCCCGAACAGCAACGCCTCGGCCCCGCTCATCGCGCCGTCGAAGGCACCGCCGACCACTTCCGGGTCGAAGAACGGGGCCGACCAGCCGCCGTGGGCGAAGCCGCCGTCGGTGTCCTCCTGAGGTCCGCCCGGCGCCTGCACGACGCCGTCCAGGCTCATGAACTCAATGATCACGATACGCATGGGATTCGCTCCTTAAGGGGGTGTATCGGGGAGGTGAGGTACCACCACTCTGGACGAGCCGACCGGGAGAGGCCGGTCAGCCGAAGTTCGCGGCCATCCAGGTGTCCCACGCGGCCTGCTCGTCGCGGCCCGCGAAGTTCTGGTGGCCGAGGACGAGGGCGTCGCCGCGGGCGTCGCCGGAGTAGACGAACCGGTACAGGCCCTCGTCCGTCCGGACACCCAGGTTGACGGGCAGGTTCGCGTAGTAGACGACTCCGGCGGAGCCGTCGGGGAGCCGGACGTCGTCGCCCTCGCCGACGTCCGGCGTGACGCCCAGCGACTCCGTGACGATCTTCCAGACGGCGTCCGGGCCGCCCGCTCCCGGCCGGAAGGCGGCCGTGAGCGACGACGGGGTGCGGCCGGTGAAGTGGGTGAGGTACTGCCGGAGGGTCTCCAGGTAGATGGGCCAGCCGGCCTTCATCGCCTCGAACTCGGTCTCCCAGTCGTCACCGAGCATGCCGTGCTGCACGAGCCGCAGCACGGTCGTGCCGCCGCCGCGCCCCTCGACGAGATACTCCATCGCCATGAACCGGCCGTCGGGAGCCTCCGCGCCGCGGGTCGCGAGGCGGGTGCCGGGCTCGTAGGCGGTGATCGTGGCCTGCTGGGTGTGGCCCATCATCGTGAGGTGGGCCGGGCCGCCGGCGGACGTGCCGAGCTCGGTGCGTCCCATGAACCAGGAGTCGACGCCCGGCCCGGTCGCGATCGCGTCCCAGACCTGCTCGGGGGTGGCGGCGAGCTCGATCTCCTGGGTCAGCTCGAACGGGTGCGTCATCGGGTTTCCTTCACGCTCGGGTGGACGGCGACGACGATCCGGTGGTCGCGGCCCTTCTCGGCGGACTCGTCGTGGTACTTGGACACCAGGGCCGTGACCGCTCCGGCGAGCTCCTGGGCGAACGCGGCCCGGTCGGCGGCCGAGGCGAAGCGCACCTCGCCGTCGATCGCGAAGGTCGCGACGCGCTTGCGCGCCTTGGCGGCGCCGGTGATGAGCGCCCCGACGTCGCGGACCAGCCGGGCCGCGACGGCCAGCAGCCAGCTCGCCGACAGCTGGTCGGGGGAACGTGCCGGGTCGGGCTCGACCGACGCCAGCGCGGTCGGCGAGATCACGTAGGAGGCCGCGGTCGCGCGCATGATGCGCTCGTTGACGTTGCCCTTGCGCCGCTCCTCGATCAGCTCGACGAGCCCGTGCGCCTCAAGCGTCTTCAGGTGGTAGTTGACCTTCTGACGGGGCAGGCCGACCTTGGCGGCCAGCATGGTCGCGGAGCCGGGCTCGCTCAGCTCGGCCAGCAGCCGGGCCCGGATGGGGTCCAGCGAGGCCTCGGCTGCGGCCGGGTCCTCGATCACGGCGATCTCCTGCATGACCACAGACTATGGCCGACAAATTATGTTGTCAAGGAATTCTTATTTGCCGGTACCCAGGCCTGGCCGGCCGCCGGCCGGGATCGTGCGGGGGCCACGAGCACCTGGGGATGACGTCCTGAAATTTCAGGAATCAGTGGGTTCGAGCGGACAGTACATGTGTGTGGGAACGACTGTGCGCGCCCCGGCCGGGACGAGCCGGTGAACCCGGCCGGCCGGGTCACGCCGCCCGGCGCCGCGTCGTCCACCGGAGCCCGGAGCGGTGTCGCGCGTCCGCGCGGTACGGAGAACGACGACGGCCCCGTCCCGGAGAGATCCGGGACGGGGCCGTCGCAGGCGCCCAGGGTGGTGGTCTCCGGATTTCCTCGGGTTCTCCCCGCGGAAACCGGCCTCCCCGGGTCACGGGCTAACGGACGCCTCGCCTGCCGTACAGGCTCACCGCCAGGATGACGCCGACTGCGGCCAGGGCGATCTGGATGATCAGCTCGATCCAGTCGATACCGGATGTGGCGGAGACCCCCAGGGCTCCGGCGATCGCGGTGCCGATGAGTGCGGCGACGATACCGATCACGATGGTCAGCCAGATCGGGATGCCCTGCTTGCCGGGCACGACGAGCCGACCCAGGGCACCAATGATGGCGCCGATAACAATGGCGGTGATGATGCCGGTGACTGTCATGTTCCACGCTCCCTGTCTGCTCAGCTGCCAGGCGTATGCCCTGGAAAAAAGGAACAACACATAACGGGGTGCCCCGAATTAGTGGCCACCGGTCACGAGTCCGTCGCGCGGAGGTCTCAGGCCGGTCCTGACCCGCGACCGCACACGGAGGAAACCCGGTCTCACCTGCCCCGGAAGCCCCACCGCCCCCATCCGCCCTCCGGGGAGCCGCCGGAGAAATCCGCCGGAGAAATCGGGGGGAAGGGGACGAGGACAGAGGATCAGGGGGCGGGGGCGGCAGGTTTTTCGGGGGGTGTGGCCCCTTTCTCCGAGGGTGTGGCTCCATCGGTCCCACCGGTCCCACCGGGGGTGACAGCACCCGAGGTGGCCACGCCGGAGGCGGAGGTGCCGGGGGTGGCTTGGGCGGGGGCGGCGGTGTTCAGGAGGGAGCGGGCGAGTCCGAGGCCGGCGCCGCCGAGGGTGAGGGCCTTGGCGAGCATCTCCTCGACGCCCTGGGCGCCGTTGAGGACGACCATGTGGTCGACGTTGCCGAAGGCCTTCGCGCCCGCCTCGACGATCTGGGGCCACTTCTCGGCGAGCTGCTGGGCGATGACCGCCTCCTGGTTCTCGGCGAGGGCCTCGGCGCGGGCCCGGATCGCGTCGGCGGCGGCCAGGCCCTTCGCCCTGGCGGCGTCGGCCTCCGCGAGTCCCTGCGCCTTGGAGGCGTCGGCGGCGGCCAGACCGCGGGCCCTGGCGGACTCCGCCTCGCCGAAGCCGGTGACCTTCGTCGCCTCGGCGGCGGCGACACCGCGCAGCCGCACGGACTCCGCCTCGGCCGCCGCGGCCTGTTTGACCTGCGACGCCTGCGCGGCGGCGCGGAGCTCGGTCTCGCGCGCCTCGGCCTCGGCCTGGGCGATGCGGGCGTCGCGCTCGGCCCGGGAGACCGTCACGGTCTCGTACGCCCTGGCGTCCGCGGGTTTGCGGACCTGGGCCTGGAGCCGCTGCTCGGCCAGCGCGGCCTCGAGTTCGGCAGCGCGGGTCTCCTGGACGACGACCTCCTGCCGGGCGGACGCCTCGGAGAGCGGCCCCGCCTGGCGGGACCTGGCCTGGGCCTCGTCGATCTCGGCCTGGTAGACGGCCTGCTTGATCTGCGAGTCGCGCCACGCCGCGGCCTTGTTGGCGGCGGCGATCTGCTCGGCCTGGGTGGCCTCCTGGTCGCGCTGGGCCTCGGCGATGCGGGCCGCGGCGGCGATGCTCGCGGCATGCGGCTTGCCGAGGTTGGTGATGTAGCCCGTCCCGTCCTCGATCTCCTGGATCTGCAGGGAGTCGACGATCAGACCGAGTCTGATCATCTCGTCGGCGGCCGAGGCGCGGGTCTCGCCCGTCAGCCGCTCGCGGTTGAGGATGAGGTCCTCGACGGTGAGGTTGCCGATGATCGAGCGCAGGTGACCGGTGAACAGTTCGTGGATGGCGCCGTTCATCGAGTCCTGCTGGTCCAGGAAGCGCCGGGCGGAGTTGGCGATCGAGTGCAGGTCGTCGCCGACCTTGTAGATCACGACGCCCCGTACGACCACCGGGATGCCCTGCTGGGTGACGCAGGAGACCTGGAGGTTGGCGGCGCGGCTGTCCAGGCGCAGGCGGCGCGCGGTCTGGAAACCGGGGAGCACGGAGGTGCCCTTGCCGGTGACGATCCTGAACCCGAGGCTGTCGGCGTCCGTGGAGCTACCCCGGGCGCCGAGACCGGAGATGATCAGCGCCTCGTTGGGCTCCGCCACCCGCCAGACGGTCTTGAACAACAGGATCATGACGAGAAGGGCGACAAGGACTACGCCCCCTATGACGAGGTACTCCGTGGGCATCTCGGCCTCCGCGGTGTGGGGGAGAGCAGGGGAGAGTGAGGGAGAGCAAGGGAGATCGGGTTCGGGGGAGCGGGGGGTTGGAGGGCTCGGGGGAGCCGGGGCGAAAGGAGCCGGGGGGCGGGTCGCAAAGGGGTCAGGGGAGCGCGCGGGCGACGTAGATCGTGCGCGGTGGGAAGAACTCGACGACCACGACGATCGAGGACGGGGCGATCTCCTCGTCCGGGACCGTCGGATGGGCGTAGAACGCCTCGACGCCCCCGCGGACCGCCACCATCACCTCCCCGACCAGGCCCGGGCCGATCCTTCCGGTGACTCTTCCCTGCTTACCGATCACGCGGTACTCCCCGTGGCATCCGTCAAAGGGAAAAAGCGAATGCGGACGCCACCCCCGGCACGCCGCGCCTCACCGCCCGGCGACAGGAGGCGCCGGATCCATCGCGAATCCCCTGGTTTGATTTTATACGGATAACGAGCCGACTGACCATAACGTTCCGGATTATCCGGTAATCCAGATGACACACCTTCCCCGCCCCGCGAAATCCCGGGCAAGCGACACCGGAAGGGCGCGGAGCAGCGGGAACGTGGTGAGATCGACCCGAGGGCGGCGTGGGGCGCGTACCGGGCCACTCGCGGCGCGGGCTGCTTTTCCCGGATCGGATAAGCCCAGGCGGCACCGAAGCCGCATCACCCCCTCTCCCCCTTTAATTCCCAGCCACCATGACATGACTCTCATGTAGGAGATGTCACGACAGCGCGTTAATGGCCCGGGTAAAAACTTCCCGAAAACGCAGCGAGGCAGCCCCGCCGATCCATTCACATCGTGATGATCGCCCCATGACCGATCCTCACGAGATCAATCCCCGTAAGGCCCTGGAACTCGGCATGGACCGTCCCATCTCCCGTCGAGACTTCTTCGATGGGGTGATCGCGGCCACCGGGATCGCGGCGGCGTGCTCGCTGACCGGGGTCGGCGGTGGGGAGGACGCCCCTCCCGCACCCCCGGAGATTCTGGAGCTTTCACCTGACATGTCCTATCCGCCGTCCCTCACGGGACTGCGCGGCGACACCGCGGAGGCGCTCAGCGTGCCCCACGCCCTTCGCGACCAGCGGTTCTGGCCGTACGCGGGCACGCCGAAGCCCACCGGCGAGCACTACGACCTGGTCGTGGTCGGCGCGGGGATCAGCGGCCTCAGCGCGGCCCACCGGTGGCTGGAGCGCGACCCCGCCGCACGGATCCTGATCCTCGACAACCACGACGACATCGGCGGGCACGCCCTGCGCAACGAGTTCCGTCCGGCGGCCAGGAAGGGACCGCTGGTCGCGTACGGCGGCTCGCGGTCGATGGAGCACCCGTCGGCGTGGACCCCCGAGGGCAGGGACCTGCTCGCCAAGCTGGGCATCCACCCCGAGAGGCTCGGGGAACCCGCAGGACGGGGACTGTACGCGAGCATGGGGATGCACGACAGCGTCTTCTGCGACCGGGAGGCCTTCCCCGCCGGGAACGCGGAGAAGCTCGTCGTGCTCACGCCCGGCGAGAGCGCCGCCCGGTGGATCGCCGAGCTGCCCGTCGCGGAGCGGGCCAAAAAGGACCTGCTCATGCTGTACGGCGATCCGCCCGACTGGTTCCCCGGCCTGTCCGCCGAGGAGAAACAGGAGCGGCTGGCCCGGCTGACCTACTCGGATTTCCTCAGGGACGTCTGCGGGGTCCACCCGGACGTGCTGGCGTTCGTCAGGACCATGCCGAGCGACGAGTGGGCCTACGGCTCCGACGCCTTCGGCGCGATCGACGCCTGGGGCGGCGCCGACGAGCACCGGTACGCGGGGTTCCAGGGGCTCGGGCTCGACAGGTCCAAGCCCTCCAGGTACAACTCCCCGACCGTGATCAAGGAGTGGGACGCGGGCGAACCGCGCGCCTGCCGCTTCCCCGAGGGCAACCAGGCGATCGTCCGGATGATGGCCGCCCGGATGATCCCCGGCTTCGCCACGGCCGCCGGCGTGAACGACGTCACCACCGCGAGCTTCGACTACGACGTGCTCGACCGGCCGGGCAACCGGGTCCGGGTGCGCCTGTCCAGCCCGGTGGTCTCGGCCGCCAACGACGGCCTCCCCGACACGGCCACCGGCGCCACGGTCGGTTACTTCGACGGCGAGCGGGTGCGGACCGTGCGGGCGGGCGGCGTGATCCTGGCCTGCTGGAACTCGATGATCCCCTACCTGGTCGGCGACCTCCCGCCCGCGCAGCGGACGGCCCTGCGGCGGTCGGTCAAGGTGCCCCTGCTGTACGCGACGGTCCAGCTCCGCGACTGGCGGGCCTGGCGGGAGCTGGGGATCAGGCGCACCCGGTTCACCGGCGCCCGCTGGTGCGTGGCCGAGCTCGACGACCCGGCCGACCTCGGCGGCTACCGGTGCCCGAGGAGGCCCGAGGAGCCGATCGCCGTGCACATGGTCAGCACCCCCGTCACCCCCGGCGTGTCCCCCGCGCACGGCTCGGTCGCCGGACGGTACGCCCTGATCGAGACGCCGTACGAGCACCTGGAGTACAGCATCCGCGACCAGCTCACCCGGCTGCTCGGCCCGGGGGGCTTCGACGCGGCCCGCGACATCGAGGCGATCACGGTCAACCGGTGGGGACACGGCTACGCGCCCGAGTACGCCACCCCGTGGGACCTCGACTTCTACCCCGACGGGCAGCCCCCGGCGGCCGTCGCCCGCAGGCCGCACGGCCGGATCGCGATCGCCAACTCCGACTCCGTTCCCGCCGCCCGCGCCGACGCGGCCGTCACCGCCGCCTATCGCGCGGTCGCGGAGCTCCAGAGCCGGCCGCCGCGCCCCTCCGGCGGGCCGATCCGGATCTGACCGGTCCCGAGGCCGGCCGCACCCCCCGGCGGGCCGTTCCCGCTCCGGCCACCACCCCCTGGCGGTCCGATCGGCCCGGCGAATCCGGCCGGGCCGGTTCTCTCAGCTCTCTCGGCCTGGTTTTCTCAGCCTGGTGAAGGCCCAGCTCATACCGGGCTCGACCGCCCAGCGGGTGACGCGCCGCACCGGCGCCGTGCACAGCAGGGCGGCGAGCCCGACCCCGAAGAGCGCCACGGCCGCCACCCCCGGCACGGTCTGGGACCAGTCGCCGTAGAACCGCTCGGCGACCTTCACCACCAGGCCGTGGAGAAGGTAGGCGTACATGGTCGCCATGCCGAGCCCGGAGTACCAGGTGCGCCTGGACGGGGTGATCGCCAGGAACGCGGCGACGAGCAGCGTCCCCGCGGCCAGCATGCCCAGGCGGATCAGGCTGCCGGTGAGGTCGTCCACCCCGATCACGTCGTTGGCGTGCCGCCAGCGGATCCACTCGGTCTTCACGGAGGTGTGCACGGCGAGCGCCAGGGCCGCGCCGGCGGCCAGGGTGACCGCGCCCGCGACCCGGGCCCACCGCCTCCTGAGCCACTCGAAGTGCTCGGGCCGCAGCATGAGCCCGAGCACGTAGAACGGGAGCAGGCCGAGGGTGCGGTTCATCGACAGCTCGTCGGGGAGCCTGCTCATCCCCGACAGCAGCGACAGCCCGACCGCGACCACCAGCGGCCACCGCAGCTGCTGCCAGACCGGTGTGGACAGCCGCCACAGGAACAGCGACATCAGGAACCAGGTCAGGTAGTACGGGTCGAGGAGGCTGATGTCGAGCTTGCCGTACAGGAGGAGGCGGGGCAGCGAGTAGATCAGCTCGAAGATCACGTACGGGACGGCGAGGGTGCTGATCAGCTTGCGCGCCTTGCCGGACGAGAAGGTGAAGTTCCGCGACAGGTAGCCGCTGAGCACGATGAACAGCGGCATGTGGAACGTGTACACGAAGAGGTAGGCGGCGTGCGCGACCGGGACGTCCCGCAGGTCCTCGACCAGGTGGCCCGACACGACCAGGGTGATCGCCAGGAACTTGGCGTTGTCGAAGAACGGATCCCTGCCCGCGGCGGCCGGGAGGAGGACCCGCAGCGGGGTTGTGACGCTCACAGCCCCGGACGGTAACCGGACCCGCCCAACATCGGGCGAACGACCGGTGACGCGCGGGGAAATCCCCGCCGCGAACCGTGGTGCCGGGTGCCCGCGGACACCTGTGCGTATCCGTGGGCGTCCGGCGCCGGCGTCGTCACCGCTCGTCACCGCGCCGCGTGGACGGTCACGCGACGGCGGCGGCGCTCGCGTCCCAGAGGGCTCGGGCCAGCGCGGGGTCGCGCATTCCCCGGGGAACGGCCGCGGGGGCGCTCCTGGCGAAGTAGCGGCCCGGATGGGCGGCGCCGTCCGGGTGGGTGGCGAGGTGGACCAGGGTGCTCGCGCCCTCCTCGACGGTCTCGCCCATGCCGGGAACGTTCTTCACCATCCACATCATGAACGTCGACGGGGCGAACTCGGTCTTGATCACCCCGGGGTGGAAGCAGGTGGCGGTCACCCCGGTGTCCTGGAGGCGCCGGGCCAGCTCCACGGTGAACAGGGCGCCCGCCTGCTTGGAGTCCCCGTACTGGAGCCAGCCGCTCCAGCGCCGCCGCTCGCGGTCGAGGTCGGACGGGTCCAGGCGCCCGGTCTTGCCCGCGCGGGAGGTGGTGGTGATCACCCGCCCCGCGACCCGTTCGAGCAGCAGGTTCGTCAGCAGGAAGGGGGCCAGGTGGTTGACCTGGATCATCGTCTCGTGGCCGTCGCGCGTGAGCGTGCGCCTGGTCGTCATGACGCCCGCGTTGTTGACGAGGATGTCGATCCGCTCGTAGCGGGACAGCAGTTCCGCCGCCAACCTTCGCACATCATCCAAAAGGGTGTAGTCGCAGGTAAACGTATCCGGGAGTACCCCGGAGACCGCCTTCACCCTTTCCGCCACGCGCGCCGTCTTGTCGGGATTACGGCCGACCAGAACTACCTTCTGCCCGCGTCTCGCGAGTTCCACCGAGGCGGCTTCGCCAATTCCGGCACTAGCCCCGGTAATCACACTAATCATCGGATCCTCCACTGCGCAAAAACCTTATTCGGTGCTAGTCTCCTGTGCGATCTTCGGAGGCGTATCCATCCCTAACCGGCACGAGCCTCCACACGCGCAGGGGTTGGGACGAGTGGACATGAGCTCTAGAAACCGCTCGATTCGGTTCAAGATTTTCTTGCTGTTGCTCCTGCCGCTGCTGTCGCTGAGCGCGCTGTGGGGCTTCGTACTCAACCTGACCGTCGGCGACGGGGTCGCCCTGTTGAAGGCGAACGCCCTCTACCAGACGGTGGGCGTCACCTCCACCGAGCTGGGCCTTCAGCTCCAGGCCGAGCGGACGCAGTCGTCGGTGGCGATCAGCTCCCGGGTCCTCACGAGCGGGATGGGCGACCAGCGGGTCCGCACCGACCGCGCGGTCGAGGAGTTCAGGAAAGCGGCCGTCGGCGAGGATTCCGGCAGCCCGGAACTGAGTAACTCGCTGGACGAGCTGCTCCGCCAGCTCGACAAGCTCCCGAGCGTCCGCTCGGGCGTCGACAGCGGGCAGCACTCGCGGCTGGACGTGCTGTCGAACTACAACCAGATCCTCGACTCGGTCTTCCTGGTGTACGACCAGATGGCCGCGGTGCCCGATTTCTCGATCTTCCAGCAGGCCGCGGCCATGCAGGGGATGGGCAACGCCCACGAGATGATCGCCAGGGAGAACGCGCTGATCAGCGGGGCGCTGATCGACTACCGGCTGTCCGAGGCGGAGCGCAAGGCCTTCGGCGAGTACGTCGCCACCCGGCGCTTCCTGCACGCCCGCGGCGCCGCCTCGCTGGACCCCGAGCTGGGCGCGCAGTACCGCGACACCTTCGCCTCCGCCGCCTTCGGGAAGTTCACCGACCTGGAGAAGGCCATCGCCGGGTCGACCGGCGGCCGGCTGGCCTCCGAGGCGCGCTCGTGGAAGGCGACCACGAACGCGATCTCGAACTGGCTCGACCAGGTCAACCTCGCCGCCTCCAAGAAGCTGGCGGACCGGGCCCAGGACGTCGCCACCGGCGTCATGGTCCGGATCCTGATCGCCGGCGGCGTCGGCCTGATCGCGGTGGTCGCGTCGATCATCATCTCGGTCCGCTTCGGCCGCCGCCTGGCCACCGAGCTGGCCGGGCTCCGCTCGGCCGCCCTGGACCTGGCGGACGTGCGGCTCCCCCGCGTCGTGGAACGCCTGCGGCGCGGCGAGGACGTCGACGTGCGGGCCGAGGCGCCGCCGATCCAGGCGGGCGGCTCGACCGAGGTGCACGACGTGGCCCACGCGTTCGGCTCGGTGCAGCGCACCGCCGTGGAGGCCGCCGTCGGCCAGGCCAACCTGCGGCGCGGTGTCAGCCAGGTGTTCGTGAACCTGGCCCGGCGCAAGCAGAGCCTGCTCCACCGCCAGCTCACCCTGCTCGACAGCATGCAGCACCGGGCGACCGACCCCGACAGCCTCGAGGACCTGTTCCGGCTGGACCACCTGACCACCCGCATGCGGCGGCACGCCGAAGGCCTGATCATCCTGTCCGGCGCGGCGCCCGGCCGGACGTGGCGCAAGCCGGTTCCGGTGGTCGACGTGCTGCGGGCCGCGATCGCCGAGGTCGAGGACTACACCCGGGTCAACGTGGTGCCGGTGCCCGACGTCTCGCTCGACGGGGCCGCGGTCGCCGACATCACCCACCTGGTGGCCGAGCTGATCGAGAACGCGACGATCTTCTCGCCGCCGCAGACCGCGGTGACCGTGCGCGGCGACGTGGTGGCCAACGGGTTCGCCGTCGAGGTCGAGGACCGCGGCCTGGGCCTGAGCACCGCGGAGTACACGGCGATCAACGAGCGGCTGGCCAGCCCGCCGGAGTTCGACCTGGCCGACAGCGACCGGCTCGGCCTGTTCGTGGTGGGCCAGCTCGCCTCCCGGCACGGCATCCAGGTCATCCTGCGCGGCTCGCCGTACGGCGGCACCACGGCCATCGTCCTCATCCCCCGCTCGGTGATCGCCCAGCAGGACTCGCCGCTCGCCCTCACCGCGGAGCGGACGTCCTTCACCGCCGAGCGCGCCGCCGCGCGCCAGAAGGAAACGTTCGAGACCACCCCGCCGGGCACGTTCGCCCCTCCGGCCAACGGCAACGGACTCCCGCGCAGGACGAGGCAGGCCTCCCAGAACCAGCCGGGCCACCCTTTCCAGCAGGACCAGCCGGACCAGCCCGGCGCCCCGTCCCTCAGCGTGGTGACCGACCTGCCCGCCCGTACACCGTCCTCGGGTCAGGCGGGGCAGCCGCCCGCGGGCCGGGAGACGGGCTGGGGCGCGGCGGCGCGTGAGGCTCCTCCCAACGCGCCCTCCCCGGCACCGCCGCAGGGGTCGCCCCAGGCGCCCCGTGAGACCCACGAGACGCCTCGCGAAGCCCAGGCCCGGGACAAGGTCGGCAACGGCGGCCCGACGCGCCAGACGGCCGTACAGCCCCCCGCGGGGCCGGGCGGCCTGCCCCGCCGGGTCCGGCAGGCGAACCTGGCGCCTCAGCTCCGCCAGGAGTCCGAGCCGGAGCCGAGGGCGGAGCCGAGCGAGGAGCGTTCGCCGGACGAGGTCCGCGCGCTGTTCTCCGCCTTCCAGGCGGGGGCGCGGCGCGGGCGCGAGGAGCAGGACAATGACTTCGCGCACCATACGACAGGCGACAAGGGGGACAAATGACCGGCAAATTGACCAACACCGGCGAGCTGAACTGGCTCCTCGACGACCTGATCACCAGGGTGGGCGCGGTGCGCCAGGCGGTGATCCTTTCCACCGACGGGCTGGCCGTCGGATTCTCGAAGGGCCTCCTGCGCGAGGACGCCGAACATCTGTCCGCGGTCGCCGCCGGATTCCAGAGCCTGGCGCGCGGCGCGGGACGCCACTTCGGCGGTGGCGAGGTGCGCCAGACCATCGTGGAGATGGAGTCGGCGTTCCTGTTCGTCACCGCCGCGGGTCAGGGAACCTGCCTGGCCGTGCTGAGCAGTTCCGACGCCGACGTCGGCCACATCGCGTACGAGATGGCGATGCTGGTCAAGCGGGTCGGCCAGCACATCTCCACCAACCCGCGCCAGGGTCTCTCGTGAGCGAGAGAACGGAGGGCCGCGTCGTCGACGGACCGTTAGATCCCCGAGCCCGGTGCTGGAGGTCTGGATGACGAACTGGATGGACGAGGAGGCCGGACCGGTCGTCCGGCCGTACGCGCTCATCGGGGGTCGCACCCGCTCCTCCGGTGACAAGCTGGACCTGGTCGCGATGGTCACCTCGACTCGCGGCGCTCCGTCCGGGGGATTCGTCCCAGGCCCCGAACAGGAACGCATCCTCGCCATGGTCACCACTCCGACCTCGGTCGCCGACGTCGCCTCGGACCTCAACCTGCCGCTCGGCGTGGTCAGGGTCCTTCTCGGCGACCTGCAGGACCACAAGCTCATCTCGATCGGGCGCGCCTCCGCGAGCGAGCGCATTCTCAAGGAAGTGATCAATGGACTTCGGGCCCTCTGACGAACCCGTCGCCCTCAAGATTCTCATCGCGGGTGGCTTCGGGGTGGGCAAGACCACGCTGGTGGGCGCCATCAGCGAGATCCGGCCGCTCCGCACCGAGGAGGTCCTCTCCGACCGCGGTATCGGCATCGACGACGTCGACGGCGTCGAGGGCAAGACCACCACCACGGTCGCGATGGACTTCGGCCGCATCACGATCAGGGAGGGCCTGGTCGTCTACCTGTTCGGCACGCCGGGCCAGGAGCGGTTCTGGTTCATGTGGGACGAGCTGTCCTACGGCGCGCTGGGTGCGGTGGTGCTCGCCGACACCCGGCGGCTCACCGACTGCTTCCCCTCGATCGACTACTTCGAGCAGCGCGGCACGCCGTTCATCGTGGCCGTCAACTGCTTCGACGGTGCCGAGCAGCACGAGGCGGAGGACGTGCGCGTCGCCCTGGACCTCGACATGGACGTGCCGGTGCTGCTCTGCGACGTGCGACGCCGCGTCTCGGCGAAGACGGTGCTCGTGACGCTGGTGGAGCACTCCCTGAGGGTGCTGACGGCCAGCCAGAGCTAGAGGAGCGGGCCGGGGTACTCCCGGCCCCCGCCTGGGCCGGACACCGGCTCGGGCGCTACGGCCGCGGAGCGGGCGCGCCGGCCGGTGGGGTCGCGAGCCTGGGCGCAGTGCCCTCGACGCCCTCGACGCCCCCGACGCCCTTGCCCGCCGGGGTCGCGTGAGGCGTCACAGCGGGGTCGCGGGAGGCGTCACAGCGCCCGCAGGCCGCTGATCAGCTCCTTCAGGAGGCTCTCGGGGGGTATGGAGGCGGCGGGAAGCGGCGACCGCACCTGGATCAGGCCCTGGTCCAGCAGGTCGCCCAGGAGGACTTTGATCACGCCGACCGGCAGCCCCGCGTCCGAGGCGATCTCCACGATCGGGCGTGCCCGCCTGACCAGGTTGAGCAGCCGCCGGTGCTCGGAGCCCAGGTTCGCCCCGGGGCCGACCGGCGCTCCGGTCGCCACCGCCATCGCGAGCAGGTCGAACGAGGACGACGACGCCCGGGTACGCCCACCGGTCATCGCGTAGGGGCGGACAACGGGACCGGCCTCCTCGTCGACCCACTCGACGTCGTCTTTCATTGGCCGGCCACCCGTGGTCCGGTGGCCAGGTGCTGGCCGACGCGGGTGACCAGGCGGGCCATCTCGTAGGCGATCAGGCCGACGTCGGCGGCGCCGGTGGTCATGACCGACAGGCAGCTCCCCTGACCGGCGGAGGTGACGAAGAGGAACGCGGAGTCCATCTCCACCATCGTCTGGCGTACGGCACCGCCGCCGAACTGCAGGCTGGTGCCCTTGGCGAGACTCTGGAAGCCGGAGGCGACCGCGGACAGGTGTTCGGCGTCCTCCTTGCTCAGCCCTCGGGACGAGGCCATCATCAACCCGTCGTTGGACAGGATCAGCGCGTGCGAGACGTCCGCCACACTCGTGACGAAGTCATCCAGCAGCCAATACAGCTCACCCGGCACGTGGTTAAACCCCTTCCCCTCTGATGATCTCGCTGGTCGCCGGCCCCCACCGGCTCGGTGAATCCGTTCCCGCGAATCCGCTCCCACGGGTGTCGCCGGGCCGCGCGCACGGCCGCGGGCCGGACCGCGGCGAACCCGGTCCCGGGGATCCGCGGCGGCGCGCACGGTCCCGGCTCATCGCTTGGCACCGCCGTCCTCGTCGTCGCCGCGCCCGCGCCGCCACCCGGACTGCAGGGAGCTCATCAGCGCCCTCGCCTCCTCGGGCGACCGTCCCCCGACCTCGGCCTCGGGCGAGCGGGACTCCTGGGCCTGGCGCGGCGGCATGTTCGCCTGCCGCACCCGGCGGGGCAGGCCGTCCCCACCGCGCCGCAGCGGCTTCCACAGGTCAGCGGGGATCGGGACCTCACCGGAGTCGCCCGGCCGGTCCACCCGCTCCACGAGGGTCTCCGCCCGCTGCTCCGCGGACTCGGGCCGGACGCTGATGACGGTGAGCACCGGCGGTTCCAGCGGCTGCTCGACGGGCTCGGGGTCTCCGAGCAGTTTCTCGGGAATGAGGACGACCACCCCGGTACCGCCGTACGGCGAGGCGCGCAGCACCACCTCGACCCCGTACCTGGCCGCCAGCAGCCCGACCACGGCGAAGCCGAGCCGGTCGGTGTCGGCCGGGTCGAACTCCGGCGGGCTGGCCAGGCGCTCGTTGATCGCGGCGCGCTTGTCGTCGGTCAGCCCGAGTCCCCTGTCCTCGATCTCGACCGCGAAGCCCCGCCCGACGAGCTCGCCCCGGACCGAGACCTGGCTGCCCGGCGGGGAGAAGACGGTGGCGTTCTCGAAGATCTCGGCGAACAGGTGCATCATGTCGGCGACGGCGTTGCCGACCAGGGTGGTGCCGCCCGTCGGGTGGATCCGCACCCGGGCGTAGTCCTCGACCTGGGCGGCGGCCCCGCGCAGCACGTCCTCCATCGGCACCGACGAGCGCCACTTGCGGCCCGCCGCCCCGCCGGACAGGATCACCAGGCCCTCGGCGTGGCGGCGCATGCGGGTGGTGAGGTGGTCGAGCTTGAAGAGGTTGTCCAGCGCCGCGGGATCCTCCGCCTGCTTCTGCATGCCGTCGAGCATCTTGAGCTGGCGCTGCAGCAGCGACTGGCTCCGGCGGGCGAGGTTGCGGAAGGCCTGGGAGACGCCCTCGCGCAGCCTGGCCTGCTCCACGGCGGCGTCGATGGCGCTGCGCTGGACGCTGTTGAAGGCGTCGGCGACGTCGTGGATCTCGGCCGTGCTGCCCGGCGGCCTGAGCGCGGGCGCCTCGGCCTCCACGTCCACCATGTCGCCGCGGCGCAGCTTCTCCATGACCCTCGGGAGCCGCGCCTGCGCGAGCTCGGCGGCGGCCCGCCGCACGGCGGCGAGCTCCTTGGTGATCCCGCTGCCGACCCGGTAGGAGACCAGCAGCGACGCGACGACCGCGATGAGGCCGAGCACGCCGATCACACCGGCGCGGACGAAGACGCTGACGGCCGCGGGCGTGGCCTGCTCGATGAGCGCGGGGGCGACCGCCGTCAGGGACCGCTGGTAGACGGCGTCCAGCGCGTCACCGGCGGCGCGCCAGTCGGTGGACCGCACCTCGGCGCCGGTCAGCAGGTGGTTCTCCAGGGTGATGAAGCGGGCGTACGTCGAGGAGGCGATCATGTCCGAGAAGGGGGCGCGCAGCTCGGGATCCAGCTCGGGGAGCGCCTGCTCCATGAGGAAGATCCGGTTGGCGGAGAGCCGGGTGAACAGCCGCATCTCGCTCGGCGTCATCGGGCTCCTGAGCGCCAGCGAGCCCGCGGCGAGTGCCCGCTCGCGGCTGAGCAGGTCCATGGCATGGTTGATCGTCGTGATGGCGCGCGACTGGCGGTAGAGCGAGAGGTCGTTGCTGAGGCTCAGGGTGTTGAAGAGCCGGCGCAGGGCGTCCGGCAGCCGGGAGAACTCCTCGGAGAGGCCCACCGGGCCGATCCGCCCGGAGTCGACCCTGGCGCGGATCGCGTCGAGCGCGCCCACCTGACGCATCAGCTCGTCGTGGTGCGTCCTCATCTCCTCGGACATCGCCGCCTGCGCCGCGTCCCCGGTCGTCTGCCGGCGCAGCCGGGCACGGGCCTGGTCGGTGACCGAGCGCTGCCCCACGAGGGTGTCGCGGTCCGCGTCCGAGCGGGTGGCCAGGTACTCGGCCGACAGGATGTGCTCGCGCTGGACCGCGGTGCCGAGGTCTCCGGCGGGCTTGGCGACGGTGTCGTACAGCGTGCCGACGGAGAGCAGGCTCATCGAGTCGCCGACCGTCACGACCGTCGCGAAAGCCCACAGTGCCACCAGTGAGGCGAGCGGGATGACCAGCAGCACCGAGACCTTGAAGCGGATGGACCTGCTCGCTGCCATGTCACCTCAACGGCTCGCTCTCGGAGCGCCGGGGGGAGCCCCGGACGATCTCTAGATCGCCGACGAGAATAGCACTGGCGGCTCCTGCTATTTGTAGCCTATTTGTGACATGTCATGAAAGAGTTTTCAAAAGTGAGTCCGTCAGCCGAGAGCGGCGCGTGAGGCGGGAGCGGTTCCCCGCGCCCATGTCAGTCTCGCGAGCCGGACGGCCAGCACTCCGACCAGCGCGATCTCGGTGCCGAGCAGGGTCCACTCGACGAGACCGGCGAGCACCCCGCCCCCGGGAAGCGTCACGTAGGTGAGCGCCAGCAGCCCGAAACCCCCGGCCAGCGTGAGCCACTCCAGCGGCCTGGCCACCGGCCGCCACCGCTCGTCCTCGCCGAACCGCGCCACCGTCAGGCCGCCCGCCGCGGGCACCGCGGCCAGCACGGCGATCGACACGTAGCGGTACGTCTGGGAGATCAGGTCCGTCCCCGTACCGGGAAGAGCCGCGGGCACCACCGCGAGCACGATGAGCCCCACGCCCCAGGCCAGCATCAGCCGCTCGGCCAGGACACCCACCGGCGCCCCCACGGCCCGCAGCCCGGCGACCACCGCGAAGGCCGCGATCCCCAGCGCCGCCATCGCGAGCCCGGTGGCTCCGGCGCGATCCAGCGCGGCGTACTCACTGATCGTCAGATCGAGCGGGTTCGCGTAGGGAACCGGGTCGGCCTGTCCGGCGGCCGCGGCCGCGACGGCCACGACGAGCCCGGCACAGGCGATCAGGGGGTAGAGCCTCTTCGACGCGAGCATGCGCTAAGACTGTCCGCCAGAGGACGTTTCAGACATCCGGCGGCACCCCTGATCCAACCCTGAGCCGCCCCTGAGACGACCCACCCCGGCGCGCGCCCCGGCGGGAGCACGCGCCGGGGCGCCCGCGGCTCAGCGGAGGCCGCGGACCTCGGCGTAGCGGGCCCTGACCTCCGGTGCGGGATCGGCCTCGTAGTGCTCGACCTTGCCCGCCTCCCAGGCCGGCGGCTCGGCGTCGCCGCCGAGCAGCCAGGCGGCCTGCCTCGCCGCCCCGTCGGCGACGTACTCGCCGGGCTCGGGAACGACCACCGGCCGCCCGAAGACCGCGGGGGCGATCCGCCGTACGGCCTCCGACCTGGCGCCTCCTCCGATGAGCAGCACCCTGGCCGGGTCGAGCCCGAGCGCGTCGAAGGCGTCGGCGAGATGGCAGAGCATGCCCTCCACCGCCGCCCTGGCGAGGTGCGCCGGGGTGGAGGTGCCGAGTGTCAGCCCGTGCAGCGAGCCGGTGGCGGTGGGCAGGTTCGGGGTGCGCTCGCCCTCCAGGTACGGGACGTGGACGAGCCCTCCGGCCCCCGAGGGCGCCTCCAGGGCCAGCCTGCCGAGTTCGTCGAGGCCGACCCCGAGCATCCGCGCGGCGGCGTCGAGCACCCTGGCCGCGTTGAGCGTGGCCACCAGCGGGAGGAACCGCCCCGTGGCGTCCGCGAACCCGGCCACGGAACCGGTCGGGTCCGCGCTCGGGACGGCGGCGACCGCGAAGGCCGTCCCCGACGTCCCGATCGACACCACCACGTCTCCGGGCAGGGCGCCGACCCCGAGGGCCGCCGCCATGTTGTCGCCCGTACCCGGCGCGAGCCGCACCGCGCCCGCGCCGGAGACGCCGGCTGCGGGCCGCACCTCGCCCGCGGAGTCTCGGGGTCCCAGCACCTCGGGGAGCCCGGGTACGGCGCCGAAGGCCGTCCGGAGGAGGTCGGTCCGGTAGGCCCCGGTCGCGGGCGACCAGTACCCGGTACCCGACGCGTCGCCCCTGTCGGTGACGAACTCCCCGCCCAGCCGCCAGGTGAGCCAGTCGTGCGGCAGGCACACCCTCGCCGTGCGACGGGCGGAGTCGGGCTCGTGCTCGGCCAGCCAGCGGAGCTTGGTCACCGTGAACGACGCGACCGGCACGCTGCCGACCGCCTCGGCCCAGACCTCGGGACCGCCCAGCTCCTTCACCAGGTCGGCGGCGGCTCCGGCGGAACGGGTGTCGTTCCACAGCAGCGCCTTCCTGACGACCTCGCCGGACTCGTCCAGGCAGACCATGCCGTGCTGCTGCGCGCCGACGCTCATCGCCTCGACGCCGTCCAGCCCGCCCGCCCGCGCGATCGCCTCCTGGAGCGCCTCCCACCAGGCTCCGGGGTCGACCTCGGTGCCCTCGGGGTGGGTCGCGCGCCCCTGGCGGACCAGGGCGCCCGTACGGGCGTCCCTGATCACCACCTTGCAGCTCTGGGTCGACGAGTCGACCCCGGCCACCAGCGTCATCCGCGGACTCCGAGGAGGTAGTCCATGGCGAGCTGGTTGAGGCGCGTGAAGTGGAAGCCGCGCGCCGCCACCGCGTCGAGGTCGAACTCGTCGCGGTTCAGGTCGGCGATCGTCTCGCCGGGGGCGAGCGTGGGCTCGGAGAGCTCGGCGACCCTGCTCGCGGCGAGCGCCTCGGCGACCTCGGGGTCGGCGCGGAACGCCGCGACCTTCTCCTTCAGGATCAGGTACGTGCGCATGTTGGCCGCGGCGGAGACCCAGACGTCCTCGGAGTCCTCGGTGCGCAGCGGCTTGTAGTCGAAGTGCCTGGGGCCGTCGTAGCCGCCGTTCTCCAGCAGGTCGACCAGGAAGAAGGCGTTCTTCACGTCGCCGTGACCGAAGATCAGGTCCTGGTCGTAGCGGGGGCCGTGCTGGCCGTTCAGGTCGATGTGGAAGAGCTTGCCGTGCCAGAGCGCCTGCGCGATGCCGTGCGCGAAGTTGAGCCCGGCCATCTCCTCGTGGCCCACCTCGGGGTTGAGGCCGACGCGCTCGGAGTGCTCCAACTCGTTGATGAACGCGAGCGCGTGACCGATGGTCGGGAGAAGGATGTCGCCCCGGGGCTCGTTCGGCTTGGGCTCGATGGCGAACCTGATGTCGTAGCCCTGCTCGATCACGTACGAGGTGAGCAGGTCCATGCCCTCCTTGTAGCGGCTGAGCGCGGCCCTGATGTCCTTGGCGGCCCCGGACTCCGCTCCCTCGCGCCCGCCCCAGCAGACGTAGGTGGTCGCGCCGAGCTCGGCGGCCAGGTCGACGTTGCGGATGACCTTGCGCAGCGCGTAGCGGCGGACGTCGCGGTCGTTGCTGGTGAACCCGCCGTCCTTGAAGACGGGGTGGGTGAACAGGTTCGTGGTGGCCATCGGGACCTTGAGCCCGGTCTCGGCCAGCGCCTTCTTGAAGTTGGCGATGGCCCTGTCACGGTCGGACTCGACGGCGAGCAGGTCGTCGTCGTGGAAGGTGACGCCGTACGCGCCGAGCTCGGCGAGCCGGTGGACGCTCTCCACCGGGTCCAGCGGGGCCCGCGAGGCGTCCCCGAAGGGGTCGCGGGCCTGCCAGCCGACGGTCCACAACCCGAAAGTGAAGCGGTCTTCGGGCTTGGGGGTGTAGGCGCTCATTTGCGTTCCTCCGATTTAATCCACTTTATGGACTTAATATGGATCGAGGTGGTGGGATCGTCAAGAGGTGGGTGCTCCATGACACAGGCCGTACGCCACAATTCGATGCGCGCCCGCAACCTCGGTGTGGTCCTCGGCGAGGTCCGCAGGAGCGGCCCGATCACCCGGGCGGCGCTGGCCGAGATCACCGGACTGACCAAGACGACGGTGTCGAAGATGGTCGGCGACCTGATCGAGGCGGGCATGGTCACCGAGTCGGGCGCGCTCAGGGACGGCGAGCGGGGACGGCCCGGCACGGCCGTCGCGCTCAGCGGGCGGCGGGTCGCCGCGCTCGGCCTGGAGATCAACGTCGACTACCTGTCCGCCTGCGTGGTCGACCTCACCCTGGCGGTGCGGCTCAGATATGCACAGGCTGTGGACAACCGTACGTCCTCGCCTGTGGAAACCCTGTCCCACCTGGAAGAACTCGCCCACAGGGCTGTGGACGAAGCGCGCGGGGAAGGCCTCTCCATCGCCGGATCGACCCTCGCGGTGCCCGGCCCCGTGGACGGCGGGCTGGTCCACACGGCCCCCAACCTCGGCTGGCACGACGTCCGCGTCTCCGACCTGCTGGACTTCCCCGTCGAGGTGGACAACGAGGCCAACCTCGCGGCCCTGGGCGAGCTCTGGTTCGGCTCGGTGCCCGGCGACTTCCTGCACGTGTCGGGGGAGATCGGCATCGGCGCGGGCCTGGTGGTCGGGGGCGCCCTGTTCCGCGGCGCCCGCGGCCTCGCCGGGGAGCTGGGACACGTGGTCGTCTCCCCCGACGGCCCGGCCTGCCGCTGCGGCGGCCGGGGCTGCCTGGAGCAGTACGCCGGGCAGGACGCGCTCCTGAGGGCCGCCGGGCTCGCCGGCGTTCCCGACGGCGTGGCCACGCTGCTGGCACGCCTCCACGCGGGCGAGCGGGACTCCCTGGAGGCCTGCGAGCGCGCCGGTCAGGCACTCGGCGTCGCCCTCACCTCCGCGGTGCACCTGATGGACCCGGGGACCATCGTGCTGGGCGGGGTCTTCGCCCCGCTGTTCCCGTGGATCCGGGGTCCGGCGCACGAGACGATGACCTCCCGGCTGGGCGTGATGCGCCGGGCCGTCCCCGAACTGACCGTCTCGCGGCTCGGCGGCGACGCCGCGACCCTGGGCGCCGCCGGGCAGGTCATCCACCGGGTCATCGCCGACCCCTGGAGCCACCTCTAGTAGCCGTCCGTGGCCACCTGACCCGTGGACACCCCTGTGTCCTTCGTGGTCACCCGTGGGTGCCTGCGGTCGCCCGTGGCCACCAGGGAAGGGCGGCGCCGGCGCGTCCGCGGCGAGGCCGCTCAGGCACGGACGGGAAGGCCCGCTCAGGCTCAGGAGGGAAGGCCGGGGCCGGGCCTGGCGAGGATGGCGGCGCAGATCTCGGCCAGCTGGACGAGCTGCTCGGGGTCGAGACGGTCGAACAGGGTCTGCCGTACCGCCTCGACGTGGCCGGGGGCGGCGGCGGTGAGGACCGCGAGGCCCTGGTCGGTGAGGATCGCCCAGCTCACGCGCTTGTCCGCGGCGCACGGCTCGCGCCGCACCCAGCCGCGCTCCTCCAGCCGCTTCACCGCGTGCGACAGGCGGCTCTGCGAGGAGTTGACCTCCGCCGCCAGCTCGCTCATCCGCATCATGCGCCCGGGCGCCTCGGAGAGCTTCACCAGCACGGCGTAGTAGGCGTGCGGCATGCCGGAGTCGCGCTGCAGCTGCCGGTCCAGCTCCTCCTGGACGAGCTGCGAGGCGGCCAGGAACGCACGCCAGGTGCGCTGCTCGTCATCGTCCAGCCATCGCGTCACGGGCCCAGCTTACTTGAACTCTCAAGAAAGTGGGGGTAATGTACTTGAGAGTTCAAGTTTTAGGAGGAACCATGCCGGTTCAGCGGCTCAACCACGCCGTTCTCTTCGTCCGCGACGTGGAGCGCAGCGTCGCCTTCTACCGGGAGGCACTCGGCTTCAGGGTGGTCATGGGCATGCCGGGCGCCGCGTTCCTCCAGGCCTCGGGGTCCAGCAACGACCACGACCTGGGCCTCTTCGAGGTCGGCGCGCAGGCGGGTCCCTCGGAGGCCGGGCGCTCGGCCGTCGGCCTCTACCACCTGGCCTGGGAGGTCGACACCCTCCAGGAGCTGGAGCGGATCGCCCTCAAGCTCGGCGAGCTCGACGCCCTCGTCGGCGCCTCCGACCACTCCACCACCAAGGCCCTGTACGCCAAGGACCCCGACGGGCTGGAGTTCGAGGTCTCCTGGCTGGTCCCCGCCGACCTGCTCACCGAGGAGGTGCTGAACGGGCGCTCCGGCATCAAGCCCCTCGACATCGCCAGGGAGAAGGAGCGGTACGGCGCCGAGACCCGCGGCGGCCTCGGGGTCTCGATCCCCGTCTGATCGTTCCGGCCCGTCCGGCCGCTCCGCGGCCCGGCACCCCGTGACGGGCGCCGGGCGGGGAGGGGGTGATCCGGCGAAGGCCTCCCCAGCCCTTCGCCGGATCACGGACTCCACCGACGTGCCCGCACAGCTCGGCGATACTCCCCTTCTCGCGGTTTTTACCTATCCGCACATCGCCTCACGGCGCGTCAGACCTGCCGAACCGGCGTCAGAGCCTGTCGAACCAGTCGCGTACGGCGTCGATCCCGCCGGTCCCGAGGGCGACCATCAGCGCGCACCGCGCCTTCGAGGGCGCCAGGCCCCGGGCTCCGATCGCACCGACACTCGCGGCGAGCCCCGCGCCGAAGCGCATCTCGCCGAGCGGGACCGCGCCGGTACGGCACCTCGACGCGACGACCACCGGGATCCCCCACTCCGTCAGCTCGGCGATCGCCACGAAGAGCCCGACCGGCACGTTGCCCATGCCGGTCGCCTCCAGCACGACGCCCTGGGCCCCGGCGTCCACGACGGCGGTGAGCAGCACGGGTTCGATCCCCGGATAGGTCTTGATCAGGGCGACGTCCGACGCCGGGTCCCCTCCGAACGCGGGCGGCCGGGGCGGTGGGGCGGACAGCGTCTCGACCCGGCCGCCGGTCACCCGGCCCAGCACGGCGAAGGGGGCCGACGAGAACGCCGCGACGCTCGTGGCGTCGACCTTGGCGACCCAGCGGGCCGCGTGGACCTCGTCGTTGACGCACACGACGGCCCCGGCACCGCGCAGCGCGCCGTCGGCGGCCACCACGAGCGAGGAGGCGAGGTTGCGCGGGCCGTCCGAGGACAGCTCGTCCAGGGAGCGGACGGCGCCGGTCAGCACGATGGTGCCGCGCTCCGCCGCCCGGCCCGCGAGGAGGTCCACGAGGTACGCCGTCTCCTCGATCGTGTCGGTGCCGTGAGTGATCACGACGCCGTCGAATCCGCGATCCAGGATGGCCGAGCGCGCCCTGCGGGCCAGTTCCAGCATGGTCGAGGGCGACATGTCCCAGCTGGGCTCCGCCATCACGTCCTCGGCCACCACGTCCACCGCGTCCGCCGCGATCGTGCCGGGCGGGAGCGCCCTCAGCAGTTCGGCCCCCGACGCGACTCCCGGGCGGCCCGGGGCGTAGGAGTGGGCGATGGCGTCACCGGTCGCCAGCAGCAGCACGCGCTTCAAGGAGACGATCCCTTCGTTGGCCGCTTTCAGGTCTCCCTCTATTTATAACCCACGACTAACCCCATTGGGGTTACCTGAAAGCCGAAGCGGTCGGTGCGGCCTCCGGCCAGGAGTGCCGGTGCCGTTCGCGGTCTGGGACGCGTGACAGCTCTCCGGCGAGCCCGGCTCCGGGGTCGGCGAGCCCGTCGCTCCGGAACAGCGCGTGGGCCGCCTCCCGCGTCCCGTCGTCCCGCCGCGCCCTGGTCACGAACTCCTCGGGTGTCCACCCGAACAGGCGCCGCAGCTTCGCGGAGCGCGCCAGCAGGTGCCCGATCAGCTCCGGCTGGGGCGCGAGCCGCAGCGGCTCGCCCTCCTCGTCCACCAGGCATCCGTGCCTGCCCGCGTAGATGTGGCACGACGGGAGGGTCTCCCCCGAGGAGAGGCGCACCGGAAAGGAGTTCGGGGGCAGCGGGAGCCGGAGGTAGTTCGGCTCGGTCGCGTCCAGCGCGGCGAGCTGGGCGTCGTCCACCCACACGACGAACAGGAGTGACGCCCCCGCCACCCTGACGGGCGCGGCGGGCAGGTAGGCGTTCCGGCTGACGTGCGCCGACACCCCCGGGGCGACGCCGTGCGCGGTGGCCGGGGTCAGCGGGACGACGGGCCGGATCCCGGCGGCGGTGAACTTGCGGTGCAGCTGGCCCGGCGCGGCGTTGGACCCCACCGCGACCACCGGGTGGCGGGCCTCCATCGGCCCCGCGCCGAGGCTCGCCAGGTGGTCGGCGAGCCGCACGACCCGGCTGCCGGACCGGACCCGCCGGTCGCCGAGGGCGCCGGCATCCTCGGACATCGGCAGGAAACGGTCGTCGGCCAGCAGTCCGGCTCCCGAGGGGAGGCGGCCCGGGTAGGTCAGGGGCTCGGACATCGGGTCGTCGACGAGGAGCCGGGAAGGATCGGCGGCGCCGGAGAGGCCGGGGAGTACGGGGAGCACGGGGAACATGGGTAGACCTGGGAGTGCGGAGAGGGCGGGGATATGGGGATACGGGGAGGCCGGGGGCACGGGGGCACGGGGGTGCGGGGGTGCGGGGGTACGGCCCGAGCGGGAGGCGACCGGTCCGTCGCCCCTCCCGCGCCATGCCGTTCGACATGCTCGCGGGAGCCCGTTCCTCAAGGTTAGGTGAAGCCTGCAAATGATGTCTTTACCCTACGAAGAGGGCGAACCATACGGTTGTGACACCGGGGGTACCCCGTGAAGAGAACTCCGGGCCGGCCGTGAAGGTGGGGTTTACCCCACCTTTTTCCGGGATGCCTCGCCCCTGTGCCCCGGCCGTGGCGGTCCTTACGGTGGTCACATGACCGGCATCGAGATGACCACCCCCTGGGAGAGGATCAGCGCCCACTGGTCCGCGCGGGCCTGGCTCCGCACCGCGCATCTGGTGACGGGCGTGCCGATCGCCCTGCTGGGCACGGCGGTGATCGCGGCGCTGGTGATGGCGTCGTTGCTGCTGATGTGGACCGTGGTGGTCCCGGTGATCGCGCTGCTGCTGTTCTTCTGGGTCGTCCGGCTGCTCACCCTGGCGCAGCGGTCCCGGTTCGCCGCCTTCCTCGACATCGACATCCCGCCGGTCGCGCGCCGCCCCATGAGCATGAACCCGTTCAGGCGGCTGCTCCAGGAGGCCAGGACGCGGAGCACCTGGCGCCGGCTCGGGTACCACCTGCTGACCCCGCTGATCAGCGGGGTCGGTGCCGTCTCGGTCGTCGGGGCGTGGGCGGGCGGCCTGGTCACCGCCGCGCTCGCCGTGCGGTACTGGGCGGTGGAGGAGAGCTGGCCGAGCGTGGCGTTCGTCCTCGTCTCGGGGACCCTGTTCGTCGCGGCCCCCTGGGTCGCCCGCGGGTTCGCCGTACTGGACGTGATCGCCGCCGAGGCCCTGCTCGGCCCCAGCCTGAGCGACCAGCTGGTCCAGCGGGTCGAGACGTTGCGGGAGAGCCGCGCCGAGGTGGTCGACGCCGCGGACGCCGAGCGCCGCCGCATCGAGCGGGATCTGCACGACGGCACCCAGCAGCGGCTGGTGTCGCTGGCGATGAACCTGGGCATGGCCCGCGCCACCCTCACCGACCTGCCGGAACCCGCCCGCGAGGTGATCGTGCAGGCGCACGAGGAGGCCAAGCAGGCCCTGAAGGAGCTGCGCGACTTCGTCCGGGGGCTGCACCCGGCCGTACTCAACGACCAGGGCCTGGACGCGGCGCTGTCCGGTCTGGCCGCGCGGGCGCCGTTCCCCGTACGGCTGGACGTCGACATCTTCGAGCGGGTCTCCCCCACGGTCGAGGCGGTGGCGTTCTTCGTCGTGTCCGAGGCGCTGACCAACATCACCAAGCACGCGGAGGCGTTCGGCGCCGAGGTCGCCGTCCACCGCCTCGACGACCGCCTCCACGTGGCCGTCAGCGACGACGGCCGCGGCGGCGCCGATCCCGACCGGGGGACCGGCCTGCGCGGCCTGGCCCGCCGGGTCGGCTCCGTGGACGGCATCCTGTACGTCGACAGCCCGCTCGGCGGGCCGACGACGATCAGAGTGGAGCTGCCGTGCGCGTAGTGCTCGCCGAGGACTCCGTCCTGCTGAGGGAGGGGCTCGTCCGCCTGCTCGGCTCGGCGGGCATCGAGGTCGTGGCCGCCGTGTCCGACGCGGAGGGGCTGCTGCGCGCCGTGGACGAGCACGTCCCCGACCTCGTCGTCACCGACGTCCGGATGCCCCCCTCGCACACCGACGAGGGCCTGCGCGCGGCGCTCGTCCTGCGCCGCCAGCGGCCGACGCTCGCGATCCTCGTGCTCTCCCAGTACGTCGAGGAACGCTACGCCACCCAGCTGCTGTCCACCGCCACCAGCGGGATCGGCTACCTGCTCAAGGACCGGGTGGCCGACGTCGAGGAGTTCCTCGACGCGCTGCGCCGGATCGCCGCCGGAGGCACCGCCCTGGATCCCGAGGTGGTCGCCCAGCTGCTGCTGCGCCGGCACAGCGACCCGCTGGACCGGCTGACCCGCCGGGAGCACGAGGTGCTCGCGCTGATCGCGGAGGGCCGCTCCAACACCGGGATCGCCGAGGCCCTGGTGGTGTCCGAGAGCGCGGTCGGCAAGCACATCAACAACATCTTCACCAAGCTCGACCTCTCCGGCGCCGACAAGGACCACCGCCGGGTGCTCGCCGTCCTGCGATTCCTGAAGGTTTGAGAGAGCATGCCGACACGAAACAACGCCCGCACCGCCTGGCTGGCCGCCGGTGGGACGCTCACCGCGCTCACCGTGGCCTTCACCGCCCTGGCGGCGTGGGCCGAGATCACGATGGTCCGCCCGCACACCGAGACCGCGCTGCAGTCCCGGGCGCTCACCTCACCGAAGATCGTCGTGGAGGCCACCGGCCACGTCAACATCTCGTTCGTGCCGGGCTCGGCGAAGCGGCTGGACCTGGAACGGACGCTCCTGTGGACCCGGGACCGGCCCGTGGTCACCGAGGAGTGGGACGGGCGGACGCTCCGGCTCGACGTCCGCTGCCCCGGCGGCGACCGTCCCGGCGGCCCCGCCTGCCAGGCCGACTACGTCCTGGGCGTGCCCGCGGACACCGACGTCGAGGCGGCGTCCCGCCGCTTCGGACACGTCTCGGTGAGCGGGATCCAGGGCGACCTGCGCCTCTCTACCGCCATGGGCGACGTGGTCGCGGACGGCACGGGGGGCGCGCTGCTGGTGCGGGCGCAGACGGGGAACGTGATCGGCACCGGCCTCAGGTCCGCCGGGACCGACGTCGAGACCGGTACGGGAGACGTCGACCTGAGGTTCGCGGCCCCGCCGGACGACGTCAGCGCCGTGGTGAGAACGTCCGGGGACGTGAAGGTCAGGGTGCCGGACGGCCAGGAGTACGAGGAGGGCTACGACGTGCGGACCGGCACCGAGCACGCGAGCGTCGGGGTGCGGCGCGACCCGGCCGCCCCGCGGCGGATCACCACCCTGACCGGGTCGGGCGAGCTGAGCGTCCTCCCGTCCTGACCCGCGGTCTCCCGCCCCACGAGCCCCACGCCTCTCGGCGCGGGCGGGACGGAGCATCGCGCACACAGGTTTGACCAGGTCAAAACCAACGCCAGGGCGTCTTCACCCGTGCGGAGGACTTGAATCGAATCATGATTCCCGCCGACGACCCGCAGAGCCGAGCGGTCATCGACATCGCGGCGCGGCTCTTCGCGGCGTTCGGTCACGACGGCACGTCACTGCAGGGGATAGCGGAGGCGGCCGGGCAGAACCTGACGTGGGTGCAGCAACGGTTCGGCGACAAACACGATCTCTACCTCGCCGTCATCGACCACGCCGGCCGGGCGGAACAGGCCCTCGTGGAGGACGTGCTCAGCGCGCTCCCCGCCGCCGGCCCCGAGGAATTCGCCGCCGTCATGTACGAACTCTCCGAGCGCTACCTGGAGTTCTGCCTCGACAATCCGCAGATCCCCGCGCTGTGGATGCACCGCTGGCTCGGCGACGCCGCCGATCTTCCCGACCTGGAGCAGATCTACTCGATCCCTCTCATCAACCTCACCCGCGACGCGATGCGCTCCGCCGCCAGGGCCGGGCTGATCGACGACCAGGTGGACCTGAGCCTGTTTCTGCGTACGCTGATCTGGAGCGTGTACGGGTTCCTGCACGGCGAGGCGATCGCCGAGGCGGAACACTCCGTCTCCACCGACCCTCGGGCGCGGCGACGCCTCCTGGCCCATCACCGCCAGTTGCTCGATCGCATGCTGAAACTCCCCGGAGCCTGAGAACGGCCTCCTGGAGGTCCTCTTCGCCCCGGAGAACGGCGTGCCCGCTGTCGGTGGCATCGGTTACTGTTTCGTCGATCATGAAAGCGGGCAGGGTGGGAGCGTTCCCACGCGGGTCGGGAAATCCTCTCGACGCCGGGCCGCGATCGTCCCATGATGTCGGTAGGCCACTTCCACCGGCCGGGACGACGGCGACCCCGCCACCGCCTCGCGCGTCCTGGCAGTCGCGAGAACCAACGGGGGTTTTCGAAGGATGACCGCAACGACCATCTCGACCCGGGGCGAGACCCTGGCCTTTCCCGAGGGCTTCGTCTGGGGGGCCGCCACCGCCGCGTACCAGATCGAGGGCGCCGCGCGAGACGGGGGGCGTGGCCCGTCGATCTGGGACACCTTCTCCCACACGCCGGGCAGGACCGCCGACGGCCACACCGGCGACGTGGCCTGCGACCACTACCACCGCTACGCCGGCGACGTCCGCATGATGGCGGAGCTGGGCCTCGGGGCCTACCGGTTCTCGGTGGCGTGGCCCAGGATCCAGCCGTCGGGCTCGGGGCCCGCCGTCGCCGCCGGGCTCGACTTCTACGACCGGCTGGTGGACGAGCTGCTGGCGGCCGACATCACGCCCTACGTGACGCTCTACCACTGGGACCTCCCCCAGGCGCTGGAGGACCTGGGCGGGTGGACCAACCGCGACACTGCCCACCGCTTCGCCGACTTCACCCGAATCATGTACGACCGGCTCGGCGACCGCGTCGGGACGTGGATGACCGTCAACGAGCCGTGGGTGGCCGCGGTGCTGGGGTACGGCATCGGCATCCACGCGCCGGGCCGCGCCTCGGCGGCGGAGGCCTTCCGCGCCTCCCACCACCTCCTGCTGGCCCACGGCCTGGGCGCCCGGGTGCTGCGCGACGCGGGCGCCCGCGAGATCGCCCTCACCCTGAACCTCACGCCGGTGATGACGCCCGGCCAGCTGAGCGACCCCGACCTCGTACCGTCCGCCGAGGACGCCGAGGCGGTGAACCTGATCGACTGCCTCATCAACCGGCAGTTCCTCGACCCCGTCCTGCGCGGGAAGCATCCCGAGCCGGTGCTCGCCATCATGGAGCGCATGGGCGGGACCGACCACATTCACGACGGCGACCTCGAAACGATCAACCAGCCCATCGACCTGCTCGGGATCAACTACTACACCCCCTGCGTCGTGCGGTCCGAGCCGGGCGAGCCGGCCAATGCCGCCTACCCCGGCAGCGAGGGCATCCGGTTCAGCGGCACCCACGCCCCGACGACGGCGATGGGCTGGGCGATCGTGCCGACCGGGCTCTCCCAGCTGCTCACGCGGCTCTCGCGCGACTACCCCGAGGTCGGCCTGATCGTCACCGAGAACGGCGCCGCGTTCGACGACGTGGTGGCGGGCGACCGCGTGCACGACGCCGACAGGACCGCCTTCTTCGAGGGCCACCTGAGGGCCGCGCACGCCGCGATCGAGGCCGGTGCCGACCTGCGCGGCTTTCTGGTGTGGTCGCTGCTGGACAATTTCGAGTGGGCCGAGGGCTACCACAAGCGCTTCGGGATCGTGCACGTCGACTTCGAGACGCAGCGGCGGCTGCCCAAGGACAGCGCGCTGTGGTACCGCGAGGTGATCCGGCACAACGGGCTGCGCCGCGAGCGCGCCAAGCGCCCCACCCTGGAGGCGGTCGCCGCCCGCGCGGGCGTGTCGAGGTCGACCGTCTCCCGGGTGATCAACGGTGAGGACACGGTCAGCGACGAGTTCCGCGCGATCGTCATGCACGCCGTCAACGAGCTGGGCTACGTCCCCAACTCGGCGGCCCGCAGCCTGGTGACCCGGCGCACCGACTCGATCGCGCTGGTCGTCTCGGGCTCCCCCTCCGGAGTCCGCTCCGACGACCCGCTGTTCTCGGCGACCGTCCGCTCGGCCACCCGGGAGCTGGAGGAGTCGGGCAAGCGCGTCACCCTCATGCTCGCCGACTCGACGGCCGGCCGGCTCCGGGTGGAGCAGTACGCCGCCTCGGGGCACGTGGACGGGGTGGTGCTCGTATCGACGCAGGGCACCGACCCGCTGCCCGCCGCGCTGGCCCGTACGGGCATCCCGGTCGTGTCACTGGGCAGGCCCGCGGTGGCGACGCACGCCGCGTACGCCGACGTCGACAACGCGGGCGGCGCCGCCTCGGCGGTCGCGCACCTGCTCGCCAGGGGACGGCGGCGGATCGCCGCGATCGCCGGGCCCCCGGACGCGGTCGCCGCGCAGGACCGGCTCAGGGGCTACCGCGAGGCCCTGCGCGACACCGGGCACCGGTCGATCATCGCCGTCGGCGATCTCACCCTCGCCTCGGGCGCGGACGCGATGCGCCAGCTCCTGCGCGACGACCCGGCGCTCGACGCGGTCTTCGCGGCCGGCGACCTGATGGCGATCGGTGCCCTGCGGGTGCTGAGCGAGTCGGGGCGGCGGGTGCCGGACGACGTCGCGATCGCGGGATTCGACGACATCGAGGCCGCCTCCTACGCCGTGCCCGCGCTCACCACGGTGCGCGCGCCCCGGGAGGACCAGGCGCGGGCGGCGGTGCGCCTGCTTCTCCGCCAGATCGACGGCGGTCCCGTGTCGTCGACGATCCTGCCCACGGAGCTCGTCGTCCGGGAGTCCACCTGACGGGGTGACCGCGCCTCGACCGGCCTCGACCGGCGAAGAACTCGCGAAGGCGCGGGCGGAGAACTCCACGAAGGCGCGGGCGCGAAACGTGAAGGGCCCGCCGGGGCGACGGCGGGCCCTTCACGTTTCGCGCCCCGGGCGGGGCGATCCTCACGGTCTCGCCGGCGGGCTCGCCCGCGTCGCGGGCCGGCACGCCGTGCCCGCCGCCTCCGGCCCGGACTCCCGGGTTCCCGGGTTCCCGGAGGTCCGGGGATCCGGCCTCATGGACGCGCTCGTTCACGTCCCCCCGAGTTGCGCTCGTTCACATTCCTTCGGTCCGGCTCAGTCGCGCGCCTTCTTCCCGTCCGCGTCGACCGCGTACCACTCGTCGCCGAAGCCGTCGACGTCGTGCCCCTTGACGTCACCGGCCTTGGTGTCCTTGGCGAAGTAGTAGAGGGGATGGCGGTTGTAGGTCACCTGCGTCGTGCCGTCGTCCCGCTCGGTGGTGTCGAGCAGGTCCTCCTTGACGCCCTGGCCCGCTTCGGGCTTCCCGTCCGTGACGTACGGCGGCCACGCCCGCGCGCAGGCGTCGGAACACGACGACTTCCCGTCCTTGTCCTTCTCGAAGAGGTAGAGCGTGCGTCCTCCCTCTCCGACCAGGACCTTTCCGATACTCGTCTCTCCCAGCTCGACCTTGGCCCTGGTCGCCGGCGAGGACGAGGTGGGGGTTTCTGGCGAGGTGGGCGACGCCTTGACCTGGTCCGCGACCATCGGCTCGGTCGTGCTCCCGTCGTCGGCGCCGCCGCATCCGGCTGCGAGCACGCCGAGCGCGAGCACGCCGGCATGAAGCAACTTCCTCATCTCCGACCCTCCAGGTAAGCAGTGCCATTACTGCTGGACAGCAGACACGCTGCGGCACCGGTTGGGGGCCACGACACGGATCGCTTGGACATGCCTTTGCCCGCCCTTGCGAGACCCGTCTCACGCCCGGTACGCCTGAACCCACTCCGACCCGCCCGAACCGCCAGATCGCTTGTCCGCGGCCCATGAACGTCCGCGGACGGGGACGAGCCGGGGCGGGAAACCGGGCCCACGGGCCTGGCAGGCGCGTGCGATGGCCAGGGTGTCGTCGGCGACGGCGGGAGGCCCGCCGCCGTAGCGTCCCTGGGCGTCCGCGGCGGCGAGGCCGTCCATGGTGCGTTCGTGGCTGAGGCCGCGTTCCATATGGTGTGCTGCACGCCGGGCCCGCGGGATCGCGGAGCGGCGGGGGCTCGGGAGAGGGCTTCTCCAGGGGCCAAATCGCGAAAGTGCTGACCTAGGTGAACCGGCGCGTGCGGGCCGTGCGATAGACACACCGTGAGACCGTTCCCTTTCCGGCGGCGCGAGCCCCCCGATGTCACCGTGGACAGCACCGACGCCGAGCTCGTCACTGCCGTCGCCGCGCGGAGCGGTGAAGACGCCGCCGTCCCACACGGCGGCCGGAGCCTGGTCCAGGCCGGCGCGGTTGCGGCGGGTGGTGCCGGAGAACCCGCGGTCGAGGTGGATCCGGTCTTGCGGCACGCCGGGGGCCAGGAGCGGCTCGGTCTGGATGATCACACCTTGTTCGTCGGTGGAGCAGCGGGCGTAGCCGACACGGGCTCCGTTCACGCGTTCAAGTGTTCCGAATAGGGGACCTTCACCGGAACAGTTCGCGGAACACCTATACGGAACACGCCGACCTGGGGGTCTATCCGGCTTGAGTGGTGTTCCGTTGAGGGATCCCCTTACGGAACACCACTCTGATCACCCGTGGTCACTTGAGGTGGGGGTACCGAGCTTGAATGCTCGCCCCGCAACTCTTCAGGAATCACTGAGCGTTGTATTCCTTTGGTGTACGGGCCGGGCGACGGGCCTTCACAGTCGCCGTAGTCGCACTGTCTTGTCGGAGCTACCGGTGGCCGGCCCGGCGTCCAGCCGACCCGACCTTCCGCTCGCGTGACAGCACTGCATACCCGCAGCGCTGCCACCCATTGTGATTGGCATGTCACACAGTGAGCAGAGAGAGGGTTCTAGTCGTCGGCGGTGAGACCTTCGGCGATCTTGGTCAGCTCGCGGTCGACGGCCTTGGCGTTGGGGAATTCCTTCGCGTACGTGGGGCTGAACATGATCTCGGCCCGCCGCTGCTCCCCCATGTTCAGGATGAGCGTGGGGGTGCCCTTCATGCCGTCCTCGCCGACGTTTGCGATGACCGAATAGCCGGTCCGGTCGCCGACGGTCACCTCTTCGCCCTCCCCCTCGTCGCGGTGCCACTGCACACGGTCGTCGACCTCCTGGACGGCCTCACCCTCGTACACGAAGATCTGCACGCAGTAGAAGCCGTGCTTGTCGCCGTCGAAGTTCCACGAGGTCGAGTAGCTGTCGCCGTGGTCCACCGACCAGTGGCTCCACTGCAGGCCCTCGGGCAGGTAACCCACCTTGAGGTGCTTGAGCGTCTTCCCGTCGCCCAGGTCCCCGAGGCTGGGGGGGGCGGACGGCACGGGCGGGGTGTCGTCGATGGCGGGCGGCCCCTGCGTCTCGGAGACGGCCGGCGTCTCCGACACAGCGGGCGTCTGCGTGGCGCCCGGGGCCACCGTCAGGTAGAGGGGGCCTGCCGCGAGGACGGCCACCGACGTGGCCAGGGCCGCGACCCTGCCCCGCGTCCTCGTCCGCCTCGTGGACCGGATGACCCGGTCCGCCAAGTCGGGCGCGGCGTGCAGCCTCGCGGTCTCGTCCGCCATGACCTGGCGGAGGCGTTCCTCAAGCGTGAGCATTGTCGATCACTCCTTCCACGGATGCCTCGCCGAGCGCTGCACGCAGCTTGGCCATCGCCTTCGACGTCTGACTTTTCACCGTGCCGACCGTGCAGCCGAGCACTTCCGCGGTCTGCGCCTCGCTGAGGTCCTCCCAGTACCGCAGGACCACCACCGCGCGCTGCCGGGGAGGCAGGCCACGCAGCGCGTCCATGAGCAGGTGGCGCAGATCGACGTTGGTCGAACGCGCCGCCCTCTCCGGCAGGATGCGCATCGGGATGATGCTCAGGATTGCCCGGCGGCGGGCCCGGCTGATGGCGGTGTTGATGATGACGCGGCGCACGTAGGGCTCGGGGCTGTCGTGCCGCACCCTGTCCCAGTTCCTGTAGGTACGCTCCAGCGCCGTCTGCAGCAGGTCCTCTGCCTCCGCCTCGTTCCCGCAGGCGAGGTAGGCGACCCGCAGCAGGGTGGAGGCCCTTGCGGCTACAAATGCGCCGAAGTCGTGCTCCGCGCCGCTCACGTCTGTCTGTCCCGTTTCACGCCTCCTAATACGCCTCGCATCCTCCAACAGTTGCCCGGGGGTCGCAGGCAACCTTGTGAGGCGCTCAGGCGTATTGGGGGACATCACTTCGAACCTTTGGAGGAAACACATGAAGCTCGCGACCGCACCGGTCCGGCCGCTGATCGCCGTCGGCACCGGCCTGGCCGCCGCCGTGGGCGCCGTCGCCCTGCTGGGCCTGCCGAGCGTCATGAAGGCACCGGAGACACGGCTCGCGGCCACCGAGTCGGCTCCGCCGGAAGGCGCCTACTGGCATACGAGGGTGCTGACCCAGCACACCGGTCCCCGCCAGATGGGCAGCGGCGCGAATCGCTACTGGGTGGTGGAGCAGAGGCTCAGCGAGACGTGGACCGCGCCCGACGGCAAGGCCTGGTTCGGATACCGGAAGGCGGGGGCGTACCCGAAGAGCGCGGCGGACCGGAAGGCGTGGCGCCGCGACGGCTCGCCGGCCAAGTGGACCCGCACGGCCGACGGCCAGGTCGTGAAGCTGTCGACCGAGCCGGACAAGGGCCACGTCGGGCCCGTACGTGGCAACGACGACAAGTTCTTTCTGGCCGGGCAGCGGCTGACATACGACGAGGTCCAGCGACTGCCCGCGGACCCGAACGTGTTGAAGTCCTGGCTCTCCGAGGCCGCGCGGGTCCAACGGGTCAAGCAGAACGACGTGGACCAGTACGTCACCGGGGCGCTGCCGGGGATGCTCTCTCAGCTTCCGGCGCCCAAGAACGTCCGCGCCGCGGCCTACCAGGCCTTGCTGACGATGCCCGCTGTCCGTTCGCGGGGAGAGTCCAAGGACAGCATGGGCAGAGCCGGCGCGGCCCTGTCGATCGACCACCCGAAGGCCGTTCAGAAAGACGGACTGACGATCAAGGACACGACCTACTTGATCGTGGACACCGGCACGATGCTTCTGCTGTCCGAGAGCCAGACGACCAAGATCAGTGGCAAGCTGTCCCTCAACGAGACCCGCACCCGGACCATGCTCGAGGCCGGCTGGACCAACACCGCGCCGGCTGTGCCCGCCCTGCCGTAGCGGCGCACTTGGGTGAGCTTGTCACCCCTCGCTCTTTCGCCAAGCCCGGGGCCGTGCCCGGCGGGAGCCGACCCGACCCGACGCCGGCCGCGATCGCCCGCAGCGCCGACGACCTGCGCGCCCGTGCGGAGGCGGAGTTCTCCGCCTCCGGGACTCCGCTGGAGCGGATCAGCGCCTATCCGGGCCGGGAGCGGGACGCCCCGCGGGGTGCCCGGTGGGCCGCCTCACCCAGGACCCGGACATGATGGCCGATCCCGAGCCGCGTTCCCGTACTCAGGCCTCATAGGGGTGTGCGGCCCTGGCCTCGCGCAGCGCGCGGGCCCACCATGTCAGCTGGTCCAGGGTGGTCTTGACGGTGGCGTCGCACTCCGCGTTCGCCCGGGGCCAGCTGCCGTCGGGGGCGAACCGCTCCCAGTAGCGGGGCAGCGCGACACCGTCGCGGATGGCCACCGCGTGCAGCTCCGCGAACACCTCGCGCAGCTGCGCGGCGGCGAGCAGGCCGCCGGAGTCGTTGCCGTAGGAGACGACCGCGACCGGCTTGGCCTGCCACTCCCGGTGGAACCAGTCGATGGCGTTCTTGAGCGGAGCCGGGAAGCTCCGGTTGTACTCGGGAGTCACCACCACGAACGCGTCGGCACCCGCCAGGCGCGGCGCCAGCGCGACCACCGGCGCGGGCAGCGCCTCGTCCTGGTCCGTGAGCGTCTGCGGCAGGGCGGCGTCGGCCAGATCGATCAGGTCGATCTCCAGATCCACCCGCCTGCGAGCCCGCCCCGCGAACCAGGCCGCGACCGTGGGACCGAACCGGCCGTTGCGGGTGCTGCCGACGATGACCGCCACCCGCAACCGGTCGCCGTCCTGCGTCTTCGACATCCCCGGCCTCCTTCGCTCCTCCGTGATGTGTCCCACCCTGCCGAAGGGCGTTTACGGCATGTTTACGCTCGGCTTCCGGTCACCACCCGAATCTGGCCGTACGGCATGGGTCCGGTCCTCTCGCACGGAGGCCTCGGCAGACGCGTACGGCCCGGCCTCGCGACGCCGTGCCGCGTTATGGTGGCGTCCATGCGTTTCGGGGTGCTGGGACCGCTGGCGGTGTGGACGACGGACGGCAGGCCTGTCGCCGTCCCCGGGCTGAAGGTTCGCGCCCTCCTCGCCGACCTGCTCATCCACGAGGGGCGCCCGGTGCCCGCCGATCGGCTGGTCGACGACCTGTGGGGCGAGGACCTGCCGGGCAACCCGGCGGGGGCGCTGTCGGCCAAGGTCTCGCAGCTGCGCCGAACCCTGGAGGACGCCGAGCCCGGCGCCAGGAAGCTGGTGGTGTCGCCCCCTCCGGGATACGTGCTGCGCGTCGACGCCGACGCGGTCGACGCGCGGCGGTTCCTCTCCCTGACCGCCGAGGCGGGGCGGACCGGCGACCCGCGCGCCAGGGCGGCGCTGCTGGCCGACGCGTCGCCCTGTGGCGCGGTCCCGCGCTGGCCGACTTCACCGACGAGCCCTTCGCCCAAGCGATGATCACCCACCTGCACGAGCAGCGGCTCACCGCCCACGAGGACCACGCCGAGGCCCGCCTCGCCCTCGGCGAGCACACCCGGCTCGCGGCCGAGCTGGGCGACCTGCCGGCCCGGCACCCCCTCAGGGAGAGGCTGCGCGCCGCCCACATGCTCGCCCTCTACCGTTCCGGACGGCAGACCGAGGCGCTCCACGGCTACGAGGAGCTCCGCGCCCATCTCGCCGACGAGCTCGGCCTCGACCCGGGTGCCGAGCTGATCGCCCTGCACCGGGCGATCCTCGCCCGGGATCCGGCACTCGACCCGCCCGCCGTACCGGCCTCTCCCCCCGCCAGGCCCGCCACGAACCTGCCCGCGCCCCTCACCGGCATGGTCGGCAGGGACGACGCGATCGCCGAGATCGACGCCCTGCTGCGCGCCGACCGCCTGGTGACCCTCACCGGTCCCGGCGGGGTGGGCAAGACCCGCCTCGCCGTCGAGACCGCGTGGCGGCTGACGGACGCCTTCCCCGACGGCGTGTGGCTGGTCGAGCTGGCCGCGCTCGACCGGGCGGGCGCTCCGACGACGGACTCGCTGGTCGACGCGGTCGCGACGGTGCTGGACATCCACGACAGCGCCGGTCCGGGGGAGCCCGTGGACCGGCTGGTCGGCGCGCTCCGTCCCCGGCGGCTGCTGCTGGTGCTCGACAACTGCGAGCATCTCGTCGAGCCCGTCGCCGAACTGGCGGAACTCCTCTTGCGAGCCGTTCCCGGCCTGCGCGTCCTGGCCACCAGCCAGGAGCCCCTCGCCCTGACCGGTGAGGTGGTCTGGAACGTCCCGCCCCTGGAGACGCCGGACGCCGACGCCGACCTCGACGCGCTGGAACGGACCGGCTCGGTACGGCTGTTCGTCACCCGCGCCCGCGCGACGACCCGCGGGTTCACCCTCGACGCGGACACCGCCCCGGCGGTCGCCACGCTCTGCCGCCGCCTGGACGGCATCCCGCTGGCCCTGGAGCTGGCCGCCACCAGGGTGCGCGCGCTGGGCGTGCACGGCCTCGTCGACCGCCTGGACGACCGTTTCCGTCTCCTGGCCACCGGGCATCGCGGTGCCCCGCCCCGCCAGCGGACGCTGCACGCGATGATCGACTGGAGCTGGGATCTCCTGACCGGTCCCGAGCGCCTCGCCCTGCGCCGCCTCGCCGTCCACGCCGGTGGCTGCACCCTGTCCGCCGCCGAGGCCGTCTGCGGCGCGGACGACCTCCCGTCCGCCGACGTGCTCGACCTGCTGGCACGCCTGCTCGACCGCTCCCTGGTCACCGTCACCCACACCGCCGACGGCCCCCGCTACCGCCTTCTGGAGTCCGTGACCGCCTACTGCGTCGAACGCGTCCACGAGGCGGGTGAGTTCGAGCCGCTGCGGCGGCGTCACCGGCGCTACTACACCGAGCTCGCCGAGGAGGCCGAGCGGCACCTGTACGGGCACGACCAGCGGCGGTGGCTGCGCCGCCTCGACGCGGAGGCCGCCAATCTCCGCGCCGCGCTCGACGGCGCGGTGGCCGACCGGGACCCGGGAGTCGGGCGAGCGGGCGGCGCGGCTGGCCGCGGAACAGGGCCACCAGGCCAGGCAGATCTTCGCCGAGACGGTGCTCGCCTACGCCGCCAGGAGGGCGGGCGGGCTCGACCTCGCGGAGACGCACCTGCGCAACATCCTGGAGTGGACCCCGAAGCGGGAGGGCGGCGAGACGGACCACCTCGTGCACCTGCCGATGATCCTGGTCGAGCTCGGTTTCGTCTTCGAGGAGCGCGGCGACGCCGCGACGGCACGGGCCATGCACCTGGAGAGCTTCGCCGTCGCCCGGGAGCTCGACGCCTTCCGTGACGTGATACGCGCCATGGAGGGCCTGGCCGGGGCGCTGTCCCTCGCCGGGGAGCACGGCCACGCCGCCCTGTTACTGGGAGCGGCGGCCTCGGCCCGCCTGGCGACGGCGATGCCCCCGGCGCCCGCCGAGCGCGGTGACATCGACAGGATCACGGCGAGAGCACGCGACGCGCTGGGTGGGGACGACTTCGCGTCCTGCTTCGAACACGGCGGCGACCTGACGCCCGAGGAGGCCAGATCGCTCGTCGACCAGGTGGCCGTGCCCTGACGCGCACCGGGCGGACCGGTGCGCGGGGCCCTCGTCCCCGATCGTTTCCGGCCGGCGGCCGACGTCTCCGCGCAGTCCCCGATCGCCCCGGGCCGGCGGCCGACGTCCTCGCGCGGCACGAATCCCCGGACAGCACGAAGCCGGCCCCCTGGGGAGCCGGCCGGGTTCGAGCGGGGGAGACCGATCGGGTCGGTGTCGGGTCGGTGTGCGGGAGGGGGTTAGAAGGCGTCGCCCCAGCGGCCGCAGTCGTCGAACTTGTCGGTGCCCTCGCAGACGCGGATCTTGAAG